>NZ_JBFAQT010000008.1:0-204847 GCF_040678895.1 Kitasatospora sp. NPDC049258
CCTGCCGTCCGGCTGCGCGACCACATCAACGGTCTCGGACCGCTTCGAGGCCACCTCGACCGGCTTCCCGGTCCGCCTCGCCTCCACAACCGCCGCCACCTCGGGGGAAGCGTCCTTGGCCGGTGCCGTCTGCGCCGCCGGCGTGGAGGGAGACCCGGCGGCCGTCGCTGCCACTGCCGGGGTCACCCCCGCACCGGCGAGTATCCCTGCGGCAGCCACGGCGGCCAGCCAGCCGCGTGTGGACCGTCTCCACTCAGAATGTGCCACTGTTTCCCAGTCCCAGTTCCGGATTCTTAAGATCTTTTAATGCGGGCTCGCGGAGCTTCGCGGACGCTCGAACTGGGTGTCAAAGGGAAATCGCCGAGAGTGACCCTCCGTGGCGATCATGATCGTGATCAAGAGGGTCTATAGGTAGCAAATCGGCCACTCCTGGCATCGATTTGTGGCGGGAATCACCCCTGCCCGTGACCGAGCGTCACAAGCTGGGGGTGATTCTTACCCTCCATCAATCGAACGCCGGAGCAGTAAAATTGACGGATGGTCAGCCGGAAACGGGGGTGGCGGCCGTGTGCAGGAGGTGGGCGACGATGTCGACGCCTTCGCGGGTGAGGACCGACTCCGGGTGGAACTGGAGGGTCGCGAAGCCCGGGCCGCGCAGGGCGTGGACGTCGCCGGTCAGGGGGTCGCGGGCGACCTCGATGCCGTCGAGGGCGAGGCGGGCCGCGTCGGCGTCGGTGCAGCGGGCGGTGAAGGTGTTGTAGAAGCCCACGGTGCGGCGGGTGCCGAACAGGTCGACGGTCTCCTGGGCGCCCTGGTAGGGGATGTGCTTGCGGGCCAGCGGCAGTCCGAGCAGGTCGGCGGTCAGCTGGTGGCTGAGGCAGACCGCGAGCAGTGGCGCGCCGCGGGTGCCGGTCCGGGCGGCCGCCAGGGCGTCGGCGGTGATCGAGCGCAGCAGCGCCATCTTGGCGTCGGACGGGTCGGCGGGGTCGCCCGGGCCCGGGCCGAGCACCAGCGGGCCCCGGTGGGCCGCCACCAGCGCGCGCAGCCCGGGGGTGTCGTAGCGCAGCACGGTGACCCGGTGGCCGAGCGAGCGGAGCAGGTGGGCGAGCATCGAGGTGAAGGTGTCCTCGCCGTCCACCACCAGGGTGTCCAGGCCCGCCACCGGCGCGACGGGCTGCTGCATCCGCAGCCAGAACGGGGCGAGTCCGGCCCGCCGGGCGTCCAGCGCGGCCTGCACCCGGTGGTCGTCGGCCAGCCGGGGCCCGCCCCCGCCGGCGCCGCCCGCCCTGGCCGGGCCGGGCCGGGCACCGATCGCGGCGAGCACGCCGGCCGCCTTGGCGTGCGTCTCGGCGACCTCGGAGTACGGGTCGGAGTGCCGCACCAGGGTGGCGCCGACCCGGACCACCAGCTCGCCGGTGGCGGGGTCGATGTCGGCCGCGCGGATGCAGATCGGCGAGTCCAGCTGCTGTCCGCCGCTGGCGCCGCGTCCGATCAGGGCCAGCGCGCCCGAGTAGTAGCCGCGCCCGCCGCGCTCGTAGCGCTTGATCACCCGGGTGGCGTTCTGCACCGGGCTGCCGGTGACGGTGGCGGCGAACATGGTCTCCTTCAGCACCTCCCGGACGTCCAGCGAGGTGCGGCCGCGCAGCTCGTACTCGGTGTGCGCGAGGTGGGCCATCTCCTTGAGCCGGGGGCCGAGCACCTGGCCGCCGAGGTCGCCGACGGTGCACATCATCTTGAGCTCCTCGTCGACCACCATGGTGAGCTCCTCCAGCTCCTTGGGGTCGTGCAGGAACGCGAGCAGCGAGTCGATGTCGGAGCCGCCCGCCGGGTAGCGGTAGGTGCCGGAGATCGGGTTCATCACCACCGTGCCGCCGGACTGCCGGACGTGGACCTCGGGGGAGGCGCCGACCAGCACCCGGTCGCTGGTGTGCACCAGGAAGGTCCAGTACGCGCCGCGCTCCTGCTCCAGCAGCCGGCGGAACAGGCCGAGCGCGGTGCCGGTGCCGAAACCCTCCAGCACGGCACCGAAGTCGCGCCGGATGACGAAGTTGGCGCCCTCGCCGTTGCCGATCTCGTCCTCGATCACCCGGCGGACGATCCCGGCGTACTCCTCGTCGTCGATGTCGAAGGCGCCGCCGCGCAGCCGGACCGGCGCCGCCGGCAGCGCCGCGAGCAGCTCGTCCAGCCCGAAGGCGTACTGCTCCTCGACCGCGAGGGCCTGCAGCGGGGTGCCGTCGTCGTGCGCCTCGAAGCCGCGCTCGCGGATCTGCCGGTACGGGACGAGGGCGAGCAGGTCGTGGCGCGGGCCGTCGGCCGGGATCCCGGCCGCGACCGGCAGGTCGGCCAGCTCCCGGTAGCTGCCGACGGTGCCCAGCAGCACCTCGACGGTGTCCGGGGCGAGCCGGGGGGTGCGGCGGTGCAGCAGGGCGAAGGCCGGGGCGCCGGGGGCGGTGAGACGGGCGAGCAGGGCGGCGGGACTGGTGGTCACGGGTGCGGCTTCCTTCCGGGGAGGTGGGCGGGGAGCTGTGCTCCGGTCCGCTGTCCGGGAGGGCCGTCAGAGCCTCGATACGCCGACGGCCGCCCCGAGGGGCGGCCGTCGTTCGTCTCAGGGACGCGCGATTCGTGGACCACCCGACGGGTTGGTCCACCACCAGCAGAGGGTGTGCGGCGCGTTCATGGGGACGAGCGTAACCGATCGCCCGGAGGTGTGAACCGGATCACCGCAATGTCCACCGGGTGTCTCATCCAGCGGGCGGTGGTCACAATTGGGTTGGCGCACCCCGTAGCCTTGATCCTGTGACCGTGACGACTGAGACATCGAGGACTGGCCACTCCTGGCAGTCCCTGCCCGCGGCGCAGCAGCCTGAATGGCCGGACCAAGAGGCGCTGCGCAAGACCCTTGCGGACCTCGCCTCCTATCCGCCGCTCGTCTTCGCCGGCGAGTGCGACCAGCTGCGTGCCAGGCTCGGTGCCGTCGCGCGCGGTGAGGCGTTCCTGCTCCAGGGCGGTGACTGCGCCGAGGCCTTCGACGGAGTCTCGGCCGAGCAGATCCGCAACAAGCTGAAGACGCTGCTGCAGATGGCCGCGGTGCTCACGTACGCGGCCTCGGTGCCGGTCGTGAAGGTCGGCCGGATCGCCGGGCAGTACTCCAAGCCCCGCTCCAAGTCGACCGAGACCCGCGACGGGGTGACCCTGCCGGTCTACCGCGGCGACTCGGTGAACGGCTTCGAGTTCACCCCCGAGTCCCGGATCCCGGACCCGGAGCGGCTGAAGCGGATGTACAACGCCTCCGCGGCCACCCTCAACCTGGTCCGCGCGTTCACCACCGGTGGTTACGCGGACCTGCGCCAGGTGCACGCCTGGAACCAGGACTTCGTGCGCAACTCGCCGGCCGGTCAGCGCTACGAGAAGCTGGCCCGCGAGATCGACAACGCGCTGGCCTTCATGAACGCCTGCGGGGTCGCCCCCGAGGAGTTCAAGACGGTCGAGTTCTTCTCCTCGCACGAGGCGCTGATCCTGGACTACGAGACCGCCCTCACCCGGACGGACTCGCGCACCGGCCACCTGTACGACGTCTCCGGCCACATGGTCTGGATCGGCGAGCGGACCAGGCAGCTGGACCACGCGCACATCGAGTTCGCCTCGAAGATCCGCAACCCGATCGGGGTCAAGCTCGGCCCGACCACCTCGGTCGACGAGGCGCTCACCCTGATCGACCGGCTCGACCCGGACCGCGAGCCCGGCCGGCTCACCTTCATCACCCGGATGGGTGCGGGCAAGGTCCGCGAGCACCTGCCCAACCTGGTCGAGAAGGTGACCGCCTCCGGTGCCCAGGTGGTGTGGATCTGCGACCCGATGCACGGCAACACCTACGAGGCCGAGACCGGTCACAAGACCCGGCGCTTCGACGACGTGCTCGACGAGGTCAAGGGCTTCTTCGAGGTGCACCGCGCGCTCGGCACCCACCCGGGCGGCATCCACGTCGAGCTGACCGGTGACGACGTCACGGAGTGCGTCGGCGGCGGCGACGAGGTGTTCGAGGACGACCTGCACCAGCGCTACGAGACGGCCTGCGACCCGCGGCTCAACCGCAGCCAGTCGCTGGACCTGGCCTTCCTGGTGGCGGAGATGTACCGCGGCCACTGAGGCCCGGCGGTTGCGCCGGTGTGACGAAGGCCCCTCCCCACTCGGGTGATCCGAGCGGGGAGGGGCTTTTTCGTGCGCCGATCCGCGGGTAAGGTAAGGCTTAGCGAGGTAAGGCAAGGCTTTACTGATCTTGCTCGCGCACCGCCAGTACCGCCAGTACCGTCCACCCCCAACCGGGCCAGCACCACCGGGAGAGAGCGCGATGTACGTCTGCATGTGTCATGCGGTCACCGAGGCCCAGGTGAAGGACGAGATCGACGCCGGTGCGGTCACCCCGCGACAGATAGCCAAGGGGTGCAAGGCCGGCACGGACTGCGGCTCCTGCGTGCGACGGATCCAGGCACTGCTCGGGGAGCACGGTGCCCGTCCGTGCCCGACAGCCAGGCTGGCGGCCAGACTGGGGCTCGCCGAGCCGGACTCCGAGCCGCTGGCGGCGTAGCGCCCTAGGGGGCGGGTCAGGACTCCGGCTGCTCGATCAGCTGGGCCAGGTAGAGCGCCTCGCCGAGCTTCTCCAGGAGTTCCAGCTGGGTGTCGAGGTAGTCGATGTGGTGCTCCTCGTCGGCCAGGATGTCCTCGAAGATGTTGGCCGAGGTGACGTCGTTCTTGGCCCGCATCACCACGATGCCCCGGCGCAGCCGGTCGATCGCCTCGACCTCGACCTGGCGGTCGGCCTCGAACATCTCCTTCACGGTCTGCCCGATCCGGACGTGGAACAGCCGCTGGTAGTTGGGCAGGCCGTCCAGGAAGAGGATCCGGTCGGTCAGGACCTCGGCGTGCTTCATCTCGTCGAACGACTCGTGCCGGGTGTACTTGGCGAGCTTCGTCCACCCGTTGTTCTCCTGCATCTTGGCGTGCAGGAAGTACTGGTTGATCGCGGTCAGCTCGGCGGTGAGCTGCTCGTTGAGGAATTCGATGACCTCGGGGTCGCCCTTCATGGCGGTGCCTTCCTGTCCCATGCGTCACTCGCGCTACCGCGATTGAGGGCATCGTGGCACCGTTTCGCGCCGTAATTCCAGTAAGTTCACACTCACTAGGACATGTGTCGGATTGTCCGATATGCGTCAAGCGGGGGGCGTGGAGAAGGGGCGCGCACGGTGTGGCGTCCGCCGTCTGTCACCATGGAGGCATGGGTCAGCACGAACCGGAACATCCTCAGCCGTCTGACCCGCGGATCCCCCCGGGCCAGCGGCTGCAGCGCGGCTGGCCGGTGCTGCACTACGGGCCGGTGCCCCGTTTCAAGCCGCTGAGCTGGGATTTCCAGGTGTTCGGCGCGACCGCCTCGGCCGAGAAGCAGAGCTGGGACTTCACCGCCTTCCACGCGCTGCCCCGGGTCACCGTGCGGGGCGACTTCCACTGCGTGACCCGCTTCTCGATGCTGGGCAACGAGTGGGGCGGGGTGGCCGCCAAGACCATCCTCGACCTGGTGCCCCCGGCGCCCGGTGTCACCCACGTCATGGTCTGGGCCGAGTACGGCTACAGCGCGAACCTGCGGCTGGCCGACTTCGCCGATCCGGGCACCGTCTTCGCCACCCACCACAACGCCGAGCCGCTCACCCTGGAGCACGGCTTCCCGGTCCGCCTGGTGGTGCCGCACCTGTACGCCTGGAAGGGGCCCAAGTGGGTCCGCGCGGTCGAGTACATGCGGGCCGACCGGCGCGGTTTCTGGGAGGAGCGGGGCTACCACAACCTGGCCGACCCCTGGGCCGAGCAGCGCTTCTCGTACCAGGAGGAGCCCGGCGACGGGCCGCTGCGGTAGCCCCGCCGGCCGGACCGGCCGGCGGGGCCCGCCGGTCAGTCCAGGGCGGCGCGCAGCGCGGCCACGTCCTCGGGGCGCTCCATCCGCAGCGCGAGCCAGGAGCCGTCGGCGAAGGCCAGGTCCACCCGGCGGGTCTGCCGGGCCGGATGCGGCTCGCGGCGGCGGTGGAAGCCGCCCCTCGGGACGGCGGCCAGCAGCTCCTCGGGCTGCGGACGGCTCGGCGTCGAAGCGTCGGTGAGCAGTAGCAGGCGGTGGCCGGTGACGGCCAGCACGAGGTTGTCGTCGTCCCAGCGGACCGGCCGCAGCCGGGCGGAGTTGCGGACCGCGGCGAGCAGGCCGCCCGCAGTGCCGGACCAGCCGCCGGACCAGGAGCCGCCGTGGAAGGCCCGGCGCACCGCGCGGTAGGAGCGGCGGCCGAAGGCGGGGCCGTGCCAGCCGACCGCGAACGGATTCAGCCATGCGGGCAGCAGCTGTTCGAAGGCCGCGCCGAGCCAGCTCTCGGTGTCCGGCCCGCCGGGGCGCCGGCGGCGGTGGGCCCGCGGCACCTGCAGCGGCAGCAGGTCGTCCAGGTCGCACTGGAGGGCGATCAGCACCTGCTCGCCGGCGTACAGGTGCGGGGCCAGTACGGGGGCGAGCCAGCCGTGGCCGGTCCGGTGGGGGGCGTTCGGGATGCTCATCCGAAGGCCTGCTCGATCCGGCCGCGGTCCACGTGGTACGCGGGCGGTGCCTCGTCGCCGTCGTCCAGCAGCGACCGGCGGCCGTCCTCGTCCTTGGCGTAGTCCTTCAGCGGGCCGGTCCACTTCTTGTCGATGCCGAGCTCCTTGAGCCCCTTGCCGACGATCTTCGCGGGGGCCCCGACCGCCTGCCGCTGCAGGAAGCTCAGGCCCTCCTCCTTGCCCTTCTTGCCGCTGAGTGCCTTGGCGGTCTTGCGCACGTCGGCGGCGGCGGAGCGGACCTTCTTGGCCTCGGCCAGGATCTCCTTGATCGGCTTGCCCGCCCGCTGCGCCTCCTTGAGCTCCTTGACCGCCTTCAGCAGCTCCTCCAGCGCCTTGCCGAGCCGCACCGAGACGGCCGAGATCCGCTCGACGTAGACCGCCACCTCGGCCCCGCTGACCAGCGCGTCGACCACGGTGGCCAGGCCGAAGCTGACCAGGTCGAGGATGAAGCTGGTGGCGAGCTGGGCGATCAGCAGGTCGATCAGCTCGGAGATCAGGTGGATCACCGTCTCCTCGGCCAGCTCGCACTCCTTGGCGGCCTGCCCGAGGATCTGCGCGGTCTGGCTCATGTCCTCGGCGGTGGCGTCCACCGCCTCGACGATCTGCGCGGTGTGCCGGGCGAAGTTGTCGGAGGCCGCGCCCTGCCACTGCCCGGCCAGCGGAACGGCGCCGGCCCGCAGGTCGTCGGCGACCCTGGCCAGCTCGACCGCCCGGTCACGCCAGCCGTGGGCGGCCTCGGACAGCAGCTCGGGGGCACCGGTGACCTTCTCCAGCCACTCCAGGACCCCGGTCTTCTCCAAGGTCCACTCGACGGCCTCGTCCAGCGCGCCGCTGATCCCCTCCCGGTCGGGGCTCTTGGCCTCGGGTATCGCCGGGAAGTCGGGCCGGGCGGACTGCCTGGTCCAGGCGTAGGCGTCGGAGGCGCCCTGCTCGCTCGGCATGCTCATGCGGGGATACCGCCGATCGCGTCGGCCAGCTCGGCGTCCAGCGCGCGGTAGTTCTCGGCGGTGCCGGACAGGCCCTCGGCGGTCTCCGCCAGCAGCTGGGCGAGATCGGCGCAGTTCTGCACGTCCGCGTCGTGGTGCTCCTGGTAGGAGGCAGCCAACCCGTGGGAGTCGGGGAGCTTGCCGAAGGCGTCCTCGGGGACGTCGACCGAGCCCAGCGAGCTCATGATCTGCGCGACCTGCTGGGCGGCCTGCTCCAAGGCCGAGGCGTATCGATCGAGTGCGTCCGGTTGGACCTGGTACCCCGTACTCATGACTCTCCCCGTGCTGAACTCACGTTCGGACGGTGCGTCAAGTTACCGGACCGGGGCAGCCGATCAGGCCGCGAGCGGCTGCCCCGGAGCGGTTCAGGTGAAGGTATTGCCCAAAGATGATCTGTTCTTTGCCTAGAACAGGCTGAAGTCGAGCGTCACCGTCGAGCCCTGGGGGCGGGGCTGGCCGGCGGCCGGGCTCTGCTTGTTCACGGTGTTCAGCAGGCCGAACGGGTCACGGCCGGTGACCTGGGCCTTGAAGCCGGCGTCGGTGAGCGCCTTGGTGGCCGCGTCCTTGTCCAGCCCGACCACGTTCGGCACCGGGACCATGCCCTTGCTGACCACCAGCGCGACCGGGGCGCCGACCGAGAGCGGCTGACCGGTGCCGGGGGAGGCGCTTACCACCGCGCCCTTGGGCACCGTGTCGTTGAAGGCCTCGGTCACCGTCCCGGGCGTCAGCCGGGCATCGGTGAGCGCCTTGCGGGCGGCCTCCAGCGGCTTGCCGGCCAGGTCGGGCACCGGGATCCGCTCCGGGCCGCGGGAGACCCTGACCTTCACCGAGTCGCTCTTGCGCAGCTTGTGCCCCACACCGGGATCGGTCGAGATCACCTGGCCGGCCTCGACCGACTCGCTGAACTCCTGGGTGTAGGTGCCGTGCAGGCCGGCCCTGTCCAGTGTCGCCTGGGCCTGCGCCTGGCTCTGCCCGAGCACGCTCGGCATCTTCGTGTACACCGCGCCGGACAGCGTGAAGGTCGCGACGCCGACCATGGCCAGCACCACCGCGACCACCGCGGCCCAGACGAACGGCTTGCGCGAGCGCCGGGGCCGCCCCGGCGGCCGGACCGCGCGCAGCTGCACGGTGCGGTGCGAGGCGGGTTCGTCCACCGGGGGCCGCTGCGGCAGCAGGTCCGGCGGGACCTCCAGCACGCTGGTGCGCTCCACCGGCGGGGCGATCACCGAGGTGACCTCGCCGGTGGAGTACTGCGGGGTGAGCCGCGAGGAGGCGGGCGGCTCGGCGTCCAGCTGGGCCTGGGTCAGCCGGCGGCGGACCCGCTGCAGGGTCGCCAGCAGCTCGACCGCGTCCCAGGGCCGGTCCTGCGGGTCGCGGGCGGTGGCGGCGGCCACTATCGCGTCCAGCTCGGGGCCGACGGCCGGCGCGGACAGCGAGGGGGCCGGGACGTGCTCGTGCAGGTGGCGGTACATCACCTGGGCCGGGTTGTCCCCGGTGTGCGGCTTGGCGCCGGTGAGCAGCTCGTACAGCAGGATGCCGGCCGCGTAGACGTCCACCCGCTGGTCGGTCGGGTCCTGCCGGATCTGCTCCGGCGCCAGGTAGGAGACGGTGCCCAGCACGGTGCCGGCCTCGGTGGTGCTGGTGACCGCGCCGTCGGTGCCGGAGAGCAGCCGGACCAGGCCGAAGTCGGCGACCTTGACCATGCCGCCCTCGGTGATCAGGACGTTCTCCGGCTTGATGTCCCGGTGCACCAGACCGGCCCGGTGCGCCGCGCCGAGCGCGGCCAGGATCGGCTCCAGGACGTCCAGTGCCGCCCGCACCGAGAGCGCGCCGCGGTCGCGCAGCACGTCGCGCAGATTGCTGCCGGGGACGTACTCCATCGCCAGGAAGACCGCCTGGCCGTCGGCGCCCTGGTCGAAGACGTTCACCACGTTCGGGTGGGCGAGCCGGGCGATCGCCTTGGCCTCGCGGATGAAGCGCTCGGTGAAGTCGCTGTCGCCCGCCAGCGACGGGTGCATCACCTTCAGCGCCACCACCCGGTCCAGCCGGGTGTCCAGCCCCCGGTAGACGGTGGCCATTCCGCCCGCGGCGACCCGCTGCTCGACCCGGTACCGACCGTCGAGCAGGGTTCCGATGAGGGGATCGCGCAGCGTCATGTCCACCAGAGGAGTGTAGGGGCGCGGCCCCCCGGGCGGCCGGGGAGCCCGGCCGGAGCGGGCAGTCTGTGCCGAAGTTGAGACCCGTCGCCCGCTCAGAAGGCGGGGCGCTCGCGGACGTCGAGCTCGGCCCGCCCCGCCATCGCCGAGGAGGCCTCGGCGTGGAAGCGGCGCGGGATCCGCCCGGCGCGGTGGGCGAGCCGGCCGGCCTCCACCCCGCGGCGCATCGCCTCGGCCATCAGCACCGGGTCCTGAGCCCGCGTCACGGCCGAGGCCAGCATCACCGCCGCGCAGCCCAGCTCCATCGCCAGGGCCACGTCGGAGGCGGTGCCGGCGCCCGCGTCCAGCACCACCGGCACGCCCGCGTTCTCCACGATCAGCTGGAAGTTGTGCGGGTTGCGGATGCCCAGGCCGGAGCCGATCGGCGAGCCCAGCGGCATGATCGCCGCACAGCCCACGTCCTCCAGCTTCCGCGCCAGCACCGGGTCGTCGTTGGTGTACGGGAGCACCGTGAAGCCGTCGTCGACCAGCGTCTCGGCGGCGTCCAGCAGTTCGATCGGGTCGGGCAGCAGGGTGCGCTCGTCCGCGATCACCTCCAGCTTCACCCAGTCGGTGCCGAGCGCCTCGCGGGCCAGCCGGGCGGTCAGCACGGCCTCGCCGGCGGTGAAGCAGCCGGCCGTGTTGGGCAGCACCCGGATCCCGTTGCGGGTCAGCACGTCGAGCACCGAGCCCTGGGTGCCCGGGTCGACCCGGCGCATCGCCACGGTGGTCAGCTCCGTCCCGGAGACCAGCAGGGCCTGCTCCAGCACCTCCAGGCTGGGGGCGCCCCCGGTGCCCATGATCAGGCGGGAGGTGAAGGTGGCGTCCGCGATCGTGAACAGGTCGTCGGCCATCGCGCTCAGCCGCCCTGGACGGCGGTGAGGATCTCCACCCGGTCGCCCGCGCTCAGCACGGTCTCGGCCCACGACCCGCGCGGCACCACGGCCTCGTTGAGCGCCGCGGCGACCCCGGAGGGCGCCTTGCTCAGCTGGGCCACCACCTCGGCGAGCGTGGTCGCGGCGGGCAGTTCGCGGGGCTCGCCGTTGACGGTGAGCGGGATCTGGTTCATGACGGGACCTCTGCGGTGAAGCGGCTGGGGGTGAAGGGGGCGGCGAGCTCGGGCACGGCCCCGGTGGCCAGGTGCTCGGCCAGCAGGTCGGCGGTGACCGGGGTGAGCAGCACGCCGTTGCGGTAGTGGCCGGTCGCCACGGCGAGGCCGGGCAGCGCGGTCGGGCCGAGCAGCGGGGCGTTGTCCGGCGAACCGGGCCGCAGCCCGGCGCCGGTCTCCACCAGCGGCAGCTCGGTGATGCCGGGGATCAGCTCGTGCGCGTCGCGCAGCAGCTCGTACACCCCGCCGGCGGTGACGGTGGTGTCGTGGCCCAGCTCCTCGCTGGTCGCCCCGATCACCAGCTCGCCGTCGGCCCGCGGCACCAGGTAGATGTGCTGTCCGCGCACCACGGCCCGGACGTTGCGGGACAGGAACGGCGCGTACGGCCCGGGGATCCGCAGCCGCAGCACCTGACCCTTGACCGGGCGGATCGCCGGCAGCACCCCGGCCGGCAGGCCGGGCAGCAGGTGGCTGCGGCAGCCGGCCGCCAGCACCAGCCGAGGAGCCGTCAGCCGCGAGCCGTCGGCCAGCCGTACACCCCTCGCCCGGCCGTCGGCGACCAGGAGCTCGACGGCCTCGGCCCGGTGCAGCACCACGCCGGCCCGCTCGCAGGCGGCCAGCAGGGCCGCCGACAGCCGCCGCCCGTCGACCTGGTGATCGCCCGTCACCTGGAGGCCGCCGCGCACGCCCGGGGCCAGCATCGGTTCCAGCCGGCGGCACTCGCGGCCGGTCAGCCAGTGCGACTCCAGGCCGAGCCGCTGGTGGAAGGCGAGCAGCTCGCGCAGCTCCGCACGGTCGTCGGAGTCCAGCGCCACCGCCAGCGTCCCGGTCGGCCGGTAGCCGGTGTCCAGGCCGGTCACCTCGGTCAGCTCGGCGGCGAAGGCCGCGTACCGCTCGTTGGACGCCATGCCCAGCCGCAGCAGCGGCTCCTCGCCGTACTGCAGCTCGGTGACCGGCGCCAGCATGCCGGCCGCGACCTGGGCCGCGCCCCCGCCGGGTGCCGGGTCGAGGACGGCGACCGCCAGCCCGCGCTGGGCCGTGCGCCAGGCCACGCCGAGGCCGATGATCCCGCCGCCGATCACCAGGACGTCAGGTGTCCGTGCCAAAGTCGATACTCCCTTCGCCGGCATGACCCGGATCAGGTTCGGACGGTCGCAGGCCGCCGCAGCCCGCCTCTCAGCCCGGTGCGCCGGGCTCCCGTGTGAGGTGTCCGTCCACCATAACGCCGGGTGCGCCCCAGCCCGAAGGTGCGTACGGGGGGTGGACACGGCGGTGGATAGGCTGACCCGGTGGTCGAACTGAAGAGAACCGGACGAGTGGTCGTGGTCGGGGCGGGCATGGCGGGCGCGCAGGCCGCGCTGGGCCTGCGGCGCGGGGGCTGGGAGGGCCGGATCTCGCTGCTCGGGGAGGAACCGCACCGCCCGTACGACCGCCCGCCGCTGTCCAAGAACGTGCTGCTCGGCACGGTCGACGACACCGCCTTCGACATCGACTGGGAGCAGCTGGGCGTCGAGCTGCTGCCCGGCCGCCGGGCCCTCGCCCTGGAGCCCGGGGTGCTGCGCACGGACGCCGGCGAGCTGCCGTACGAGGCGCTGGTGCTCGCCACCGGCGCCGAGCCCCGCCCGCTGCCCGGCGCTCCCGGCGCCCGGCTGCTGCGCACCCTGGACGACGCGCTGGCACTGCGCGAGCGGCTGCGGCCCGGGGTGCGGCTGGTGCTGGCCGGGGCGGGCTGGATCGGCGCGGAGACCGCCACCGTGGCCCGGCAGCTGGGCTGCGAGGTGACGGTGGTGGAGGCCGGCCCGGCGCCGCTCACCGGTGCGCTGCCCGAGGCGCTCGGCGCGGTGATGGCCGGCTGGTACGCGGCGGCCGGGGTGGCGCTGCACCGCGGCGTCGGCGTGCTGGCGGCCGAGCCCGGGGCGGTGGTGCTCACCGACGGCACCCGGCTGCACGCCGACGAGCTGCTGGTCGGGATCGGCGCCCGCCCCGCCACCGGCTGGCTGGCCGGCTCCGCGGTGGAGCTGGACCCTTCCGGCGCGGTCCTGGTGGACGAGCGGCTGCGCACCACCGCCCCCGGCGTCTGGGCGGCCGGCGACTGCGTCAGCTACCCCTCGGCCCGCACCGGCACCCGGCTGGCCGTGCAGCACTGGGACCACGCCCTGCAGTCCGGCGGCGCGGCGGCGGCCTCGGTGCTCGGCTCCCGGACGCCGTACGACCCGGTGCCCTACTTCTGGTCCGAGCAGTTCGGGCGGATGGTGCAGTACGCGGGCCGGCACGCCGACTCGGACGAGCTGCTGCACCGCGGCTCGCCCGAGGAGCCGTCCTGGACGGTGCTGTGGCTGCGCGACGGTGTGCTGGTGGCGGCCCTGTCGGTGGACCGGCCGCGCGACCTCAACCAGGCCCGCCGGCTGATCGCCGCACGGGCGGTGCCGGACCGCGCGCTCGCCGCGGATCCGTCCGTCCAGCTCAAGGCGGCGGTGGCCTGAGCGGGTGACAGGTGCGCCCGGGGCGCCGGAGGTGGCAGGCTGGGGGCGTGAGCACCATTGATCCCAAGATTGAAGCCCTTGTCCCCGCGTGGCTGTACCTGCCCGACATCTCGGAGCTGTGGGGGGTGCAGATCACCGAGGTCCGTGACCAGGTGAAGAACCGGACCCTGCTGGCCGTCCGGCGCGGCCCGAACAACTCGCTCCAGGTGCCCGCCGCCTTCATCGAGCCCGAGGGCCCGGTGAAGCACCTGATCGGCACGCTGACCGTGCTGCGCGACTGCGGGCTCAACGACGAGGAGATCCTCGAGTGGATGTTCACCGAGGACCCGTCGCTGCCCGGCAGCCCGATCCAGGCACTGCGGGAGAACCGCGGCACCGAGGTGAAGCGCCGCGCCCAGGCCATGCTGCTGTGACGGCCGACCCGCGCGCCGCCCTCGCCGACGCCCGCCTCTACCTGTGCACCGACGCCCGCCGGGAGCAGGGCGACCTGCCCGAGTTCCTGGACGCGGTGCTGGCCGGCGGCGTGGACATCGTCCAGCTGCGGGACAAGGGGCTGGAGGCGAAGCAGGAGCTGGAGTACCTGGAGGTCTTCGCCGAGGCCGCCCGCCGGCACGGCCGGCTGTTCTCCGTCAACGACCGCGCCGACGTGGCGCACGCCGCCCGGCCGCAGGTGCTGCACCTCGGCCAGGACGACCTGCCCGTCCCGGCCGCCCGGGCGATCCTCGGCCCTGAGGTGCTGGTCGGCCGGTCCTGTCACGCGGAGTCCGAGGTGGACACCGCCCTGGTCGAGCCCGGCGTCGACTACTTCTGCACCGGCCCGGTCTGGCCCACCCCGACCAAGCCCGGCCGGCACGCTCCCGGCCTCGGCCTGGTCTCGTACGCGGCGAAGCGGGTGACGGACCGTCCGTGGTTCGCCATCGGCGGCATCGACCTGGGCAACCTCGACGAGGTGCTGGCCGCCGGCGCCCGCCGGGTGGTCGTGGTCCGGGCGATCACCGCGGCCGACGACCCCGGCGCGGCCGCCGCCGAGCTGGCCCGCCGGCTCCGGGAGAGCTGACCGGTCAGTAGGTGCGGACGGTGGCGGCCTCGGCCAGCGCGAGCAGGACCGGCCGGGCCGGGCCCTCGGCCAGCGGGGCCGCCTCCAGCGCGGCCAGCGACCGGTGCATCAGCTCGTCGATCCGCTTCTCCACCAGCTCGGCCGCCCCGCTGCGCTCGACCAGCCCGCGCAGCACCGGGATCTCCTCGGCCGTCAGGTCGGGCGCGCCGAGCCGCTGGTCCAGGTGGCGGGCCTCGGCGGGCGGCAGGCCGCGCATGGCGTGTGCCACCAGCAGGGTGCGCTTGCCCTCGCGCAGGTCGTCGCCGGCCGGCTTGCCGGTGACCGCCGGGTCGCCGAAGACGCCGAGCAGGTCGTCCCGGAGCTGGAAGGCCTCGCCCAGCGGCAGGCCGAAGGCCGCGTACGCCTCGACCAGCTCGGGGCCCGCCCCGGCCAGCAGCGCGCCGACCTGCAGCGGGCGCTCGATGGTGTACTTCGCCGACTTGTAGTGCAGGACGGTCTGCGCCCGCTCCAGGGCCTGCTGGTCGGCCGAGTCGCCGGCCACCGGCTCCAGCACGTCGAGGTACTGGCCGACCATGACCTCGGTGCGCATCAGGTCGAAGGCCGGTTTGGCCTGCCGCACGGCCGCCGGATCCAGCCCGGAGCGGTTGAACAGCTCGTCGCACCAGATCAGCAGCAGGTCGCCGAGCAGCACCGCCGCCGAGGCGCCGTACTGCTCGCGGTCGCCGCGCCAGCCGCTGGTGCGGTGCAGGGCCTCGAAGCGGCGGTGCACGGAGGGCAGGCCGCGGCGGGTGTCGCTGCGGTCCATCAGGTCGTCGTGCACCAGAGCACTCGCCTGGAGCAATTCCAGCGCGGCTGCCGCGCGGGCGATCCCGGGGTCGTCGGCGGACCCGCCGGCCCCGCGCCAGCCCCAGTAGCAGAAGGCCGGGCGGAGCCGCTTGCCGCCGTCCAGCAGGAAGTCGCGCAGCGCGCCGGAGACCGGCCCCAGCTGGGGCGAGATGCCGGCGAGCAGGGCCGTGCGGCCGTCCATGAACTCGGCGAGGGCCGCGTTGACGCGCTCGCGTACGGCTTCCGCGTCGATGGGGTGGGTGGGCAGACCGCTGGGCGAACGCACGGGAGACTCCGGATCGATTGGCTGCCAATCAGACTATCGGGGTGTTCGAAAGGCTTCTCGCCACGGTGGATCCGGGCCCGGATCGGCGATGGATCGGAGGCGAACCGGCGTCTCGGACGGTGTCTCATTCCGTGGACCTCGTTTGGTCGGCCTCTCCGGATCCCGGCTAACCTGCGAGCATGGCACTCGGGATTCCCTCCACCAGGACCGACCGTGCGCAGACCGTGCGCGATCTGCTGGCGGCAGGTGACCGTTCGTTCTCCTTCGAGTTCATGCCGCCCCGCAGCGAGGCCGCCGAGCGCCGGCTCTGGGACGCGATCCGCCGGGTCGAGTCGCTCGACCCCAACTTCGTCTGCATGACCTACGGCGCCGGCGGCTCCTCGCGCGGCCGCACGGTCAACCTGGTCGGCCGGATCGCCACCGAGACCACGCTGACCCCGGTCGCGCACCTGACGGCCGTCGACCACTCGGTCGCCGAGCTGCGCAACATCATCGGCCAGTACGCGGACGAGGGCGTCCGCAACGTCCTGGCGGTCCGCGGCGACCCGCCCGGCGATCCGATGGGGGAGTGGGTCCGCCACCCGCAGGGCGTCACCTACGCCTACGAGCTGGTCGAGCTGATCAAGGGGATCGGCGACTTCTGCGTGGGCGTGGCCGCCTTCCCGCAGATGCACCCGCGCTCGGCGGACTGGGACTCCGACATCCGGCACTTCGTCGCCAAGTGCCGGGCCGGCGCCGACTACGCGATCACCCAGATGTTCTTCGAGGTGGAGGACTACCTGCGGCTGCGCGACCGGGTCGCCGCGGCGGGGTGTCCGACGCCGATCATCCCGGAGATCATGCCGGTCACCAACATCAAGCAGCTGGAGCGCTTCCCCCAGCTGTCCGGCTCGGCCTTCCCGGTCGAGCTGGAGCGGCGGTTCCTGGCCGCGGCCGAGGACCCGGAGGCGGTGCGGGCGATCGGCATCGAGCACGCCACCGCGATGTCCGAGCGGCTGCTCGCCGAGGGTGCGCCGGGCCTGCACTTCATCACGCTGAACCACTCGACCTCGACGCTGGAGATCTACCAGAACCTCGGGCTGCACCAGCGCTGAGGTGCGCACCCCGCCACCTCCCGGCCGCCGCCGGGCGGCCGGGACGGCCGTGCGGGGATGTGGGGCCCGCGGCCGGGAACCGGTACAGTCGCCCGCAACCGCGCGTCACGCGACTGGAGGTAGCGGGGATGAGCATCGGATACCTGCTGCTGTACGTCGCGTTGGCGCTGGTGGCGCTCTGGCTGGTGGCCGAGCTGCTGCTGCAGAGCCGGGCCCCGCTGGTCTGGCGGGCCGTGGCGCTCGCCGGGTTCGGCTGCGTGGTCGCCGGGATGCAACTGGGTTCGGTCCTGGTGATAGGGGCCGGCGCCGCCACCTTCGCACTCGGCCAGGCCTTCGTCACGCTCGCCGTCAAGCGCGGCCGGCCGGTCGGCTGGTCGCTGCGCAGGCCGGACGGCGCCCTGCCGGGCCCGCTCGCCAAGGTGCCGCTGCTCGGCGCCGTCACCGGCGGCGCGGCCGCGATGGCCGCCGCGGCCGCGGCACCCGCGCCGGTCGGCGAGGTCGGCCCGGTCGAGGCCGAGGAGACCGAGGCCCCGTACGCCTACGAGCAGTACCAGGAGCTGGGCCCGGACGACGGCGTCTACGCCGAGCAGCCCGCGGCGTACCAGCAGCAGGAGCAGCAGCCCTACTACCAGGCCGAGTACCAGCAGGCCGGGTACGCCGACCAGCAGTGGCAGCAGCAGCCCGGGTACCAGTACGACGCCTACGGGCAGCCGCAGTACCAGCCCCAGTACCAGGACCCGTACGCCCAGGCGCAGTACCAGGACCCGTACGCGGCGCAGCAGCAGCCGGTCCAGCCCTGGAGCGAGTACCAGCAGCAGCCGTACCCGGGCATCCCGCAGCAGCCGGGCCCGGAGTACCCGCCGGCCGCCGAGTACCAGCCGCAGCCCTGGGACTATCAGCAGCAGGGCTGAGCCCGGCCCGGGTCGCTCAGGCCGGCCCGATCAGGCCGGCGGTGACCGCGGCGGACATCCCCGTCCTGGCCAGCCCGCCGCCCGGATGGGCCGCGCCGCCGACCAGGTGGAGACCGGGCAGGGCGGCCTGGTTGGGGACGCCGAGGTAGGCGCCGCCCGCGCCGGCCAGGGCCGGTGCCGGGAGCGGGGCGCCGATGCGCGGCTCCTGCCAGAGGATCCGCTCGCGCAGGTCCAGGCCGGCCGCCGCGAGGTGGTCCAGCAGGTGCTCCGGGTAGCCGTCCAGGTCGTCCGGCCCGACCTGCTCGGGCACCGCCACGGTCAGGGTGATCGCCTCGTGCTCCCGGTCGGGCACCAGCGCCCCGTCCGCCGGGCGCAGCACCTCGACGGTGGGCAGCTCGGGCGGTGTGCCCGGCGCGTCGAACAGTTGCTCCCACTCCCGCCGCTGGTCGGCGGCGTGCACCACCGTGCGGTGCACCGCCCCGGGCGGGCGGCCGCCGCGCAGCGCGAGCAGCACCTTCAGCTGCCGCACCCGGGCGCCCGGGCTGGGGCGGCCGGGCCCGGCGGGCACCAGCTCCTCGTGCCCGCCGGCCGCGACCACCAGGTCCGCGTCGAGCCGCGTGCCCGAGGCGAGGACCCCGCTCACCCGCCCGCCGTCGGTCAGGATCTCCGTCACCGGGGTGTCGAACCGGAACTCCACCCGGCGCAGCTCGCACCGCCGGTACACGGCCTCGGCCAGCGCCCGCAGGCCGCCCCGGACGTACCAGACGCCGAAGGACTGCTCCATGTACGGCAGCACGGTGGCCCCGGCGGGCACCTCGCGCGGGTCCAGGCCGTGCCGCAGCGCGTACTCGTGCAGCAGCCGGGCCAGGTCGGGGTGGCCGCCGAGCTCCTCGCGGGCCACGTCGGCCAGCGTCCAGGCGCCCGGGCGGCGCAGCCGGGCCAGGCCGCGGCGCGGCGGGCGGGGGTACGGGTCGGTGTGCAGCGGGGCCGTCTCCGCCGGGAGCGGCTCCTCCAGCAGGGGGCGCCGGGTGGCCTCCCAGACCGCCCGGCCGCGGTTCATCACCTCGCCCCAGCGCGCGCCGGAGCCCGCGCCGAAGGCCGCGTCCAGGGCCTGGCCGACACCGCCGCGGGAGGCGTTGGGCAGCAGCACCTCGGTGCCGTCGGGGAACAGGTGCCGGCTCTCCGGATCGACCGGGACGAGCTCGACCAGCTGCTCCAGCGGCTCCTTGCCGGTCTTCAGCGCGAGGTCGCGGTAGACGGCCGGCAGGCTGAGCAGGCCGGGCCCGGTGTCGAAGGCGAAGCCGTCCCGCTCGTACCGGCCGAGGGCGCCGCCGTAGCTGCCGGTGGCCTCGCAGACCGTCACCCGGTGCCCGACAGCGGCCAGCCGGGCGGCGGCGGCGAGCCCGCTCATTCCTGCGCCGATGATGACGATCCGTGCCATGGCAGAAGATCCTAGGCCGTGTCCACAATTCGCACGCCCGGCGGGAATTGTGAGACACGGCCCAGGCCGCGCGGGGCGGCCCGCCGGACGGGCGGGTCAGTACGCGGGGGCGGTGGCCGTCCGGGCGGCCCGGCGCTCCTTGCGGCGCTGGAGGAAGCGGCGGATCCGGGAGACGGCGAAGAGCACCAGCAGCACGCCGAGCGCCAGCAGCACCGCGGCCACCGAGGCCGCCACCCAGGGGTGGAAGATCGCCAGGGTGACCACGCCGGCCACCGAGAGGTCCTCCAGCAGGCTGACGATGATGTTGGAGGCCGGCTCCGGGGAGGTGTTGACGGCCATCCGCAGCGAGGCCTTGACCAGATGGCTGACCAGCGCGGTGGTGCCGCCCACCGCCCCGGCGGCGACCTCGCCCAGCGAGCCCGGGTCGTGCGAGGCCATCAGCGCGGCCACCGTGGCGCCCGCGGCGGGCCGGATCACGGTGTGGATGCCGTCCCAGACGGTGTCCACGTACGGGATCTTGTCGGCGACCGCCTCGCAGAGGAACAGCAGGCAGGCCGCGACCAGCACGTCGGTGCGCTCCAGCACCGGCGGCACGCTGTCCGCGCCGCCGAAGCGGCCGAACAGGCCCAGCAGCAGCACCACGGCATAGGCGTTGATCCCGCTCGCCCAGCCGCTGGTGAAGACCAACGGAATGATGCTCAACCCTGCGCTCCCCTTCGCCTGCGCCGCCCGCCGGCCGGCCGGGCCACACCGTACCCGCGACGGGCCCGGCGCTGTCAGGACGTGCCCCGGGCCCGTGCGGTTCCCGTCCCCGGGGCCGGCGGCCGAAATGAGTACGGATACTCAGTTTGGCACTTGAGTACCTCAGCGGATGGCCTCCCACCTGCGCGGACGGCAGAGTGTGCGGGGCGCGGCCGCCCCGGGGGAGCGGCCGGCGGGGGCGCCGAGGGGGGCCCGAGGGGGCCCGTGGGGGGTCCGGGGGCGGTGCCGGGTCGGTCGGCCACAGGGGAGTCGACCGGCCCGGCACCGCCCCCGCCCGCCTCAGCGCGGGACGCTTCGGGGCCGCACGGTCGGCCGGACTGTCAGTGGTGCGGTTCACGATGGAGGGGCACGGGCCGCCCGGCCCGGGCACTCGCCTCGGACCGGGGGAGACCATGACCATCAGTCGTCCTGAGCCCGTCACCCGCCGCCCTGTCGCCGACCAACTGCCCGCCACCCCGCTGCCCAGCGCGCCCGCCATCTCGCCGCCCGCCACCTCGCCGCCCCGGCCCGCCGCGGCGCTGCTGCCGCACGCCCGGGGCAGCGACGTCCACCCCGTGCCCCGCCGGGCCACCGCCCCGCCGGCCGCCCTCGACCTGCTCCGGCACGCCCACCGCACCCTCGAGCAGGCCCGGGCGCTCCAGGATCCGCTGGAGCGCTACGCCACCGCCCACCTGGCCGCGCTGCGCACCACGGCCGCCGTGCTGGCGGTGCACGGCCGCCCGGAGCGCCACCCGCGCCGCCGCCAGGCCATCCGCAGCGCCTGGGAGCTGCTGCCCGAGGTCGCCCCCGAGCTCGCCGAGTGGGCGGTGTACTTCGCCGCCGGGGCCCGCCGGCGGGCCGCCGCCGAGGCCGGTATCACCGGCGCCGCCACCGCGCGGGACGCGGACGACCTGATCCGCAACACCGCGCTCTACCTGCGGATCGTCCAACGCCTGCTCGGGCTGTCGCCGGCCCCGCCGGCCCAGCCGCTGCCGCTGGAGGAGGCCGGCTGACACCGGCGCCGCAGGGCGGCGCCGAAGTGGTGCGGGCCGGTCGGTCTAAGGTGGAGCCGTCCGGCGAAACCACCCGCGCCCGAGGAGTCCACCCTTGTACCCGACTCGTCCCCGCAGTGCCCTGCGTACCGCTGTGGTCTGGGAGGTGGTGCGGGCGGCTCTGGAGCGGCGGGTCGCCGAGTTGGACCAGCCGGTGCTGGACGTCCTCGACACCGGCGGCGGCACGGGCAACTTCGCCGTGCCCGTGGCCAGGCTGGGGCACCGGGTGACGGTGGTCGACCCGAGCCCGGACGCGCTGTTCGCGCTGGAGCGCCGGGCCGCCGAGGCCGGTGTCACCGAGCTGGTACGGGCAGTGCAGGGCGACACCCAGACCCTCCCCGAGCTGGTCGACCGGGGCTCGGTGGACGCGGTGCTCTGCCACGGCGTGCTGGAGGTGGTGGACGACCCGGCGGAGGCCCTGGGCAGCCTCACCGGGACGCTGCGCAAGGGCGGCCTGGTCAGCCTGCTCGCCGCCAACCGCAACGGTGCCGTGCTGGCCCGCGCGCTGGCGGGCCACTTCGCCGAGGCCCGTACCGTGCTGGAGGCTACCGACGGCCGCTGGGGCGTGGGGGATCCGATGCCCCGTCGGTTCACCGGGGAGGAGCTCTCGGGGCTCGCCTCCGCGGCCGGGCTGCGGGTCTCCTCGGTGCACGGCATCCGGGTCTTCGCCGACCTCGTCCCCGGCGTCCTGGTGGACACCGAGCCCGGCGCCATGGACGCGCTGCTGAAGCTGGAGCTGGCCGCCGCCGAGCAGCCCGCCTTCCACGCCGTGGCCACCCAGCTGCACCTGCTGGCCGAGCTGGCCTGAGGCCCGGCCGGCGGGCCGCACCCCCGCACGTCCACCGCAGGTCGCCCACCCGCCGCCCACCCGCCGCCCGCCCGCCGCCCGCCCTTCGCCCGTTCTTCGTCCACGGACCGGCGGCGGCCCGACGGGGTGATTCCGCCGACTCGGGCACTTGTCCCCGGCCTGCGGCGTTGGGCAGCGTGCGGGCACTGCGCCGAAGTGTCCCGAGCCACGCTGGATTGACCACGCCGAAGCAGGCCGCTGGACCGTATGATCTGGGTAAAGCCGGAAAGCATGACACCCGGACCCTTGGGGCATATGGACCACACAGGGCCAGCCAGGGGTGGCGGACCGGTCGCCCCGCGACCGACGAGTAGGAGGACTCCGTGCCGCTCTCGGAGCACGAGCAGCGACTGCTCGAGCAGATGGAGCGAGCGCTGTACGCCGAAGATCCCAAGTTCGCGTCAGCGCTTGAGGGAACCGGGCTGCGCACCTACACCCGTCGGAGGGTCTACCTGGCCGCCGCCGGGTTCGTGGCGGGCATCGCGCTGCTGATGGGCGGCATGGTCGCCCAGCTCATCTGGGTGAGCGTGGTCGGGTTCCTGGTGATGCTGGGTTGTGCAGTCCTCGCCGTCACCGCTTGGAGGCGGGGCCCGATCGGGTCCCACACCGGCCCGAGGACAGCCTCGACACCGCGCCGCAAGGCCGGCGTCATGGATCGTATGGAGCAGCGCTGGCAGCGCCGCAGGGACGAGCACGACGGCCTGTAGACCAGGGCCGGAGCGCGGAGTCCGGGGCGGCCGCCGGTTGGACCGCAGAGCACACGGACCGCGAGGGCGGGCAGTCGACCGACTGCCCGCCCTCGCGGTCCGTTCGCTGTGCCCGGTCAGCCCCGCCGGAACGGCCGGGTGACCGCGGACCGGACCGTGCCGACCACTCGGCCGACCCGCTCCCGGGTGGCCTGACGGAACGCCATGACCCGGTCGGCGGCCCGCCACCAGACCCGGGCCATCGAGGCCGGCAGCAGCACCGCGCGGAGCCGGCCGAGCCGGCCGGTGCGGGCCCGCAGGCCCTCCCGGGCGGTCCGCACGTCCGGTCCGAGTGCGGTCAGCGGGCCGAGCTCGCGGGCGTACAGCACCCGCTCGGTGGCGAGTGCCACCCGCCCGGCCGCCGCGGCCGCCTCGGCGCCGAGTTCGGCGGTCTCGGTGAGTCGCTGCACGGTGCGGCGCGGGGTGCGGGCGTCGTCCGGCGGGATGCCGAGGTCCCAGGCCGAGTCGACCAGTTCCTGCCAGGCGGCGAGCACCTGCGCGTCGGTCAGCTCGACCCGCTCGGCGCCCGCGCGGTAGCGGCCGGTGCCGAGCCGCCGGCGGCGGATCCGGGAGCGCCAGACCATCGGCGTCCCGAGCAGGGCCAGCAGCAGTGCCGTCACCCCGGCCGAGGCCAGTACCGGCGGGCTGGTCCACCAGTCCTGCCGGCCGGCGCCCGCCGCGGCGGTGGGCCGGTCGTCGCCGCACTCGCCGATCCGGCGCAGCTTGGCGTCGCAGGAGCTGTTGGCGGACGCCGTCGGGGTGGCCGTGTCGGTCGCGGCGGTGGTGGGCTGCTGGGTCGGCGAGGTCGGCTCCGGCGCGTTCTTGTCCCGGGTGTAGACCGGGGCCGAGCCGCGGCTGGGGGTGGGCTCGAACCTGGTCCAGCCGGTGCCCGGGAAGAACAGCTCGGGCCAGGCGTGGTAGTCCAGGCTGCGGACCTGGCGGTTGTGGCCGCCCAGGTCCTGACCGGGGGTGAAGCCGACGGCGACCCGGGCGGGGATGCCCAGGGACCGCGCCATCGCCGCCATGGTCGCCGCGAAGTGCACGCAGAAGCCCTCGCGGGTCTCCAGGAACTTCTTGATCGCATCCGGGCCGGTGCCCGCGTCGATCTTGGTGGAGTAGGTGAACCGGCCGCTGGTGAACCAGGTCTGGAGCGCGAGCGCCCGGTCGTACGGGTTGTTCAGACCGGCGGTGACCGTCAGCGCGGTCGCCTTCACCTCCGGCGGCAGGTTGTCCGGCAGCCGCAGGTACCGGTCGATGATCTCCTTGGACGCCGCCGGCGCGGCCCGCAGCTGGTCGGCGGTGGTCCGCACGTCGAGGCTGGTGACCTCGTAGGCCAGGCCGTTGGACTTCTGGCCGTTCTCGCCGGTGACCATCCGGGTCACCGGGTCGAAGCGCCAGCGGCCGGGTGCCTTGACGGCGGTGGCCGGGTAGGGCATCGGCAGCCAGTCGCTGCTCAGGCTGTCGGTCACCCGGACGCTGGTGTGCACCGTGGCCGGGGTGGCGTTCTGCGACAGCCCGTCCGGCGGCGGGAAGGGCGAGGAGCTGAGCGGCGTCAGGGACTGGTCGCCGAACTTCCACTCCACACCGTCGAAGTCGTCCAGCGCGGCGACCCGCAGGTACATCTCGTCCGCGTCCGGGCCGTCGGTGGCGTAGTTGAACAGGACGGTGTTGTCGTTGCTCTTCAGGCTGGCCGCCAGGGTGACCACCGGGCTGAGCGCCTTGAGACCGCCGCCCGCGCCGCCGCTGCCGCCCGTACCGTGGCCGCCGAAGCCGTTGACCAGGCCGAGGCCGACCGGGCCGACCAGCAGCGGGACGAGCAGCGCCACGGCCAGCGCGATCACGCCGGCCTGCCGGCCGCCGTGGGTGACGGTGCTCGCGCCGTCGCGGCCGGTGCCGTGGAAGACCCGGCCCCAGCGGGAGATCCGGTCCTGGCCCTCGGTGTGCAGCAGCGCCAGGTAGCCGGCGCCGGCCAGCAGGAACCAGAGCCAGGCCGCACCGGTGTCGCCGGACAGCCCGGTGCCGACCGAGTACAGCGCGAGCAGCGGCAGACCGGCCGCGGCCGCCCGCCGGTAGGTCACCGCGACGGCGTCCACCAGGACGGCGACCAGGGCGACCGACCCGACCACGATGAGCCGCAGACCGGCGGTGGCCGGTGCCGGGATCGCGTACTCCTGGATGTTGGTGCCGCCCTGGGCGAGCACGCTGCCCAGCGCGTCCAGCGCCCTCGGGCCGGGCAGCAGGCCGGCCGTCATCGAGGACTGCACGAAGCCCAGCATCACCAGGTAGACCACGGCCAGCAGCTGGAGCGGGAGCACCAGTATCCGGGGCATCGGCAGCCGCCGCAGGCCGGCGCCGATCGCTCCGGCGGCCGCGATCAGCAGGATCGCGTGCGCCACCCAGCCGCTGGGGTGCAGCACGGGGATCAGGCTGAAGGTCACCAGCGTGGTCGCCAGCGCGGCGAACACGGTCAACTTGGCCCGGGTGGTCATCGGCCCACCTCGTCTCGGTAGGGGGAGGAGCTGCCGGCCCGGCCGGAGCCCTCGGTGCGGTCGGCCGACCGCCACAGCTGCGGTACGGAGTCGCCGGCCCTGACCGGCAGCACCGTCCAGCCGGCCAGGCGCAGCCGCTTGGTCTGCTCGTCCAGCTCGGAGTCGGGGCCGTCCGGCATCAGCTGCCGCAGGCCGGACCAGGAGCCGGTGTCGAGCAGGAAGGCCACCGCGCCCGCGCTGCGGCGGCGCAGCCGGCTCAGCCGGGTGACCTGCTCCTCGTCCAGCGAGCCGAGGATCGCCACCAGCAGGCCCTCGCCGCCCAGGCGCAGTGCCTCCTCGGCCCGGGAGAACCCACCGCCGTCGGAGTGCTCGACCACCGCGAGCGCGTCGAGCAGCAGCCCGGTGGCCTCTCCGACGGTGCTCACCCCGATGCCGGGCTCGGGCACCAGGTGGCCGGTGTCGGTCAGCAGCCTGATCTGGTAGCCGCGCTCGGCCAGGTGCACCCCGACCGAGGCGGCGCAGCTGACGGCCCACTCGAAGGAGGAGGCCGGGCCGCTGCCCCGGTGGCCGATCTCGCGGGTGTCGAGCAGCACGGTGGCCTTGGCCTTGAGCGGCTGCTCCTCCCGGCGGACCATCAGCTCGCCGTAGCGCGCGGTGGACTTCCAGTGCACCCGGCGCAGGTCGTCGCCGTGCCGGTACTCGCGCGGGATCACGTCGTCGTCGCCGGCCAGCGCCAGCGCGTGGGCGCTGCTCTCGCCCTGGCCGGACCACTCGCCCGGCAGCCGGACCGGCGGCAGGCTCTGTACCTGCGGCACCACGGTCAGCACGTCGGAGGCGGCGAAGGACCTGGTCAGCTCGCACATCCCGAACGGGTCGGACAGCCGCAACTGGAGCGGCCCGAGCGGGTAGCGGCCGCGCAGGTCCGAGCGGACCCGGTAGGAGACCTCCCGGAAGCCGCGCGGCTCGACCCGGTCGAGCACGAAGCGCGGGCGCGGCCCGAGCACGTACGGGACCTTGTCCTCCAGCAGCAGCAGCCCGGTGGGCACCCGGGAGACGTTGTCCAGGCGCAGGTGCACCCGGGCCTCCTGGCCGGCCGCCGCGCGGTGCGGGCTGAGCCGGCGCCCGCTGGCCACCCGGTAGCGGGTGCGCAGCAGGAGCGCGGCGGAGGCCAGCGGCAGCGCCGCCAGCAGGATGCCGATCTGGAACAGCGCGTCCTGCCCGAAGAGGAACGCGCAGAGCGCCGCGGTGGCGCCGGCGGCCAGGAAGGACCGGCCGCGGGTGGTCAGGCCGCGCAGGCCCGACCTGAGCCCCGACGGGTTCTCCGACCCGGGCATCTCAACGGCCCTGCGGACGCGGGATCGGGAGCCGCGCCACCAGGTCGAGCACCACCTGCTCGGCGGTGCGCCGGCTCAGCTGGGTCTCGGCGGTGGGCAGCAGGCGGTGGGCCAGCACCGGGACGGCCAGCGCCTGGATGTCGTCCGGCAGCACGTAGTCCCGGCCGTCCAGCGCGGCGGCCGCGCGGGCGGCCCGCACCAGGTGCAGGGTGGCCCGCGGGGAGGCGCCCAGGCGCAGCTCGGGGGAGGTGCGGGTGGCGCCGACCAGGTCGACGGCGTAGCGGCGGACCGGGTCGGAGACGAACACGGTGCGGACCAGCTCGACCAGCTTGAGGATGTCGTGGGCGTGCGCGACCGGCAGCAGGTCGTCCAGCGGGTTGGCGCCGCCGTGCAGGTCGAGCATGGCGAACTCGGCGTCGGGGCTCGGGTAGCCGATCGAGATCCGGGCCATGAAGCGGTCGCGCTGGGCCTCGGGGAGCGGGTAGGTGCCCTCCATCTCCACCGGGTTCTGGGTGGCGATCACCATGAACGGCGAGGGCAGCTCGTAGCTGGTGCCGTCGATGGTGACCTGGCGCTCCTCCATCGACTCCAGCAGCGCGGACTGGGTCTTGGGCGAGGCGCGGTTGATCTCGTCGCCGACCACGATCTGGGCGAAGATCGCGCCCGGCCGGAACTCGAAGTCGCGCTGGTGCTGGTCGAAGACGTTGGTGCCGGTCACGTCCGAGGGCAGCAGGTCGGGGGTGAACTGGATCCGTCGAACGGTGCAGTCGACCGACCGGGCCAGCGCCTTGGCCAGCATGGTCTTGCCCACGCCCGGCACGTCCTCCAGCAGCAGGTGGCCCTCGGCCAGCAGGACGGTCAGGGCGATCCGGACGGCCTCCGGCTTGCCCTCGATCACGCTCTCCACCGAGCCGCGGATCCGCCCGGCCACCTCGGCCAGCTCCGCCAGGCCCGCCTTCTCGCGGTGCCCGCCGGGGCCCGCCGTGGGCGATGTCCCCGCTGCGCTCTGCCCGTTGTAGGTCGTCACCCGTTGCTCCCATTTGGCCGTTCACATGCCGGGCCTCGTCACGGCCCCGCCCACCCCGATGACACGGGCCCGGACACCCGGCCGGTTCCGTGGGGAACCGCGCCGGCGGGCTCGTGGCCGGACCGCCCCAGGTGGTTCGGGGTCCGGTCCGCAGGCGCATTCTCCCCTGTCGGCCGGGCAGAAGTCACCCTTCGGGCCCGGGCCGCCGGAGCGGGCGGCGAGGTCGGCGGGTGACAAGCGGTGCCCTGTCCCGGTTCGTCCCCGAAATGATCGCCGACCCGGACGTCGTCGGCCGGGTCGGGGGACTGATGGGCTGGTCGCAGCGGTGGCGGCTTAGTTCTGCACCTCCCGGAGCAGTCCGGTGTGGACGTCGAAGACGAAGCCGCGGACGTCCTCGGTGTGCAGCAGGAAGGGCGAGGTGCGGACCCGCTGCATGGACTGGCGGACGTCGCCGTCCAGGTCCACGAAGGACTCCACCGCCCACTGCGGGCGCTGGCCGACCTCAAGCTCCAGCTCCCGGCGGAAGTCCTCGGTCAGCCCGAGCAGACCGCAGCCGGTGTGGTGGATCAGGGCCACCGAGCTGGTGCCCAGCGCCCGCTGGCTGATGGTGAGCGAGCGGATGGTGTCGTCGGTGACGACCCCGCCCGCGTTGCGGATGATGTGGGCGTCGCCGAGTTCCAGACCCAGTGCGGCGAACAGGTCGAGGCGGGCGTCCATGCAGGCGACCACGGCGACCTTCTGGACGGGGCGGGCGTCCATGCCGCCGTCGCGGAAGTCGACGGCGTAGGTGCGGTTGGCCTCGACGAAGCGGTCGATGATCGACGCGGTGGGTGTGGCAGCGGCGGTCGGCGTGGGCCGGTCGGGGGTCACTGTCATGGGGATGACGGTAATAGGATTTCCGCGCCCGTGGGACAGCAGGTCACCCCTTGAACCCCGGCTGTGACCGAGCCCATAGCGGAATTCGAGTCGCCGGTCGGCGGCGCGGGACCGGATTGCGCCGTTCTGTCCGGCGCGGAGCCCCGCCGTGCGCCTGTTCCCCGGACCGCCAGTGCGCCCGCCCCGACCTGCGGGAATCCATACCTCCGCCCGGGTGGCTCGCCGGTGCGGACCGTTGACTGGCCTCCGGCCCGCGATAGGCTGGCGGCGCGCTGGAGCACAGTCCGCACAGATCGTCAACTGTGTCTCCCCAGCCGGTCGCTGCGGCCCGTGCGCCGCCCGCGGCCTCCACCCGCTCCTGGCCTCCCGGCACACCTTCCCCGGTGCCTGGCGGCCCCTTCTTCCCCAGGTGAGCGGGCGGGGACCACGGGCGGCGTCCCGCCGTCGCGGCCCGGTGGGCCAGAATGGGAGCAGCCGTCCGGTCCCGGGCGGCCGCACCGAGGAAGGGCGCCACCGCGCAATGACGAACGACGCTCCGGCACCCAAGCACGTCCCGGTGATGCTGCAGCGCTGCGTGGACGCGCTGGCACCCGCCATCGCCGCGCCGGGCGCGGTGGTGGTGGACGCCACCCTCGGCCTCGGCGGCCACAGCGAGGCCCTGCTCACCCAGTTCCCCGAGGTCCGGCTGGTCGCGGTGGACCGCGACCCGGCCGCGCTCGAGCTCTCCGGCCGGCGGCTCGCCCCCTTCGGTGAGCGGGCCACCCTGGTGCACGCCGTCTACGACGAGATCCCGCAGGTGCTGGCCGACCTCGGCATCCCGCAGGTCCAGGGGATCCTGTTCGACCTGGGCGTCTCCTCGATGCAGCTGGACGAGGCCGAGCGCGGCTTCGCCTACGCCCAGGACGCCCCGCTGGACATGCGGATGGACCAGACCCGGGGCCTGAGCGCCGCCGAGGTGCTGAACACCTACAGCCACGGCCAGCTCGCCCGGATCCTCAAGGTCTACGGCGAGGAGCGGTTCGCCGGCAAGATCGCCTCGGTGATCCTGCGCGAGCGCGAGAAGGAACCGTTCACCAACAGCGCGCGTCTGGTCGAGTTGGTGCGCAACGCCATCCCCGCCGCCACCAGGCGCACCGGGGGCAACCCCGCCAAGCGCACCTTCCAGGCGCTGCGGATCGAGGTCAACGGCGAGCTGGAGGTGCTGGACCGGGCCATCCCGGGCGCGCTGGACTCGCTGGCCCTCGGGGGGCGGATCGTGGTGATGTCGTACCAGTCGCTGGAGGACCGCCTGGTCAAGCAGTACCTCACCGCCGGGGCGACCAACACCGCGCCGCCCGGGCTGCCGATCATCCCGGAGGAGCACCAGCCCTGGCTGAAGCTGCTCACCCGGGGGGCCGAACTGGCCACCGAGCAGGAGATCGAGGAGAACCGGCGCGCCGCACCCGTGCGGCTGCGGGTGGCGGAGAGGATCAGGGAAAACCGGGGCTGACCCCACCGCTCCTCGCCAGCCGAAGGGCGCGCCGGAGCAGGGAACGTCGGCATCGGGCCGCAGGGGCCCGCAGGCGAGTGCGGAAGACCGAGAGGGAGGGCAGCGGTGCCGGTGGCCGGCCAGGGGGCCTGGGGGAGCGGTCGGCTCCCGGGGCAGAGCGGCAGGGCGCGGATCACCGTGCGCCCCGGCGCCCGGCAGATCCGGGGGCGCACCCCGTTCGCCGTGCTGGTGGTGGCGCTGCTGACGGCCGGGCTGCTCGGGCTGCTGACGCTCAACACCGCGCTGAACGAGAACTCCTTCGAGCTCTCCCGGCTCAAGCGCCAGACCACCGAGCTGACGGACCGCAAGCAGTCGCTCCAGCACCAGATCGACCAGTACTCCGCCCCCGACGCGCTGGAGCGCCGGGCCCGCGAGCTCGGCATGGTGCCCGGCGGCGACCCGGCCTTCCTGAAGGACGACGGCTCGGTGCTCGGCAAGCCGGGCCAGGCCCAGGACGGCCCGCCGGTGAAGCGCACGGACAACGGGCTGTGGCAGCAGCCGGGCACCCCGGCCGCCGCCCAGCCGGGCACCCCGCAGCCGAGCCCGGGCCCGAGCGCCCCGCCCTCCGGACAGCCCTCGGCCCAGCCGACCCCCCCGGCGGCCGCCGACGGCGGGGTGGAGATCGCCCCGCTGCCGCCGGCCACCAGGTCCGCCGCCCCGTCAGCCCCGGCCGGAGGTACGCCGCGATGAGCACGCCCCGTCAGCCGTCCCGAGGCTCGGGCGAGCGCCGCCCGACCCGGCCCGCCCGCCCGGGGGAGCAGCGGCCGCGCGCGCCCCGCCCCCGCCCGGGCGAGCAGCGCCGGCCCGCCGCGCGCCGCCCCGCCCCCCGCCGCCCGGCCGCCCGGCCGCAGTCGCGGCCGATCAGACTGGCCGACCCGCGGCGCCGGCTGCGCCTGGTGACCATCGCGCTGACGCTGGTCTTCACGGTCTTCGCCGGCCGGCTCGTCCAGCTGCAGCTGCTCGACTCGGACGCGCTGGCCGCCGCCGCGGGCGCCAACAAGTACGTGAAGATGGAGCTGCCCGCCGAGCGCGGCTCGATAACGGCCGCCGACGGCACCGTGCTCGCCACCACCGTGGACGCCTACGACATCGTGGGCGACCCGACCCTGCTCACCCCGGCCGCGCTGCGGGTGGCCGACGGGCCGGAGCAGGCCGCCGCGCTGCTCGCGCCGATCCTCGGACAGCCGAAGGAGAAGCTGGCCGCCGCGCTGCACCTCAACCCCAAGAACCCGAAGAGCCAGTACGCGCCGCTGGCCTTCCGGCAGACCCCGGACGTCAAGAACCGGATCACCGAGCTCAGGAGCACCCTGGCCAAGCAGACCGACACCGCCGCCTGCCGCGGCCAGCGCCAGCTGCTCGGCAAGCCCGCCGAGCAGGGCGGCCGGCAGTACCTCGACGCCGCCTGCGTCAATCCGATGACCTCGATCGCCAGCACCGAGAGCAGCCGCCGGGTCTACCCGGCCGACGGACTGGCCGCCAACCTGGTCGGCTTCGTCAACTCCGAGGGCGTCGGCACCGGCGGGCTGGAGCTGCAGTACCAGCCGGAGCTGGCCGGGCAGCCCGGCCGGACCACCTACGCCTCGGCCGGCGGCCGGATGGTCGCCACCGCGGGCGGCAGCCGGCAGGACCCGGTGCCCGGCGCCGACCTGCGGCTCACCCTGCACCCCGACATCCAGTGGGCGGCCCAGCGGGCGATCACCGACCAGGTGGCCAACGCCGGTGCGGAGAAGGGCTACGTGGTGGTCCAGGACGTGAAGAGCGGCCAGGTCCTGGCGATGGCCACCTCGCCCGGCTTCAACCCCAACGACCTGTCGGCGGCCAAGTCCGACCAGCTCGGCAACGCTGCCCTCCAGGACGCCTACGAGCCCGGCTCCACCGCCAAGTTGATGACCATGGCGGCGGTGCTGGACACCGGCAAGGCGACCTGGGACACCCGGGTGACCGTGCCCAACACCCTGCAGCGCTCCGACCGGGTCTTCCACGACGACGTGGACCACGAGACCTGGTACCTGACCCTGGCCGGCGTGCTGGCCAAGTCCTCCAACATCGGCACCATCGAGGCGGCCGAGACGCTGGGCGCGGACCAGGCCGAGTCCAACCGGGTGCTGGCCGGCTACCTGGACCGGTTCGGCATCGGCCGGCCCACCGGGCTCGGCTTCCCCGGCGAGACCCGCGGCATCCTGGCCAAGCCGGAGGACTGGAAGGGCTCGCAGCAGTTCACCATCCCGTTCGGCCAGGGACTGTCGGTCAACGCGCTGCAGGCCACCTCGGTGTTCTCCACCATCGCCAACGGCGGGGTCCGGGTGCAGCCGAGCCTGCTGATGGGCACCACCGGGCCGGACGGCCGGTACACCCCGGCGCCGGCCGCGCCCACCTCCCGGGTGGTCGGCGAGCAGACCGCGAAGACGCTGACCGAGATGCTGGAGTCGGTGGTCACCGACGAGCAGGGCACCGGCACCAAGGCGGCCATCCCGGGCTACCGGGTGGCCGGCAAGACCGGGACCGCCAACCGGGTGGACCCGAAGACCGGCAAGTACTCCGGCTACACCGCCTCCTTCATCGGCTTCGCCCCGGCCGACCAGCCCCGGGTGACGGTCTCCTGTGTGATCCAGGACCCGGTCAACGGCCACTTCGGCGGCCAGCTCTGCGGGCCGGTGTTCAAGCAGGTGATGGAGTTCACCCTGAAGTCCCTGCAGGTACCGCCGAGCGGCAGCGACGCGCCCAACCTGCCCGTCGACTGGAAGCCCTGATGAGCAACGCCCCGGACCGCAGCACCGGCACACCGCGCCCCGTAGGTACCGAAACCACCGGGGCCGAGGAGCCGGGCGCGCAGAAAGCTTCCCCCCGTTTTGGCCCTGGGGGCACTTCGGCCGATAGCCTGCCCGCCGTGCCGAAACCCGATCAAATCTCCGCGAGCCCGCCCCGTCCCACCCAGGAGGCGGCGATGCCGCTCGCCGAGGTCGCCCGACTGCTGGGCCTGGAGCCCCTCGACGGGCCGCAGGTCACCGGTATCACCCATGACTCCCGGGCGGTGCGGCCCGGCGACGTGTACGTGGCCTTCCCCGGTGCCAACCACCACGGCGCGGCCTTCGCCGCCGCCGCGGTCGCGGCCGGCGCGGCGGCCGTCCTGACCGATGCGGCCGGCGCCGAGCTGGCCGCCGACTGCGGCGCGCCGCTGCTGGTGGTGGAGAGCCCCCGGGCGGCCATGGGCGAGCTGGCGGCGGCGGTCTACGGCCGGCCGAGCGAGCGGCTGCTGATGATCGGGCTCACCGGCACCAACGGCAAGACCACCACCTCCTACCTGGTCGAGGGCGGTCTGCGCGGCGACGGCCGGCTGCCCGGGGTGATCGGCACCGTGGAGATGCGGGTCGGCGACGAGCGGATCAAGAGCGAGCGCACCACCCCGGAGTCCACCGACCTGCACGGCGTCCTCGCGGTGATGCGCGAGCGGGGCGCGGACGCGGTGGTGATGGAGGTCTCCAGCCACGCCCTGGTGTTCGGCCGGGTCGACGGCGTGGTCTACGACGTGGCGCTGTTCAACAACCTCACGCCGGAGCACCTGGACTTCCACCCGGACATGGAGGACTACTTCCGCGCCAAGGCGCGGCTCTTTCAGCCGGACAAGGCCCGCCGCGGCGTGGCCAACCTGGACGACGCGTACGGCCGCCGACTGGCCGGCGAGGCGCCGATCCCGATGACGACCTTCTCCGCGCTGGGTGACGAGGCCGCCGACTGGCGGGCGCTGGAGGTCCAGCTCGGCCCGGCCGGCTCGACCTTCAAGGTGGCCGGACCCGACGGCGCCCGGGCCGACGCCTCGGTGCCGCTGCCCGGCCCGTTCAACGTGGCCAACGCGCTCGGCGCGATCGCCGCGCTGGCCACCGCTGGGGTGCCGCTGGCCGCCGCGGTCGCGGGCGTGGCCGCTGTGCCCGGGGTGCCCGGCCGGCTGGAGCGGGTGGACGCGGGCCAGCCGTACGTGGCCGTGGTCGACTACGCGCACAAGCCGGACGCGCTGCAGGCGGTGCTGGAGTCGCTGCGCGAGGTGACCAAGGGCCGGCTGCACGTGGTGGTGGGCTGCGGCGGCGACCGCGATCCGTACAAGCGCGGGCCGATGGGCGCGATCGCCGCCCGGCTCGCCGACACCGCCGTGCTGACCAGCGACAACCCGCGCTCCGAGGACCCGCTGGCGATCCTGGCGACGATGCTGGCCGGCGCCGCCGAGGTGCCCGAGCCGGAGCGCGGCGAGGTGCTGGCGGTACCCGACCGGGCCGAGGCGATCGGCCTGGCGGTGGCCCGGGCGCACGCCGGTGACGCGGTGCTGGTCGCCGGCAAGGGCCACGAGCTGGGGCAGTACGTCCGAGGCGAGGTGCGGCCGTTCGACGACCGCGAGGTGCTGCGCGAGGCCATCGTTCAGCTTCAGGAGGTGGACCGGTGATCGCACTCACCCTGGCCGAGGCCGCCGCGGCGGTCGGCGGCACCCTGGACGGCGCCGACCCCCAGGCGCCGGTCACCGGGGCCGTGGTGGTCGACTCCCGGCTGGTCGAGCCGGGCGGCCTGTTCGCCGCCGTGCTCGGCGAGCACGTGGACGGCCATGACTACGCCGAGCGCGCCCTCGCCGCCGGAGCGGTGGCCGTGCTGGCCTCCCGGCCGGTCGGCGTGCCCGCGATCCTGGTGGACGACGTGGTGGTCGCCCTCGGCCGGCTCGCCCGCGCGGTGGTCGATCGGGCCCGGGACACCGCCGTGGTGGCGCTCACCGGCTCGGCCGGCAAGACCTCCACCAAGGACCTGATCGGCCAGCTGCTGCAGCGCCGCGGCGAGACCGTCTTCCCGCCCGGCTCGTTCAACAACGAGATCGGCATGCCGCTGACCGCCCTGCGGATCACCGACACCACCCGGCACCTGGTGCTGGAGATGGGCGCCCGCGGCAAGGGCCACATCGACTACCTGACCGGCATCGTGCCGCCCACCGTCGGCGTGGTGCTCAACGTCGGCACCGCGCACGTCGGCGAGTTCGGCTCCAAGCAGGCCATCGCCGAGGCCAAGGGCGAGCTGGTCGAGGCGCTGACCGGCGACGGCATCGCGATCCTCAACGCGGACGACCCGCTGGTGCGGGCGATGGCCGAGCGGACCAAGGCCCGGGTGGTGTTCTTCGGCGAGAGCCGGGAGGCCGGGATCAGGGCGGAGGGCGTTCGCCTGGACGACACCGGACGGCCATCGTTCACGCTTGTCACCCCAGCCGGTTCCGCACCCGTGAAGCTGCGCCTGTACGGTGAGCACCACGTCTCGAACGCCCTCGCCGCCGCAGCGGTGGCGGTGGAGCTCGGGATGTCCGTCGACGACACCGCCGAAGCCCTCGGCGAGGCGGGAGCGCTGTCCCGCTGGCGCATGGAGGTCGTCGACCGGGCCGATGGTGTCACCGTCGTCAACGACGCCTACAACGCGAACCCCGACTCGATGCGGGCCGCGCTGCGGGCACTCGCGACGATGGCGGGCCGCGGCCCGGAGCGCCGTCGTACCTGGGCGGTGCTCGGAGAGATGCGGGAGCTCGGCGAGGAGAGCCTCGACGAGCACGACGCCATCGGGCGGCTCGCGGTCCGGCTCGACGTCACCAAGCTGGTGGCGGTCGGCGGACGCGACGCGGCCTGCATGGAACTGGGCGCGAGGAACGAAGGTTCGTGGGGTGAGGAGTCGGTGCTGGTGTCCGACGCGGACGCGGCGGTCGAGCTGCTGCGCAGTCAGGTGCGGCCGGGGGACGTGGTGCTGGTGAAGGCCTCCCGATCGGTGGGTCTGGAAAAGGTCGCTGAGGCGCTGCTCTCGGACGGAGCCGCGCAGTGAAGCAGATCCTCTTCTCGGGCATGATCGGCCTGGTGCTGTCCCTGCTCGGGACCCCGGTCCTGATCAAGTTGCTGGCCAAGCACGGCTACGGCCAGTACATCCGCGACGACGGCCCCAAGGCCCACCACAGCAAGCGCGGCACGCCCACCATGGGTGGCATCGCCTTCATCCTGGCGACGCTGATCGCCTACGCGGCGACCAAGGCGATAACGGGCGAGTCGCCCACCGCCTCCGGCCTGCTGGTGCTGTTCCTGACGGCGGGTCTGGGCCTGGTCGGCTTCCTGGACGACTACATCAAGGTGGTCAAGCGCCGCTCGCTGGGCCTGCGGGCCAAGGCGAAGCTGGCCGGCCAGTCCCTGGTGGGTCTCGCCTTCGCGATCCTGGCGCTCCAGTTCAAGGACGGCCGCGACCTCACTCCGGCCTCCCAGCACCTGTCCTTCGTCCGGGACTTCGGCTGGTCGGTCGGCCCGGTGCTGTTCGTCATCTTCGCCTACTTCATGATCGCCGCGATGTCCAACGGCGTGAACCTGACGGACGGTCTGGACGGCCTGGCCACCGGCGCCTCGGTGATGGTCTTCGGTGCGTACACCTTCATCGGTGTCTGGCAGTACAGCCAGAGCTGTGCGTACGCGATCACCGCGACGGCCAACTGCTACGACGTCCGCGACCCGCTCGACCTGGCCATCGTGGCCGCCGCGCTGATGGGCTCCTGCTTCGGCTTCCTGTGGTGGAACACCTCGCCCGCCAAGATCTTCATGGGGGACACCGGCTCGCTCGCCCTCGGCGGCGCGCTGGCCGGCCTGGCGATCTGCTCCCGCACCGAGCTGCTGCTCGCCCTGCTGGGCGGCCTGTTCGTGGTCATCACCCTCTCGGTGATCATCCAGGTCGGCTCGTTCCGGATGACCGGCAAGCGGGTCTTCAAGATGGCGCCGCTGCAGCACCACTTCGAACTCAAGGGCTGGAGCGAGGTGCTGATCGTGGTCCGGTTCTGGATCATCCAGGGCCTGTGCGTCGCGGTCGGCCTCGGACTCTTCTACGCAGGATGGGTAGCCGGATGACCCCCAACCCCGAGTGGCCGGGCCTGCCGGTCGTGGTGGCCGGCCTCGGCCTCTCCGGGATCAGTGCCGCCCGGGTGCTGCACGGCCTCGGCGCCCAGGTGACCGTGGTGGACGGCAGCGAGGGGCCGGCCCAGCAGGCCAAGGCCGCCGAACTCGCGGCCGAGGGCGTCACCGTGCGCCTCGGCGACGGGGAGACCCTGCCGGCCGGCACCCGACTGGTGGTCACCTCGCCCGGCTGGGCGCCCACCAGCCCGCTGTTCACCGAGGCCGCACTGGCCGACGTCCCGGTCTGGGGCGACGTGGAGCTGGCCTGGCGGCTGCGCCGTCCGCTGCCGGAGACCGGTGAGCCGGCCCCCTGGCTGGCCGTCACCGGGACCAACGGCAAGACCACCACCGTGCAGATGCTCGCCTCGATCCTCCGCGCGGCCGGCCGGCGCACCGCCGCCGTCGGCAACGTCGGCGTCTCGGTGCTGGACGCCGTGCTCGCCGAGGAGCCCTACGACGTGCTCGCGGTCGAGCTCTCCAGCTACCAGCTGCACTGGGCGCCGAGCCTGCGCCCGCACTCGGCCGTGGTGCTCAACCTGGCCCCCGACCACCTGGACTGGCACGGCTCGATGGAGGCGTACGCCGCCGACAAGGGCCGGATCTACCAGGGCAACCAGGTCGCCTGCGTCTACAACCTCGCCGACCCGGTCACCGAGGAGCTGGTCCGGGCCGCCGACGTCGAGGAGGGCTGCCGGGCGATCGGCTTCGGCCTCGGCGCCCCCGGCCTCTCCCAGTTCGGGGTGGTCGACGGGCTGCTGGTCGACCGGGCCTTCGTCGCGGACCGGCAGAAGAACGCCGCCGAGCTCGGCTCGGTCGAGGACGTCCAGCCGCCCGCGCCGCACAACATCACCAACGCCCTCGCGGCCGCCGCCCTGGCCCGGGCCTACGGGGTCGACACCAAGTCGGTCCGGGACGGCCTGCGCGCCTTCCACCCGGACAAGCACCGGATCGCCGAGGTCGCCCAGGTCGACGAGGTCACCTGGATCGACGACTCCAAGGCCACCAACACGCACGCCGCCGCGGCCTCGCTGGCCGCCTACCGGCCGGTGGTGTGGATCGCCGGCGGCCTCGCCAAGGGCGCCACCTTCGACGACCTGGTGGTGGGCGCCGCCGAGCGGCTGCGGGCGGCGGTACTGATCGGCGAGGACCGCGAGCTGATCCGCCAGGCGCTGGCGCGACACGCGCCGGATGTCCCGGTGATCGAGGCGGCCGCGGGCCAGACTGGCGCGGTGGCGATGGCGGAGGTGGTCCGTACGGCCGCCGGGCTCGCCCGGCCGGGTGACACCGTGCTGCTGGCGCCGGCCTGCGCCTCGATGGACATGTTCACCGACTACGGCGAGCGCGGCGACCTCTTCGCGGCAGCGGTAAGGGAACTGGGGCGGTAGCCGGGCCGGGGGTGTCCGGGCGGACGAGGGGAGCGGGGATCGTGGCGGGTGACGGCAAGGCGGGTACCACCGCCCCGCCCGAGCGGTCCTCCCCGCTCAAGCTGATCTCGGCGACCACCACCACCTTCAAGTCGGCCGGGCCGATCGCCCGCGCCCGCGCCTTCCGGGCCCGCTTCCGGTACACCCTGGACCGGCCGCTGACGCCGTACTACCTGATCCTCGGCTCGGCCCTGCTGCTGGTCGTGCTCGGCCTGGTGATGGTCTTCTCCGCCTCGCAGAGCGTGGTGACCGACAACCACCTGCCGATGACCTTCTTCTTCCGCAAACAGCTGGTCGCCCTGCTGCTCGGTGCCGCCCTGGCCATGCTGCTGGCGAGGGCGCCGGTCAAGGGGCTGCGGGCGCTCGCCTACCCGGTGCTGTTCGGCGTGCTGGCCGGCCTGGTGCTGGTCGCGATCCCCGGCATCGGCACCCAGGTCAACGGCAACCGGAACTGGATCAGCCTGGGCTTCTTCCAGGTCCAGCCGTCCGAGTTCGCCAAGCTGGCGCTGGTGCTGTGGGGGGCCGACCTGCTCGCCCGCAAGCAGCGCACCCACATGCTGGACCAGTGGAAGCACCTGCTGGTGCCGCTGGTGCCGGGCACCGTGCTGCTGATGCTGCTGATCATGATCGGCGGCGACATGGGCACCACCATGGTGCTGGTCGGGATGCTGTTCGGCCTGCTCTGGATGGTCGGCGCCCCGATGCGGCTGTTCGCCGCCACGCTGGGCATCGCGGTGGTCGCCTGCGCCGCGCTGATCATCACCGTGCCGCACCGGCTCGACCGGCTCGGCTGCGTCGGCGTCACCAGACCGGATCCGAACCTCAACTGCTTCCAGGCCCTGCACGGCCTCTACGCCTTCGCCGCCGGCGGTCCGTTCGGCTCCGGCCTCGGCGCCGGCGTGGAGAAGTGGGGCCAGCTGCCCGAGGCCCACACCGACTTCATCTTCGCCGCGACCGGCGAGGAACTGGGCCTGGTGGGGACGCTGTCGGTGCTCGGTCTCTTCGCGGCACTAGGGTATGCGGGTATCCGTGTGGCTCTCGGCACCAAGGACCCGTTCGTCCGCTACGCCGCGGGAGCGGCCACCACGTGGATCATGGCGCAGGCCGTGGTCAACCTGGGGTCGGCCCTGGGACTCCTGCCCATCGCAGGCGTCCCACTCCCGCTGTTCTCGTACGGCGGCTCCGCCATGCTGTCGGCCATGTGCGCCATCGGCGTGCTGCTCTGCTTCGCGCGCAGCTCCCCGGGGGCGAAGGCGGCCCTGGCCGCCCGGAGCTCGAACTCCCGGGTCAGGCCCGTCCTGGCCCGGGTGCTGCCACGACGACGGACCACAGCGCGCAAGGCCATCCGGCCGCCGCGCAGGGAGCGGTGAATTTCGGTGCATGTCGTACTCGCCGGCGGCGGGACCGCCGGCCACATCGAGCCGGCCATGGCCCTCGCGGACGCCCTCCGCAGGCACGACCCGTCGATCGGGATCACCGCGCTCGGCACCGAGCGCGGCCTGGAGACCCGGCTGGTGCCCGAGCGGGGCTACCACCTGGAGCTGATCCCGGCCGTCCCGCTGCCCCGCAAGCCCACCCCGGAGCTGATCACCGTCCCGGGCCGGCTGCGCGGCACCGTCCGGGCCGCCCAGGACATCATCGAGCGGGTCAAGGCGGACGCCGTGGTCGGCTTCGGCGGCTACGTCGCGATGCCGGCGTACCTGGCCGCCAAGCGCGCCGGGGTGCCGATCGTGGTGCACGAGGCCAACGCCCGGCCGGGCCTGGCCAACAAGATCGGCGCCCGGTACAGCGACTTCGTCGCCGTCTCCACCCCCGACTCCAAGCTGCGCGACTCCCGGTACATCGGGATCCCGCTGCGCCGCACCATCGCCACCCTGGACCGCAACGCGGTGCGCCCGGAGGCCCGGGCGCACTTCGGGCTCGACCAGCGGCTGCCCACCCTGCTGGTCTCCGGCGGTTCGCAGGGCGCCCGCCGGCTGAACGAGACCATCCAGGCGATCGCGCCCCGGCTCCAGCAGTACGGGGTGCAGATCCTGCACGCGGTCGGCCCCAAGAACGAGCTGCCGCAGATCGACGACATCCCCGGGATGCCGCCGTACCGGGCGCTGCCCTACGTCGACCGGATGGACCTGGCTTACGCCGCCGCGGACCTGATGCTCTGCCGGGCCGGCGCGATGACCGTCGCCGAGCTGGCCGCGGTCGGCCTGCCGGCCGCCTTCGTGCCGCTGCCGATCGGCAACGGCGAGCAGCGGCTGAACGCGCAGCCGATGGTGAAGGCCGGCGGCGGCCTGCTGGTGGACGACGCCGAACTGACCCCGGACTGGGTGCTGCAGAACGTGCTGCCGGTGCTCACCGACCCGCGCCGGCTGTGGGACATGAGCCGCGCGGCCGCCGAGTTCGGCCGCCGGGACGCGGACGACCTGCTGGTCGGGATGGTCTACGAGGCGATCGAGGCCGCCCGAGGTGGTCGCCGACGTGGCTGACGCCTCGGTCCGCGACGACCTGCTGGAGGAGGACGGGGAGGAGCGCGCGCCGCGGCTCCGGCTCTCCCGGCGGGGCGTCGTGGTGCTGGGCGTGCTGGCCGCACTGGTGGCCGGCACGCTCGGTTGGCTGATCTTCCTCTCCTCGGCCCTGGACGTGCGGACGGTCGCCGTCCAGGGCCTGGAGAGCGGCCACCTGAGCGAGGACGAGGTGCGCCGGGCGGTCGGCCCCGAGCAGGACCGGCCGCTGGCCCGGGTCGACCTGGCGGCGGTGGAGCGCCGGGTCGCCGCGGTGCCCCGGGTCGCCGGGGTCGAGGTCTGGCGGGGCTGGCCGCACACCCTGCGGGTGAAGGTGACCGAGCGCCGGCCGGTGGCCGCGATCCACACCGAGCAGGGCCGGTTCGTCCAGGTCGACGCGGGGGGCAAGGAGTTCGCGGACGAACCGCAACCCCCGGACGGGGTACCGGTGGTGGAACTCCAGCTCAGTCAGCAGGCGAACGAAGCACTCGGCGTGATCGACCGCCCGGCGCTGGTGCGGGCCGCCGTGATGGTGGCGGCGGGCCTGCCGGCGGACGTCGCCAAGCGGGCCGGTGCCCTCCAGGTGCACTCCTGGGACGACATCCGGCTCCAGCTGCGCGACGGGGTGACGGTGCGTTGGGGGAGCCCGGACCGGACCGCGCGCAAGGCGGTGGTGCTGACCGCGCTGCTCGGCCGGAAGGCCGCGAATTATGACGTGAGTGCGCCGGACGCACCAGCTGTGTCGGGATGATCCGGTAAGTTCTGTGCCTGAGGGCGGTATTGACGGGGCTCAGGCTCCGGTCCGACTCTTGGTGGTCACCCCGGTTTCACCGAGGGGTCGATGATCACATAGGCTCAAAAGAAAAAAGGGAAGCTCGGCGTGTTCGTTGAACACGTACCGTCCCGCAACCTACTGTCCTGTTCACCAGGCTGTGTCGGACAGTGATGTGACACAGGAACAGCAGTAACCCTAAACCTCAAGTTCAGGGTTCGGGTCGGCGGTCGGCATTTCGGACAATCTGTTCGAAAGCGCGCTCCCCACCCATCGACATCCGTCGGCCTTCACCCACGAGGGGAGCCGACCCGGAAATTCGAGGCGAGAGGCCTTCGACGTGGCAGCACCCCAGAACTACCTCGCAGTCATCAAGGTTGTCGGAATCGGCGGCGGTGGTGTCAATGCCATCAACCGGATGATCGAGGTCGGGCTCAAGGGCGTCGAGTTCATCGCGATCAACACCGATGCGCAGGCCCTCCTCATGAGTGACGCCGACGTGAAACTCGATGTGGGCCGTGAACTCACCCGGGGCCTCGGCGCCGGCGCCAACCCCGATGTCGGCCGCAAGGCCGCCGAGGACCACCGCGAGGAGATCGAGGAGGTCCTCAAGGGGGCCGACATGGTCTTCGTGACCGCCGGTGAGGGTGGCGGCACCGGCACCGGCGGCGCGCCCGTGGTCGCCAACATCGCCCGCTCGCTCGGCGCCCTGACCATCGGTGTGGTCACCCGCCCCTTCACCTTCGAGGGCCGCCGCCGGGCCAACCAGGCCGAGGACGGCATCGCCTCGCTGCGCGAGCAGGTCGACACCCTGATCGTGATCCCCAACGACCGGCTGCTGTCCATCTCGGACCGCCAGGTCAGCGTGCTGGACGCGTTCCGCTCGGCCGACCAGGTGCTGCTCTCCGGCGTCCAGGGCATCACCGACCTGATCACCACCCCGGGTCTGATCAACCTGGACTTCGCCGACGTGAAGTCGGTCATGTCCGACGCCGGCTCCGCGCTGATGGGGATCGGCTCGGCCCGCGGCGAGGACCGGGCCAAGGCGGCCGCGGTGATGGCGATCTCCTCGCCGCTGCTGGAGGCCTCCATCGACGGCGCCCGCGGTGTGCTGCTCTCCATCTCGGGCGGCTCCGACCTCGGCCTGTTCGAGATCAACGAGGCGGCCCAGCTGGTCAGCGAGGCCGCGCACCCCGAGGCGAACATCATCTTCGGTGCGGTCATCGACGACGCGCTCGGCGACGAGGTGCGGGTGACCGTGATCGCGGCCGGCTTCGACGGCGGTCAGCCGCCGGCGATCGTCCGCGAGCCGGTGGTGAAGTCCGCCTCCGCCGCCCCGGCGAGCGCCCCGGAGCGTCCGGCCACCCGCCCGTCCTACGGGTCGATCGGCTCGGTGACCTCCCGCGGCGAGGAGACGGCCCGCTCCGGCGAGTCGGCGCCCGCCACCACGACCGCGGCGCCGGTGCCGCCGCAGGTGCAGCCGGCCCGCCAGCCGTACGTGGAGAGCCCGGCCGAGGAGCTGGACGTTCCCGACTTCCTGAAGTAGGCAGCGGCCCGAAGCGGGTAGCGGCCTCGAGCAGGCCGCGGCCCGGGCCTCGGAAGCGGCCGACACATCGTCACGGTGCTCACTCGACCCCCACCACCCGGTGGGGCCGGGTGGGCATCGTGCCGTTCGGCGGGCGGTGAGGGGCGGGCCCGGTGGCCGGGGGGCGTGCGGGGGGCGGGAACCGCCGGTGTGGCGGTGACCCTCAAGGCGTCTCGGGCCGCCGAATTGGTGAGATCATCTTTCTGCACCCCTGCGCCGGTCGATCACCACTCCTACCGTCGCGAGCAGCCGGCCGGCTCGCGAGCTACCTCTGGTTGGGTCCTGAACTCTCATGACGAACGACATCTACGGGCCGTTCCCGGGCAGCAGTGAGTTCCTGGCAGGCCTGACGGATCGGCAGCGCGCCCGGTACGAGCAGCTCGGCACCAACCTCGACGTGGTCGAGCGGCGGATCGCCGATGCCTGCAGGGCGGCCGGGCGAGCGCGCTCGGAGGTGTCGCTGGTCGTGGTCACCAAGACCTACCCGGCCGAGGACACCGCCCTGCTGGCCGCGCTCGGGGTCACCGAGGTCGCGGAGAACCGGGACCAGGACGCCGCCCCCAAGGCCGAACTCTGCGTCGGCCTCCCGCTGACCTGGCACTTCGTCGGTCAGCTGCAGACCAACAAGGTGCGCTCGGTGGTCCGTTACGCGGACCTGGTGCACTCGGTGGACCGGCCCCGGCTGGTGGAGTCGCTCGCGGCCGCGGTGCGCAACGCCGAACGGGCGCCGCTCGGCTGCCTGGTGCAGGTCGCGCTGGACAAGGAGGCGGGGGAGGGGCAGCACCGGGCCGGGGTGGCGCCGGCCGAGGTGCCGGCGCTGGCCGACCTGATCGCCGACACGCCCGGGCTGCGGCTGGCCGGTGTGATGACCGTCGCGCCGCTGTCCGGGCCGCTGGCCGGCGATCCGTCGGCGGCGTTCGGGCGGCTGGCGGAAATCGCAAGCGCCGTACGCGCGGCGCATCCTGCTGCCACGATGGTTTCGGCAGGGATGAGCGGAGATCTGGAGCAGGCCGTGGCGGCCGGAGCGACACATGTGCGCGTCGGGACGGCGGTACTCGGAGTGCGGTCACCGCTCGGGTAACGTCACCGGGTAGTAGATCAGACTGCAGGACAAAATAGGACAGAACCTAGCAGCTTTTCAGAGCGCTAGCGAACCGTGGATCGCACCTCCGCAACCCCCTCCCTCGCGGCCTGATAAGCCGTCGGCCTGACGGCCTGTGAGTGGGCGGCGGAATCCGCAGGCGAAGACCGTAGTCGGAGCCGATCCACCACAGAGCGGAGGAGACAGGAGCATGGCCGGCGCAATGCGCAAGATGGCGGTCTACCTCGGCCTCGTGGAGGACGAGACGTACGACGGCCAGGGGTACGACCCCGACGACGACTACGACTCGGACCCCGAGCCGATCCGGACCGGGCGGACGGAGGACCTGAGGTCCGCGGCCGCCACCCAGCCCGCCCCGGCACCGGTCGCCCACATCGCCCCCCAGCCGGTGCCGGCCGCCGTGCCGATCCGGCAGGAGGCCCCGCGGATGGCTCCCGTGTCGTCCATCACACCCGACCGTCGCCACAACGTGGAGAAGAGTGCCCCGGTGATCATGCCCAAGGTAGTGAACGAACGAGAGCCCTACCGCATCACCACGCTGCACCCGCGAACCTACAACGAGGCCCGTACCATCGGGGAACAGTTCCGCGGCGGGACTCCTGTGATCATGAATTTGACCGAGATGGACGACACCGACGCCAAGCGCCTCGTAGACTTCGCCGCTGGACTCGTCTTCGGTCTGCACGGCAGTATCGAGCGCGTGACCCAGAAGGTGTTCCTCCTGTCTCCTGCTAACGTCGATGTCACGGCGGAGGACAAGGCTCGGATCGCCGAGGGTGGGTTCTTCAACCAGAGCTGACCCGGCCACGACTTTATGTGTGGATCGAGCAACAGTGTGTGACTGACGGAATGTCGGCAGGGGAGAGGGAATCGAGATGGGGATCGTCGGCGCGGTGCTGTACTGGGCGCTGACCGTCTTCCTGTTGATCCTGCTCCTCCGGCTGGTGATGGACTGGGTCTTCCAGTTCGCCCGCTCGTGGCGACCCGGCAAGGCCATGGTCCTGGTCCTGGAGGCCACGTACACTGTCACGGATCCGCCACTCAAGCTTCTTCGGCGATTCATCCCGCCGTTGCGTCTCGGGGGCGTGGCGCTCGACCTGTCCTTCTTCGTTCTGATGATCATTGTGTATGTCCTGATCTCGCTCGTGCGGTCCCTGTCGGTGTGAGCGATGCGACAGGATTCCGGAGTGCCGACGATCACGTTGAGGTGAAGAGATGCCATTGACCCCCGAGGACGTTCGGAACAAGCAGTTCACGACCGTCCGGCTGCGCGAAGGCTATGACGAGGACGAGGTCGATGCCTTCCTCGACGAGGTCGAAGCCGAGCTGACCCGCCTGCTGCGCGAGAACGAGGACCTGCGCGCCAAGCTGGCGGCGGCGACTCGTGCTGCCGCACAGAACCAGGCCAACATGCGCAAGGAGCAGCAGCCGCAGGACGCCCGCCCGGGTGCTCCCGTTCCCGCTGCCATATCCGGCCCGCCGGTGCCCGGCCAGCAGCAGGGCCCCGGTCCGCAGCAGATGGGCGGCCCCCAGCAGCAGCAGATGGGCAACCAGCCGCTCGGCCTGCCGTCCGGCGCCCCGCAGCTTCCGGCCGGTCAGGGCGGCCCGATGCAGCAGATGGGGCAGCCGCAGCTCGGCCAGCCGATGGGCCAGCCGCAGATGCAGCAGCAGATGGGCCAGCAGCAGATGGGCCAGACCATGGGCGGCCAGCAGCAGCTGGTGCAGCCGATGGGCGGTCAGATGCTGCAGCCGATGGGCAACCCCATGCAGCAGCAGATGGGCCAGCAGCAGATGGGCCAGCAGCCACTGGGCCAGACCATGGGCGGGCAGCAGCAGCTGCAGCCGATGGGCGGTCCGATGGGCCAGCAGCTCGGCGGCCCGATGGGCCAGCCGCAGATGCAGCAGCAGCAGGGCCCCGGCGGCGACAGCGCGGCCCGCGTGCTCGCGCTTGCCCAGCAGACCGCCGACCAGGCGATCTCCGAGGCGCGGTCCGAGGCCAACAAGATCGTCGGCGAGGCCCGCAGCCGCGCCGAGGGTCTGGAGCGGGACGCCCGCGCCAAGGCCGACGCCCTGGAGCGGGACGCGCAGGAGAAGCACCGCGTGGCGATGGGCTCCCTGGAGTCCGCCCGCGCGACGCTGGAGCGCAAGGTCGAGGACCTGCGTGCCTTCGAGCGCGAGTACCGCACCCGCCTGAAGTCGTACCTGGAGACCCAGCTGCGCCAGCTGGAGTCGCAGGCCGACGACTCGCTCGCCCCGCCGCGGATCCCCGCCACCGCTTCGCTGCCGCCGGCCGCGTCGTCGATGGCGCCCGCCGGTGCGTCCTCGATGAGCAGCGCCACTCCGAGCTTCGGCGGCCAGCCGTCGTTCGGCGGCAACGGCCAGTCGTTCGGCGGCCAGAGCTCCTTCGGCGGCGGCAACGGGCAGCCCTCCTTCGGTGGCCAGTCGGGTGTCGGCAACGGCGCACCGCAGATGGCTCCCGCCGGGATGACCCAGCCGATGGCCGCGGTGCGGCCGCAGCCGCCGCAGCCGATGCAGCAGGCTCCGGCGCCGATGCGTGGCTTCCTCATCGACGAGGACGGCGACAACTAAACAGCTCCACCTTCGAGGGCGCCCCCGCCGTGACCATGGTCACAGTGGGGGCGCCCTCGTTCGTCCGCACGGGGGCGGGAGACGCGGACGGGCCGGCCCGCCACCCCGGATCGGGTGGCGGGCCGGCCCGTCGGCCTCGGGTCAGGCCTTGCGGAGCCGGAAGCTGAGGCCGAGCGACTCGTCGGTGAAGGTCTCGGACTCCCAGTCGGCCGGGCCGGCCGCGAAGTCCACCGCGAGCACCTCGTCGGCGACCAGGCCACCGTGCTCGGTGACGGCCGCGGCGGTCTCCTCGTCGGCGGACTCCCAGCGCAGGACGATCCGGTCGGCCACGTCGAGGCCGGAGTTCTTCCGGGCCTCCTGGATCTGGCGGATCGCGTCGCGGGCGACGCCCAGGCGCTTGAGCTCGGGGGTGATCGCCAGGTCCAGTGCGACGGTGGCGCCGGCCTCGTTGGCCACGGCCCAGCCCTCGCGCGGGGTCTCGGTGATGATCACCTCGTCCGGGGTGAGGGCGACGCTCTCGCCGTTCACCTCGACGTTCGCCTCGCCACCGGCCCGCAGTGCGGCCGCCAGCGCGGCGGCGTCGGCGGCCGCGACGGCCTTGGCGACCTCCTGGACGCCCTTGCCGAAGCGCTTGCCGAGCGCCCGGAAGTTGGCCTTCGCGGTGGTGTCGACCAGCGAACCACCCACTTCGGCGAGCGACTCCAGGGCGGCGACGTTGAGCTCCTCGGCGATCTGCGCCCGCAGGTCGGCCGGCAGCTCCTCCCAGCCCTGGGCGGCGACCAGCGCGCGGGACAGCGGCTGACGGGTCTTCACCCCGGACTCGGCCCGGGTCGCCCGACCGAGCTCCACCAGCCGGCGCACCAGGGCCATGTGCCGGGACAGCTCGGAGTCGATCAGCGCTTCGTCCGCCACCGGCCAGCCGGCCAGGTGCACCGAGGCCGGGGCCTCGGGCGCCACCGGGACGACCAGGTCCTGCCAGACCCGCTCGGTGATGAACGGGGTGAGCGGGGCCATCAGCCGGGTGACGGTCTCCAGCGCCTCGTGCAGGGTGGCCAGTGCGGCGGCGTCGCCCTGCCAGAAGCGCCGGCGCCCGCGCCGGACGTACCAGTTGGAGAGGTCGTCGACGAAGCCGGAGAGCAGCTTGCCGGCCCGCTGGGTGTCGTAGGCCTCCAGCGCCGTGTCCACCTCGCGGACCAGGGTGTGCAGCTCGGAGAGCACCCAGCGGTCCAGCTGCGGCCGGTCGGCCGGGCGGGGGTCGGCGGCCGAGGGCGACCAGCCAGCGGTGCGGGCGTACAGCGCCTGGAAGGCGACGGTGTTCCAGTAGGTCAGCAGGGTCTTGCGGACGACCTCCTGGATCGTCCCGTGCCCGACCCGGCGGGCCGACCACGGCGAGCCGCCGGCCGCCATGAACCAGCGCACCGCGTCGGCGCCGTGCTGGTCCATCAGCGGGATCGGCTGCAGGATGTTGCCCAGGTGCTTGGACATCTTCCGGCCGTCCTCGGCCAGGATGTGGCCCAGGCAGACCACGTTCTCGTACGCGTTCTTGTCGAACACCAGGGTGCCGACCGCCATCAGCGTGTAGAACCAGCCGCGGGTCTGGTCGATCGCCTCGGAGATGAACTGCGCCGGGTAGCGGCTCTCGAACAGCTCCTTGTTCTTGTACGGGTAGCCGTACTGGGCGAAGGGCATCGAGCCCGAGTCGTACCAGGCGTCGATCACCTCGGGCACCCGCACGGCGGTGCCGGAGCACTCGCGGCAGGCGAAGGTGACGTCGTCGATGAACGGGCGGTGCGGGTCGAGACCGCTCTGGTCGGTGCCGGTCAGCTCGCCCAGCTCGGTCAGCGAGCCGACGCAGGTGAGGTGGCCCTCCTCGCAGCGCCAGATCGGCAGCGGGGTGCCCCAGTAGCGGTTGCGGGAGAGGGCCCAGTCGATGTTGTTGTTCAACCAGTCGCCGAAGCGGCCGTGCTTGACCGTCTCCGGGTACCAGTTGGTGGCCTCGTTCTCCCGGATCAGGGCGTCCTTGACCGCGGTGGTGCGGATGTACCAGGAGGGCTGCGCGTAGTACAGCAGCGCGGTGTGGCAGCGCCAGCAGTGCGGGTAGCTGTGCTCGTACGGCAGGTGACGGAAGAGCAGGCCGCGCGCGTCGAGGTCGGCGACCAGGCTTTCGTCGGCCTTCTTGAAGAAGACGCCGCCGACCAGCGGCACGTCGGCCGCGAAGGTGCCGTCCGCCTCGACCGGGTTGACCACCGGCAGGCCGTACCGGCGGCAGGTCGCGAGGTCGTCCGCGCCGAAGGCGGGGGACTGGTGGACGATGCCGGTGCCGTCCTCGGTGGTGACGTAGTCGGCGGTCAGCACGTAGTGCGCGTTCTCGATCTCGACCAGGTCGAACGGTCGGCGGTACGCCCAGCGCTCCATCTCGGCGCCGGTGAACGACTCGCCGGTGGTCTCCCACCCTTCGCCCAGCGCCTTGCCGACCAGCGGCTCGGCGACGACCAGGCGCTCGGTGCCGTCGGTGGCCACCACGTAGGTGACCTCCGGGTGCACTGCGGCGGCGGTGTTGGAGACCAGGGTCCACGGGGTGGTCGTCCAGACCAGCAGCGCGGCCTGCCCGGCCAGCGGGCCGGAGGTCAGCGGGAAGCGGACGAACACCGAGGGGTCGACCACGGTCTCGTAGCCCTGGGCCAGCTCGTGGTCGGACAGGCCGGTGCCGCAGCGCGGGCACCAGGGGGCGACCCGGTGGTCCTGCACCAGCAGGCCCTTGTCGAAGATCTGCTTCAGCGACCACCAGACGGACTCGATGTACTCCGGGTCCATCGTCCGGTAGGCCTCGTCGAGGTCGACCCAGTAACCCATCCGCTCGGTGAGCTTGGCGAACTCGTCGGTGTGCCGGGTGACCGAGTCGCGACACCTGGCGTTGAACTCGGCGATGCCGTACGCCTCGATGTCCTGCTTGCCGGAGAAGCCGAGCTCCTTCTCGACGGCCAGCTCGACCGGCAGGCCGTGGCAGTCCCAGCCGGCCTTGCGGGCGACGTGGTAGCCCTTCATGGTCCGGAAGCGCGGGAAGACGTCCTTGAAGACGCGGGCCTCGATGTGGTGGGCGCCCGGCATGCCGTTCGCGGTCGGCGGGCCCTCGTAGAACACCCACTCGGGGCGGCCCTCGGACTGGTCGAGGCTGCGCCGGAAGACCTTCTGGTCCTGCCAGAAGCTCAGGATCTGGTGTTCCAGGGCGGGCAGGTCTACCTGGGCGGGAACGGCGTTGTAGGTGCTCATCGCGGGCGTCTACCTCCGACGGATGCGTGGACTGGCTTCCGACGGAGGGACGAGACGGCGCGCCGTCCCGCGGTACCACCCTCCTTGACCGCGATGCTGCTCTGCGGCCCTCTTGTTTTGGGGGTTGCTGCCGGTTCTACCGGGCCGCGCCGCGGCCGTTCTTCCGGCGGCTCCGGGGTGATCTTCCCGCCGCGCACACCCCCGGGCTCACACCGTCCCCGGGTCGCTCGTGGCTGCGTACGTCGGTACTCGTCCCATCAGCGCCTTGCAGGCCCAGTGTATCGGCCCGGGCAAGCGCCTTTTGCTGGCTTGCGCACGCGGCGTGAGATTAGCCGATGACGATCTGGGCACAACTGGGGCAGCAACGGGGTGCGGGTCGAGCGGTCGCGGCTGCCCGAGTGGGTTCGGAGAAGCGTATCGGTATGTCCCGTTGTGACCGGATTCGATGGGGATTATCGTTCCGGCACCGGAGACCGCCGGGAACCGGCGGTTCGAATTATTCGTAAATGAGGTCGAAGCCATGGCTGAGAAGGCAACAGGTGCGGGTACCGCCACCAAGCGGGCGCGCAAGGCTGTGGCAGGCGACCCAGGGGAGGGGACCGTGAGCACTACACGGCGCAAGACCACCACCACCGGCCATTCCGCGGCCACCAGCCGCACCCACGTGCCCGCGGGCAGCGGTGCCCGCGGCGGCGGCGCCGAGTCGGTCGACCCGGCCGAGCTCCCGGTCCGCCCGGGGGAGGAGCCGTGGACGGCCGCCGAGGTGGTCGAGCTGCACGCCGAGCTGGCCAGCGACCTGGAGCGGCTGCGGGCCGAGATCGAGGCCTCCGAGGCCGCCATCGCCGGCCTGATGCGGGACTCCAACGACGGCGCGGGCGACGACCAGGTCGACGCAGGCACCAAGAACATCAACCGCGAGAGCGAGCTGTCCCTGGCCAACAACGCCCGCGACAGCCTGGCGCAGACCGAGCGGGCGCTGGTGCGCCTGGAGGGCCTCGGCTTCGGCGTCTGCGAGTCCTGCGGCCAGGCCGTCGGCAAGGCCCGGCTGCAGGCCTTCCCGCGAGCCACGCTCTGCGTGACCTGCAAGGCGAAGCAGGAGCGCCGCTGACACCCGGCCCGGATGACGGGAGACGGGCGGTCGGCCTGGTCATTGCCGTACGCTCGTCCCCGTAACGTCGGCCCGCTCGGCCGGTCCATCCGGCCGGCCCGCTCGGCCGGTCCACTCGTACACGGCAGCGGAGCGGATCATCAGCACTCCAGGTTCCCACCAGACCCAGGACGACGCCGTCCCCACCGCGCGCGCGCCGCACCAGCCGGAGAACGCCGTGGACGAGCCCGTCGAGCCAGCCGCCGCCACCGGCCCGGTGGGGGCCACCGCCGCCGACGGTGCCCGGGCCGCGGTCCGCCGGCGCCGGATCGGGGTGCTGCTCGTGGTCGCGCTGCTCGCCTACGTGATCGACCTGGTCTCCAAGCTGGTGGTGGTCTCCCGGCTGGAGCCGGACCACTCGGTGATCCGGGTGCTCGGCGACGTGATGACCTTCCAGGTGATCCGCAACCCCGGCGCCGCCTTCGGCATGGGCCAGGCGATGACCGTGGTCTTCACCGCCATCGCCGCCGCCGTGATCGTGGTGATCTGGCGGATCGCCCGCCGGCTGTACAGCCTGCCCTGGGCGATCGCGCTCGGCCTGCTGCTCGGCGGGGCGCTGGGGAACCTCACCGACCGGCTGTTCCGCTCGCCCGGGGTGTTCCGCGGGCACGTGGTGGACTTCATCTCGGTCCAGCACTTCGCGGTCTTCAACCTCGCCGACTCGGCGATCGTCTGCGGCGGCATCCTGGTGGTGCTGCTCTCCTTCCGCGGTTCCAACCCGGACGGCACCAGCCACCAGCCGGCGAAGGCCAAGGAGCGCTCCGCCGACCCGGACGCCGCGAAGCCGGAGTAACGGACGCGGTGAAGGGGGCAGGCCGGGGCGGTGCTCCGGCCGGGCCCACGGGTCGGGCGGCGGTCGGGCGGTGGCTCGCGGTCCGGCATACTCGTACGGGTGAGTACCGCAGCGCAGACCCGCAGCCTCCCCGTACCCGACGGCCTGGAGGGTGAGCGACTCGACGCCGCCCTGGCCCGGATGTTCGGCTTCTCCCGGACCAAGGCCGCCGAGCTGGCCGCCGACGGCAAGGTGACGCTCGACGGGGCCGTGGCCGGCAAGTCGGACCGGGTGACCGCCGGTGCCTGGCTGGAGGTCGAGATCCCCGCCCCCGCCGCGCCCGTCCGGATCGTCGCCGAGCACGTCGAGGGCATGCGGATCGTGCACGACGACGACGACATCGTGGTCGTGGACAAGCCGGTCGGCGTCGCCGCCCACCCCAGCCCGGGCTGGACCGGCACCACCGTGATCGGCGGCCTGGCCGCCGCCGGCTACCGGATCTCCACCTCGGGTGCGGCCGAGCGGCAGGGCGTGGTGCACCGCCTGGACGTCGGCACCTCCGGCCTGATGGTGGTCGCCAAGTCCGAGCGCGCGTACACCGACCTCAAGCGGCAGTTCCACGACCGGATCACCGAGAAGAAGTACCACACGCTGGTCCAGGGCCACCCGGACCCGATGAGCGGCACCGTGGACGCCCCGATCGGCCGCCACCCCAGTTCGGACTGGAAGTGGGCGGTGACCCGCGACGGCAAGGCCTCCATCACCCACTACGACCTGATCGAGGCCTACCGGGCCGCCTCGCTGCTGGACATCAAGCTGGAGACCGGCCGCACCCACCAGATCCGGGTGCACATGTCCGCGCTGCGCCACCCCTGCGTCGGTGACCTCACCTATGGCGCCGACCCCACGCTGGCCAAGCGGCTCGGGCTGACCCGGCAGTGGCTGCACGCCGTCCAGCTGGGCTTCGAGCACCCCTCGGACGGCGAGTGGGTGCAGTTCACCAGCGAGTACCCGGCCGACCTGCAGAAGGCCCTGGACATCATCTCCTCGGAGAGCTGAGGGAGCCCGGCATGACCGAGATCCGGGAGGCCGTGGGCCCCGCCGACCTCGCCCTGGTGCGCGGCATCCGCCACGAGGTCTTCGTGGTCGAGCAGAACGTGCCCGAGGAGCTGGAGTACGACGACCTGGACGCCACCGCGGTGCACCTGCTGGCGGTCGCCGACGACGGCGCACCGCTCGGCACCGGCCGGCTGATCCACGGCGCCGACGCGCTCGAGCTGACCGGCGTCGAGGGGCGGGTGCTGCTCGGCCGCCTCGCCGTGCAGCGGGCCGCCCGCGGCACCGGGCTCGGCGCGGACCTGGTCCGGGCGATCGAGCAGGCCGGGCGCGAGCGCGGCGCCGTCGAGCTGGAGCTGCACGCCCAGGTGCAGGCACTGGGCTTCTACGAGCGGCTGGGCTACGCCGCCGAGGGCCCGGTCTACCAGGACGCGGGCATCGACCACCGGACGATGACCCGGGTGCTGTAGCGGGCTGCGCCGGGGTCGGCCGCGCCGGGCTGCGGTGGCAGGGCGCGGTGGTGGGGTGCGGTGGTGGGGCGGTGCCGCGGGCGCCGCTAGGCTGCGGCCGCATGAAGGTGATCCTCGGCCTCGGGGCCGGAGCGCTGGCGGTGGTGCTGCTGCTGGGCGGTGGCTGGTGGGCGGTCAACGGCGGCCTGTACGGCTGCTCCGCCGCCGACGAGCGGCTCGGCCCCCGGCTGGTCGCCGAGCAGGTGCTGCCGGTGCCCCCTGACGGGCTGGCGCCGGTGGGGCCGGTCGAAGCGGGCAGGTGCGACGAGGACGACCAGCACGTCGAGGTCTGGCAGCAGTACCGGTCGTCCGGACCGGTCGCCGAGGTGACCGAGCGCTACCGGGCGGCGGCCGTCGCCCAGGGCTGGCGGCCGGCTCCCGACCCCAGGGGGATCGACCCGCAGTACTGCAAGGACGCCGCGGGGACGGTGGCCTGTCTGCGCTTCGGGGCGGACGACGACGGAGCCGGCTTCACCGCGCTGCTGACGGCCTATCCGGGCGGCGGGTGACCGAGCCGGCGCGTGGTGGTCAGCCGGATTCGGCGGTGCGGACGCGGGGGAGCGCGCCGGGGTGGCGGTCGCGCAGGTGGGCGATCAGGTGCTCGCGGACGTCGAAGCGCAGCGCCGCGGTGTCGTCCGGGGTCCGGGCGGTCATCGCGGCCCGGACCACCACGGTGCTCGGGGTGGTGTCGACGACCTGGAGGTACCACTCCTTGCCGTCCCACAGCTCGCCGGCCGCCAGCCGCTCGTGCAGCACGCCGCGCAACTCCTCGACCGGGGCGGTGTGGTCGAGGTGCAGCAGCACCCAGGCCAGCAGGCCGGGGTCGCGGCGGGTCCAGTTCTCGAAGGGCTTGCTGACGAAGTACGAGACCGGGACCACCAGCCGCCGGTAGTCCCACAGCCGCAGCACCAGGTACGAGAGCGTGATCTCCTCGACGGTGCCCTGCTGGCCGTCCACCACGACGGTGTCGCCGATCCGGACGGTGTCGCCGAAGGCGATCTGCAGGCCGGCGAAGAAGTTGCCGAGGGCGGACTGGGCGGCGATGCCCGCGACGATGCCGATGATGCCCGCCGAGGCCAGCAGGCTGGCGCCGATGGTGCGCATCGCCGGGAAGGTCAGCAGGATCGCGGCCGCCGTGACCACCCAGACCAGCGCGCTGAGCACCCGGCGCAGCAGGTCGAGCTGGGTGTGCACGCGCTGCACCCGGGAGGCGTCCTCGGTGACCGTCTCGTACCGGCTGAGCACCGCTCCGAGCACGGCGGCCATCACCCGGACGGTCAGCCAGCCGAGGGCGGCGATCAGGACCAGCAGCAGGGTGTGCCGGACGCTCTCGTCGTCCAGGTCGAGCAGGTGCTCCAGCGGCCGGGTGGCGATCAGCAGCCCGGCCAGCAGGACGAGTTGGAGCGGCACCCGGCAGCGCCGCAGGAGCGGCCACAGGGGTGCGTCCGGCCGACCGGCCGCGACCCGCTGGAGCACCTGGTCGACGATCCAGCCGACCGCGAGCGTCGCGAGCAGGATGGCGAGCAGGCTGACGAGGGGCCAGAGCACGGGAACACCTCGGTCGGGGTCGACACCTGGGTGTCTGGCACCATACCCCCGGGCCGGGCCGGATCCCGGCTGGCGCCGGCCGGCGGTGTGTCAGCCGCGGGGGCGGCCGGGCGGCCCCGGGGCGGGGGCTCAGGTGGTCGGGGTGGTGCGTTCGGCGGCGCTGCGTTCGACGCAGAACTCGTTGCCCTCGGGGTCGGTGAGGACGGCCCAGCCGCTGCCGTCGGGGTTGCGGCGGTCGTCGATGAGGGTGGCGCCGGTGGCGCGCAGGCGCTCGATCTCCTGGTCGCGGGTGCGGTCCTGGGGCTGGAGGTCCAGGTGCAGGCGGTTCTTGATGCTCTTGGCCTCGGGGACGGCGATGAAGAGCATGCCGGTGCCCGGGAGTTGGACGAGGACCTCGTCGTCGCCGGGCCGGTCGTCGGGGTGGATCGGGGCATCCAGCACGGTGGACCAGAAGGTGGCCAGCCGGTAGGGGTCGGCACAGTCGACGCTGATGTGACGAACGAGAGAAGCCATGACCGCCACTATGGCGGCGGGCCGGGTGGCGGTCCAGCGGATTCGACCCCGACGCGGGCGGGGGCGGGGGGGGCGGGGGGGGCCGGCCCCCCCCCCCCGCCCCCGGGGGGGGGGGGGGCCGCCCCCCGGGGGGGGGGGGCGGGGGCGGGCCGAGGAGCGCTCCTCGGCCGCCGGCCCGCCGCGGGTGGGGGCGGGTCAGCCCGCCGTGTAGTAGCCGGCGACGTCGGCGATCAGGTGGACGGCGCCGTCGTTGTTGTAGAGGTCGACCTTGCCGTTGGTGACCGGGACGACGACCAGGTTGGGGATGGTCTGGCCGGGGGTGAAGTTGAGGTTGGAGGCGGCGGTGCGCTGCCGGCCGTCGGGGTAGACGGCGACGAAGCTGTTGCCGGTGGGGTCGGTCGCGGTGACGTTGAGGACCACGGCCGTCACGTTCGCCGGGAGGCCGGCCCGCCCGGTGACCTGGAGCGCCAGGGACTGGCCGCCCTGCAGCTTGCCGACCGGGGCGCCGGTGCCGTCCCGGGTGTCCAGCAGCCGGGTCGGGCCCGCGCTGACGAAGGACGCTCCGCCACCGGTGGTGTAGTAGCTGCTGATGTCGGCGATCAGGTGGACGGCGCCGTCGTTGTTGTAGAGGTCGACGGTGCCGTTGGTGACCGGGACGACGACCAGGTTGGGGATGGTCTGGCCGGGGGTGAAGTTGAGGTTGGAGGCGGCGGTGCGCTTCTGGCCGTCGGGGTAGACGGCGACGAAGCTGTTGCCGGTGGGGTCGGTCGCGGTGACGTTGAGGACCACGGCCGTCACGTCCGCGGGGACCTTCCTGCCGTCGCCGAGGTCGGCCCCGGCGATCTTGAGCGGGATGGACTGGCCGGCGCCGACCTTGCCGGTGGTGCCGCCGGTGCCGTCCCGGGTGTCCAGCAGCCGGGCCGGGCCGGCCGTGACCAGCTTCGAGGTGCCGTTCGGCGAGTAGTAGCCCGTGATGTCGGCGATCAGGTGGACGGTGCCGTCGTTGTTGTAGAGGTCGACCTTGCCGTTGATGACGGGGACGACGACCAGGTTGGGGATGGTCCGGCCCGGGGTGAAGTTGAGGTTGGACGCCGAGGAGCGCGGCTGCCCGTCGGGGTAGACGGCGACGAAGCTGTTGCCGGTGGGGTCGGTCGCGGTGACGTTGAGGACCACGGCCGTCACGTCCGCCGGGACGGTCCTGCCGCCGCCGAGGTCGGCCCCGGCGATCTGCAGCGCGATCGACTGGCCCACGCCGACCTTCCCGGCGTGGCCGCCGGTGCCGTCCCGGGTGTCCAGCAGCCGGGCCGGGCCGGCCGGGGTGTAGCCGCTGGCCGGCGGGGTGACGGCGGTGCGGGTCTGGACGTCGCTCGCCTTCAGGTAGGCCAGCCGGTGGTTGTAGCGGATCGGGTAGTAGGTCTCGTCCCCGACCACCAGGGTGCGGTCGGCCGGCGCGTCCCCGTTGATGTTCTGCGCGTAGTAGTAGTCGCCCCTGACCGGGTCGGGCCCGAGCGCGAGGTAGGACTGCCCGGCCGGCACCGAGATGCTGGTGTAGGAGATCGGCGCGAGGTTGGTGGTGTCGATCGCGGCCGGGTACTTGGCGAGCTCCGGGTAGGTCCTGCCGTACACCGGGACGGACGCCAGGCCCTGGCGCGGGGTCAGCACGGTCTGCCCGGTGCGGTTGTCGGCGGCGCCGGAGCGGCCGTTCGGGTTGAAGAACCAGGCCTTCTGGCTGCTGTACCAGATCGCCGTCCAGTCGCCCTGCTGGTCGGCCACCACGAAGCTGCTGCCGGCCACGGCCTTGGCCCGGACGTCCGCGGCCTGGGTGGTGCCGCCGTTGACCAAGGCCGCGTCGGCGGCGGGCTGGGTGCGCAGGTAGACGAAGTTCTGCGGGCGGGTGGCGCTCTGGTCGACCGGCGGGGTGTTGCTGGCGTCGAACGCCGGGGCGATGGTCACCTTGCCGCCGACCAGCAGCGGGCCGCCGGTGTTGCCCCGGACGGGAGCACCCAGCAGGTCCATGTAGTGGTTCCAGTCCCAGAACGTGCCCGGGTCCCAGTGCATGCCGGAGATCCGGTCCTGGGTCGGGCCCGGGACGTCGTCGTGGCCGATGATGTGCTGCCGGTCGAGCGGGACGCCGAACCGTTCCGCCAGGTAGCGGGTCAGCGTGGCCGAGGACTGGTAGAGCTGCTCCGAGTACCAGGTCGGCTGGGTGGTCGGGAAGGCGAAGCCCTCGTGCTCGATGCCGATGCTGTGCATGTTGACGGTCTTGTTGCCCGCGTGCCAGGCGACGTCCTTGGTGGCCACCAGCTGGCTGACGTGCCCGTCCGAGGAGCGCACGATGTAGTGGGCGCTGGCCTGGGTCGCGGGGCGCTGGAAGGTCGCGATGGAGCCGTCGAAGCCGCCCTCGGTGTCGTGGATCACGATGTACTGGATCGTGTCGCCGTCACCGGGCCGGTCGGCCACGCTGTAGTTGCCGAACGAGCTCGGGTCGGCGGGGTTGGTCAGCTGGTACGCGGCCGGCCGGGCGTCGCAGCCGAGACCGGGCGGGCACTCCACGCTGCCGGCGTCGAGGGCGGGGGCCGTGCCGAGCGTGCTGCGGCTCACGGCCGTGCCGCGGGAGGCCGGGGAGCTGGTGGCCCGCGAGGGGGTGGTCGACGGGCTCGCCGTCGGCGCCTTGGTGGAGCCCTTGGTGGGGGGCTTGGCGCCGGTCGGGGCCGGGGCGGGCACCGGCGCGAGGCCCTGGCCGTCCGCACTGCTGCGCGGGGTGAGCGCGGTGGCGCTGCCGGCCGGCACGGAGGGGGCGGCGGCGAGGGTGACCAGCTGGCCGTCGGCGGTGGTGCGGACCGCGCCCACCTTGACGGTGTCGAAGACCCGGTCGGCGAAGGCCTGGCCGCCCTCGGCGTCGGTGGACTCGCTGAACCGGGCGACCGCCTCGTACCAGGCGGCGGGGTCGTCCGAGGCCTGGCGGCCGGCGTCCTTCTGGTACTTGGCGAGCAGTGCGGCGGCGCCGCGGATGCTCTGGGCCGGGTCCGACCTCAGCTGGCCGGCGGGCCGGCCGAGCAGCTTCGCGGCCTTGTCCAGGGTGTGCAGCGCGGGGCTGTCCTTGACCTCGACGGCGGGCGGGTCGGTCCGCACCGGTGCGTCGTCGCCGCGGCCGTCGGCCTCCGGACCGGGGCCGGACGCGATCGCCTTGGCCACCGCGGCGGGGTCGACCTGGGTGAGGCCCATGACGTTGTAGTTGCCGGTGGTGCTGGGCTCGCCGCCGTGCGACTCCCAGCGGGTCTGCTGGTAGGAGAGCGCCAGCAGCACGCTCTGCGGCACGTGGAACTCCCGGGCCGCGTCGGCGAATCCGCGCTGGAGGACGTCCGGGCCACTCGCCGTGGGCCTGGTGGTGTCGGCGTCGGCCAGCAGGGCGAAGGCGGTGGTGGAGGCGACCACGCCGGCCAGCACGGCCAGCGGGATCCGCAGGGGCCGTCTGCGTCGGTGGGAGGAGGGCGAGGCGCCGCTTGGGGCGGCGCGGTGGCCGTTCGGCGGGGTGCTAGTCAACGGAGTGGGCAGACCTTCCGGAATCCGTGACCGGCGTTGTGGGCCGGTCAGGGTTGAGCGGCCCGGGGGCGCACTCCGGCGCGAGGCGCCACCACCGTGCGCCGCACCGTCCAGCGGGTTCAGGCGACGCTAGCACTGGCCCGAACCACCCGGTGCGGGTGGGGGCACGGAGGCGGCAAGGTGTCGCCGGGCGCGGCCGGCGGGGTCTCTTACGACGGCCCTACCAAACCGCTGAATAGGATCGGTATCCATGAGTCTCGGTGGGGCATGGCGGAGGTGGCCGAAGGGCCGGCGGGCGGTGGTGGCCGGCCTGCTGCTCGCACTGCTGGCCGCGCTGGGCGGGCTCGGTGCGGTGGCGGCCGCCGGGTCGCAGCAGGCGGTGCGGCAGGAGGACCGCTTCCTCGACCTGCCCGAGACGCCGGGCGGCGCGCAGACGGTCCGGATCGACACCTCCTTCTTCACCACCGGCTCCACCGCGCGCCCGGCCGTCCTGCTGGCGCACGGCTTCGGCGGCTCCAAGGAGGACGAGCGGGCCCGGGCCGAGCAACTGGCCAGGGCCGGCTACGCGGTGCTCACCTGGTCGGCCCGCGGCTTCGGGCACTCCGGCGGGAAGATCGGCCTGGACGCGCCCGACCGCGAGGTGCAGGACGTCCGGCACCTGGTCGACTGGCTGGCCCAGCGCCCGGAGGTCCGGCTGGACGCGCCCGGCGACCCCCGGGTCGGCATCACCGGCGCCTCGTACGGCGGCGGGGCGGCGCTGCTGGGCGCCGCGTACGACTCCCGGATCGATGTGGTGGCCACTCAGATCACCTGGTGGAACCTGGCGGACGCGCTGTTCCCGCAGGGTGTGCAGGGCGGCGGGGCCGCGGACGGCGTCTTCAAGAAGCTGTGGGCCGGGATCTTCTTCACCACCGGTTCGGCCGGTGACCTGGCGGGCGGCGACCGGGCCGGGGCGCCCGAGGGCCCGATCGGCTGCGGCCGGTTCCTGGACGAGCTGTGCGCGATGTACAACCGGGTCGCCACCGCCGGGCACGCCGATCCTGAGGCCGTCGCGATGCTGGAGAAGTCCAGCCCGTCCTCGGTCGGTGACCGGATCAAGGTGCCCACCCTGGTGGTCCAGGGCCAGCAGGACTCGCTCTTCCCGCTCGACCAGGGCGACCGGATCGCCCGCGCGGTCGCGGCCAACGGCGCACCGGTGGCCGTCGACTGGTTCGCCGGCGGGCACGACGGCGGCACCGAGGGCAGCGCCCGGGTGGACGACCGGGTGACCGCCTGGTTCGACCACCACCTCAAGCAGCGGACCGCCGAGGCCACCGGCCCGGCCTTCCGGGTCACCCGCACCGGCGGGGTCGACTCGACCGGCTTCCAGGCCGTGCTGCGCGGGGCCGACGCCGACACCTACCCCGGGCTGGGCGGCACGGGCTCCCGGACGGTCCGGCTGACCGGCCGCGAGCAGCAGTTCGCCAACCCGCCCGGCGGCACCCCGCCGAACATCTCCACCGTGCCCGGCATCGGAGCCCTCGCCCAGGCCTCCGCGCTCGGGGCCGGGCTGGCGCTGGACTTCCCCGGCCAGTACGCGGCCTTCGACTCCGCGCCGCTGGCCGGCGGGCTGCACCTGACCGGCGCGCCCACCACCCGGATCACCGTGCACGCCGACCGGCCGGACGCGGTGCTCTTCGCCAAGCTCTACGACCTCGGCCCGGACGGCAAGCAGTCGCTGCCCCAGCAGCTGGTCGCGCCGCTGCGGGTGACCGGCGCCGACGCGCCCGGCGGCCGCGCCGTCGACATCACCCTGCCAGCCGTCGACCACACCTTCGAGTCCGGCCACCGGTTGCGGCTGGTGCTGGCCAGCACCGACCTGGCGTACGCCTCGCCCGGCGAGAGCGCCACCTACCGGGTCGCCGCCGCCGGGCCGCTGACCGTACCGACGGTGGACGCGCTGCGCACCGAGGCCGCCCCGCTGCCCACCCGCACCTGGCTGCTGCCGCTGCTGGCGCTCGGTGCGGCCGCCGCCCTGCTGCTGGTGCGCCGTCGCGGCGGGCAGCCGGCCCCCGACCCGGCGCTGGCCGGGGTGCCGCTGCAGATCACCGGCCTCGGCAAGCGCTACCGCGGCGCCGCCGACCGGTACGCGGTCCGCGAGCTCGGCTTCCGGGTCGAGCAGGGGCAGGTGCTCGGACTGCTCGGGCCGAACGGCGCCGGCAAGACCACCACCCTGCGGATGCTGATGGGCCTGATCCGGCCCGACGCCGGCGAGATCCGGATCTTCGGCCATGCCGTCCGGCCCGGTGCCCCGGTGCTCTCCCGGGTCGGCGCCTTCGTCGAGGGCGCCGGCTTCCTCCCGCACCTCACCGGCCGGGCCAACCTCGAGTCGTACTGGCGGGCCACCGGCCGCCCGGCCGAGGACGCGCACCTGGCCGAGGCGCTGGCCATCGCCGATCTCGGCGAGGCCCTGGACCGTGCCGTGCGCACCTACTCGCAGGGCATGCGCCAGCGCCTCGCCATCGCCCAGGCCATGCTGGGCCTGCCCGACCTGCTGATCCTGGACGAGCCGACCAACGGTCTGGACCCGCCGCAGATCCGCGAGATGCGCGAGGTGATGATCCGCTACGCCGCCGCGGGCCGCACCGTCATCGTCTCCAGCCACCTGCTCTCCGAGATCGAGCAGAGCTGCACCCACCTGGTGGTGATGGACCGGGGCAGGCTGGTGGTCGCGGGCGAGGTCGCCGAGATCGTCGGGGCCGGCGAGCTGCTGCTGGTCTCCACCCCCGCGGGGTACGGCGCCGACGAGCGGGCGGTGGCCGCCGACAAGGTGGCGGCGCTGGCCGGGGTCGGCTCGGCGGAGGCCGTCGACGGCGGACTGCTGGTGCGCCTCGACGGATTGACGGCCGGTGCCCTGCTGGTCGAACTGGTCCGGCTGGAGGTGCCGGTCGAGCGCTTCGGGCCGCACCGCCGGCTGGAGGACGCCTTCCTGTCACTGATCGGAGGAGCGGCATGACCGCCACCGCCACCCCCGCCGCGCCGGGCTACCGGCCCGGCCGGACCCTGCCGCTGCGGGTGGAGGCCGTCCGCCAGCTGCGCCGCCGCCGGACCATGGTGATCGGCGGGGTGCTGGCCGCGATGCCCTTCATCGTGCTGGCGGCCTTCCAGATCGGCGGTCCGCCCGGCCGGGCGGACCGGACCAGCTTCATCGAGCTGGCCACCGCCTCCGGGCCGAACTTCGCGGCCACCCTGCTCTTCATGGGCACCGGCTTCCTGCTGGTCATCCCGATGGCGTTGTTCTGCGGCGACACGGTGGCCTCGGAGGCCAGCTGGTCCTCGCTGCGCTACCTGCTGGCCGCGCCGGTGCCCCGGGCCAGGCTGCTGGCCCGCAAGTTCACGGTGGGCCTGGCCTTCTCGGCGGCGGCCGTGGTGCTGCTGCCCCTGGTCGGGCTGGGGGTGGGCACCGCCGCGTACGGCTGGGGCGATCTGCGGCTGCCGACCGGGGCCAGCCTGCCGGCCTCGGTGGCGCTGCCCCGGCTGGCGCTCGCCGTGGCCTTCGTGGTGCTCGCCGAACTGGTCGTCGGGGCGCTGGCGTTCTGGCTCTCGACCGCCACCGACGCGCCGCTCGGGGCGGTCGGCGGCGCCGTCTTCATCTCCATCGTGACCGGTGTGCTGGACGCCATCACGGCGCTCGGCGGGCTGCGCGAGTGGCTGCCCGCGCACTGGCAGTACGCCTGGGCGGACGCGCTGCAGCCGCAGCTGGAGTGGGGCGGGATGGTGCAGGGCGTCTCGCTGTCCCTGAGCTACTCGGTGGTGCTGCTGGCGCTGGCGTTCCGGGGCTTCGCCCGCAAGGACGTGGTGTCCTGACCTGCGTGGTCGGCCCCGAGGGTGGGGATCCGGCCGCGGCCCGGGGGGCCGGAGGGTACGGTGGACCGCGCCCACGGGCCCGGTCCCGGGCATTCGGGCGGCTGGTCGGGCAGTCTTGACGGCCACTTTGTTGACGATGCATCAACGTACGAAATACTGTCTTATGTCATGGCCACATCCAATAGGCGACTGCTGATCGGCCGCACCGTCGCGGCGCTGGCGACCGCCCTGATCCCGATGACCCTGACACTCGCGCTGGTGCGCACCGGTTCTGCGGGGAACCTGGGACTGGTCCTGGCCTGCGAAGTCGTCCCGATGATCGTGCTGCTGCCGGTCGCCGGCGTGGTGGCCGACCGCTTCCCGCCCCAGCGGACGGTGCTCACCGCCGACCTGGTGCGGGCCGCCGCCCAGCTGGCGATCGGTGCCGAACTGCTCGGCGGCTCGCCGCGGATCCCGGACCTGGCGGTGCTCGCGGCGGTCACCGGCGCGGCCGTGGCCTTCGGTATGCCCGCCGTGCGGACCCTGGTCGCCGGCGTGGTGGAGGCCTCCGAGCGCCTGCGGGTCAACACCCGGCTCGGGGTGGGGCAGGCGCTCGCCCAGGTGGCCGGGCCCGCGATCGCCGGCACCCTGATGCTGCTGGTCGGTGCGGGCTGGTCCTCGCTGCTCACCGGCGGGCTGTTCGTGGTGTCCGCGACCACGCTCGGCGGTCTGCGGCCCCGGCCCGGGCCGGACCGGCCCCGCCGGGCGCCGTTCTTCGCCGAACTGGCCGAGGGCTGGACCGAGACCCGCCGCCACCCGTGGTTCCTGGCCAATGTGCTCGGGCACGGCGCGATCCACCTCGCGATGGGGATGGTGCTGACCCTGGGCCCGCTGATCGCCGTCCGCAGCCTGGGCGGTGAGACCTCCTGGGTGGTGATCGCCCAGGTCGCCACCGTGGGGCTGGTGGCCGGGGTCTTCGCCGCACCGCGGCTGCCGATCCGGCACCCGCTGGTCGGCGTCGCGCTCGGGGCGGCCGCCTACGCCGTCCCGATGGTGGCTTTCGCCCTACGGCTGCCGATGGTGGTGGTCGCGGTCACCTACAGCGTGGCCGCGTTCGGCATCGGCCTGCTCGGCCCGCTCTGGGAGACCACCCTGCAGCGCCGGATACCCCCGGCGGTGCTCGGCCGGGTGGCCTCGCTCGACACGATGATCTCCATGGTCGCCCGCCCGGTCGGCCTGGGGATCGCGGCCCCGCTCGCCGCGCTGGTCGGCACCGGCGCGCCGCTGCTGATGGGGGCGGCGCTGGTGGCCGTCTCGAACCTGGCGATCCTGCTGCTGCCGGACGTCCGGGAGGCGCCCGCCGTGCTGGCCCCCGGCGAGGGCCGGGCGGTGCAGCAGGCGTAGCGCGTGCCGCGCCCGTGGCCGGGGCCGCCGGAGCCGGATCCGGTTCGGGACCGCCCTGACGGCGGGCGCCGCCGCGAGCGCGGGCGGCGGGGAGGCCCGAGGGGTGCTCCCCGCCGCCCGGGCGTCACTTGACGGGGGAGTAGACGCGCTCGATCTGCTGCGTGCCGGAGCGGGTCCGGTACGAGCGGGTCCACTTGGAGGTGGCGTCCTTGCTGGTGCGGTCGGACAGCACGTAGTAGTCCATCTGCGCGGCCTGCGGGGTGATGTCCAGGACGCCGTAGCCGTGCGAGTCCAGGTCGATCCACTTGATGTGCCGGTTGGCGGCCTCCAGCGCGGCAACCCCCAGCAGGGAGAGGGTCTGCGGGGCGACCTTGAGGATGTCGTCGATGTTGTCGGAGGTGACCGAGGTGACCACGAACTCGGTGGCCGCGCTGCCCGAGGCCGGGTAGGTGGCGGCCTCGAACGGCACGTCGGCGGCCCAGGCGGAGTGGATGTCGCCGGTCAGGAAGACCGTGTTGGTGATGCCGTGCTGCTTGAGGTGGCCGAGCAGCTCTCTGCGGTCGTGGGTGTAGCCGTCCCACTGGTCGGTGTTGACCGCGATGCCCTCGCCGGGCAGGCCGAGCAGCTTGGCCAGCGGGCGGAGCAGGAAGCCGGGCAGCGACAGGAAGGCCACCGGCGAGATCATCACCTCGTTGCCGATCAGCCGCCAGGTGGTCTCGGAGGCGGACAGGCCGGCCTTCAGCCAGTCCAGCTGGGCGCGGCCGGTGATGGAGCGGTCGGCCGAGTCGACGTCGCCGTTGCCCACCTTGACCTGCTCGGAGCGGAACGAGCGCAGGTCGAGCAGGTGCAGGTCGGCCAGCTTGCCGTAGCGCAGCCGGCGGTAGGTGGTGCCGGCGATGGACGGGCGCACCGGCATCCACTCGAAGTAGGCCTGCTTGGCGGCGGCCACCCGGTCCGCCCAGGTGCCCTCGGTGCCCGGGGTGTGGTTCTCCGCGCCGCCCGAGTAGGCGTCGTTGGCGAACTCGTGGTCGTCCCAGATGGCGATCGTCGGAACGGCCGCGTGCAGCGCCTGGAGGTCCGGGTCGGTCTTGTAACGGCCGTGCCGGGTACGGTAGTCGGCCAGGTCGATGATCTCGTGCGCGGGCGCGTGCGGGCGCACCACGCTGCCGCGGGCGCAGAACTCGCCGGACTTGTACTCGTAGATGTAGTCGCCGAGGAAGAGGAAGGCGTCCAGGTCGCCGCGGGCCGCCAGGTGCCGGTACGCGGAGAAGTAGCCGGCCTCCCAGTTGGCGCAGGAGGCGACGCCCAGGCGCAGTCGGGAGAGGGCGGCGTCGGTGGCCGGGGTGGTGTGGGTGCGGCCGACCGGCGAGCTCACGCCCGCGGTGGTGAAGCGGTACCAGTAGCCGGTGTCCGGGCGCAGGCCGCGGACGTCGGCCTTGACGGTGTGGTCGGCGGCGGCGGTGGCGGTCACCGTGCCGCTCGCCACGATGTCGGTGAACGCCTTGTCGCTGGCCAACTGCCAGCGCACGTCGGTGTCCGGGCCGATGCCGGAGCCGGGCACGGCCTCCGGCGCCGGGGTGACCCGGGTCCACAGCAGGATGCCGTCGGGCAGCGGGTCGCCGGAGGCGACGCCGTGCAGGAACTGGGGCGCGGGCGCCGCGGTGGCGGTGGCCCCGCCCAGTGCCAGCGGGACGGCGACGGCGCCGGCGGTCAGCGCGGCGGCCTTGAGGACCCGGCGGCGACGCGGCCGGGCAGCGGAAAGGGCATCGGTAAGCTCAGTCACGTCGCCACAGGCTACTAGCGGGTAATCAGCTGTAAAGCCCCTAGGACTGACTGTTCGTCGACTCTTCACCCGGCGGTCCGGGGCCGGTCGACCGCTGCGGCGCGCGGGTCGACGATCGGTTCGCCCGCCAACTGCTCGGCACTGCGGGCAACTTGTCGTATCCAGGGGCTTCCCAAAGCCATGTGATACGTGCAATTGTACATGTCACACCCCCTGTCGGCCGCGCCGGCGCGGTTCGCTGCCGCGCCGTCCCGCCGAGGTTCCCCTGGCCGCACCCCCACCCGGCCGCCCCCACCTTCCCCCCCACACGGTCGCGTCCGCACGCGGCCATCCACCGGCCCGGAGGCCCCCACGTGAGATCCTTCCGGACAGATTCGGCACGCCTGCTCACCACAGCCGTCGCCGCCTGCCTCGCCTTCGGCCTGTTCTCCCCGCAGAGCCAGGCCGCCACCCCGGGCGCGGGTCGCGCCCCCTCCTCGCCCTCGATCGGCGCCCCGCAACCCGCCACCGGCACCGCGCTGACGCAGGACCAGCACCTGGGCCGCACCGTTCCGCTGTCGGAACGCGCTCCCCGCAGCGCCTCGGTCGCCGCCGTCCGCGCCGACTACGCCCAACCGAAGGCCCTGGCCGCCCCCCGGGCGCTCGACGCCGCGGCCTGCAACGTCTCCGACTTCGCCTCGAAGACCGGCAGCGCGCTGGTCCAGCAGGTGAAGGCGGTCCCGGTCGACTGCGTCAACAGCCTCTTCGTGCTGACCGGCACCAACGCCAACGCGGTCTTCCGCGAGGCCCAGATGGTCAGCGTCGCCAACGCGCTGCGGGACGTGTCCGCGTCCTACCCCGGGAACAACACCACCTCGGCCGGGCAGCTGGTGCTCTTCCTGCGGGCCGGCTACTACGTGCAGTGGAACCACCCGACGGACGTCGGTACCTACGGCAGCTCGCTGAAGACCGCCATCCGCGCCGCCCTGGACGCCTTCTACGCCTCCGCGCACTCGGGCGACGTGACCGACGCGAACGGCGAGACCCTGGCCGAGGCCGTCACCCTGATCGACAGCTCCGGCGAGAACGCCCGCTACCTGTACGTGGTCAAGCGGCTGCTGAACGGCTACAACGCCACGTACAACAGCAGCTGGTCGATGGTCAACGCGGTCAACAACACCTACACGGTGCTCTGGCGCGGCCACCAGAACGCCGACTACCAGGCCGCCGTGCAGGCCGACCCGAGCATCACCGACACCCTGGCCGCCTTCGCCTCCGCGCACTGGGACCTGCTCGGCACCGACCGCGGGTACCTGGCCGCCAACTCCGGCCTGGAGCTGGGCCGCTTCCTCCAGTACAGCGGCCTGCTGAGCAAGGTCCGCCCGCTGATCCGGGACCTGATCGCGCGCGGCAGCATCACCGGCCCGAGCTCCGCGCTCTGGGTCAACCTGGCGGTGGCGACCGACACCTACGACAAGGCCAACTGCGCCTACTACGGCACCTGCGACCTGGGCCCGCGGCTCAAGGCGGCGGTGCTGACCATCAACTACACCTGCAGCCCGAGCATCAAGATCATCGCGCAGCAGATGAGCCAGACCGACCTGGCCGCCAGCTGCGCCAGCCTGACCAACCAGGACGCCTACTTCCACTCCCTGGTCAAGGACACCGGCCCGGTCGCCAACGACGGCAACTCCACCATCGAGGTGGTGGTCTTCCACTCCAGCAGCGACTACCAGACCTACGCCGGCCCGATCTTCGACATGGACACCAACAACGGCGGCATGTACCTGGAGGGCAACCCGGAGCAGGCCGGCAACCAGCCGCGGTTCGTCGCCTACGAGGCCGAGTGGGTCCGCCCGACGTTCCAGATCTGGAACCTCAACCACGAGTACACCCACTACCTCGACGGCCGCTACGACATGTACGGCAACTTCGACGCCGGCATGACCACCCCGACCGTCTGGTGGGTCGAGGGCCTGGCCGAGTACGTCTCCTACTCGTACCGGGGCGTGCGCTACGACGACGCGATCAACCAGGCCGGGCAGCACACCTACAGCCTGCGCACCCTCTTCGACTCCACCTACGACAACGCCGACCAGACCCGGATCTACAACTGGGGCTACCTGGCGGTCCGTTACATGGTCGAGAAGCACTGGGCGGACGTGAACACACTGCTCGCCAAGTACCGCGCCGGTGACTGGAACGGTGCCCGCACCTTCCTGACCAGCACCATCGGCACCCGGTACGACGCGGACTTCGCCGCTTGGCTGACCGCCTGCAACACCGGCGCCTGCGACCCCGGCACCCCTGCCAACCAGCCGCCGGTGGCCGCCTTCACGGCGCTGGTCAACGACCTGTCCGTCACCTTCGCCGACACCTCCACCGACCCGGACGGCACCATCGCCGCCCGCTCCTGGAACTTCGGCGACGGCACCACCTCCACCGCCGCCAACCCCAGCAAGACCTACTCCGCGGCCGGCAGCTACACCGTCACCCTGACCGTCACCGACGACAAGGGCGCCACCGCCACCCGCAGCCAGACCCTCACCGTGGCCGGGCTGCCGCTGTGCAGCGCGCCGGACGTGCGGCAGTACGACAAGAACTGCCGCCGCACCGGGGTCGCGGCCACCACCGGCAACTACAGCTACATGTTCGCCTACCTGCCCGCCGGGGTGAAGCAGCTCAAGCTCACCAGCAGCGGCGGCACCGGCGACGCCGACCTCTACTACAACGGCACCAACTGGGCCACCACCGGCTCCTACCTCAGCAAGTCCGCCACCACGGGCAACGCGGAGAAGCTGACCGTCAACACCCCGCCGGCCGGCTGGGTCTACTTCAGCCTCTACGCCAAGAGCTCCTTCAGCGGCGTGACCATGAAGGTCGAGTACTGACCGGCACCCGCCGGTAGCCGCCTCGACCTGCGGCCGCCGCCCGCCCCCTGCGAACCGGGAGGGCGGGCGGCGGTGGCCGTGCGCCCGCCGGGCGCGGGCGGGATGGGGGATCATGGAGGCGGACCCCTCCCCGCGAGCCGTAAGGAACCGACCCCGTGGCCCAGATCCTCCTGCTGCACTCCGTCTACGGGCTGCGCCCCGCCGTGCACGCCGCCGCCGACCGGCTGCGGGCGGCCGGGCACCAGGTGCACACGCCCGACCTGTTCGACGGGAAGACCTTCGAGGACGTCGAGCAGGGCATGGCGTACAAGGAGGAGGTCGGCAGTGACGAGCTGCTGCGCCGGGCCGTCACCGCCGCCGCCCCGCTGATCACCCCGGGCGGGCCGGGCCTGGTCTACGCCGGCTTCTCGCTGGGCGCCGCGCTGGCGCAGAACCTGGCGCTGGCCGACGAGCGGGCACGCGCCCTGCTGCTCCTGCACGGCACCTCCGACCTGCGGGAGGACGCGGCCACCGAGATCCCGGTCCAGCTGCACGTGGCGGAGCCGGACGCCTTCGAGAGCGAGGACTGGCTGAACGCCTGGTACCTGCTGATGACCAGGGCCGGGGCGGACGTGGAGGTGCACCGCTACCGCGGCGCGGGCCACGTCTACACCGACCCCGACCTGGCCGACTTCGACGCCGAGGCGGCGGCCCGCACCTGGGGCGTCGCGCTCGACTTCCTCGCCGAGCTGGACGGCTGAGCAGCGGTGCCGGCCGGCTACTCGGGCACCCCGCTCGCCCGGAAGCTGGGCATCCGCGCCGGTGACACCCTGCTGCTGGCCGGTGCGCCGGCCGGGTTCGAGGTGCCCGGACTGCCGGCGGACGTCCTGCTCCGGCGGGCGGTCGACCCGGGAGAGCCGTTCGACGTCGCGCTCTGGTACCCGGCGGACCGGGCCGAGCTGGCCGCCCGGCTGGCGGAGTTCCGGGCGGCGATGCGGCCGGCCGCCGGGCTCTGGGTGGCCTGGCCCAAGCGGGCCTCCCGGGTGCCGACCGACCTGACCGAGGACGTGCTGCGCGGGATCGCCCTGCCGACCGGGCTGGTGGACAACAAGGTCTGCGCCGTCGACGCCACCTGGTCGGGCCTGCGGCTGGTGATCCGCCGCGAGCTGCGCGGCTGAGACCTCAGACGCCGGGCGGCCCGGACGGCGCCGGCGGGGTGCTCGGGTAGCCGGGCGGCGGGGTGCTCGGGTAGGCGGGCGGCGCGGCGTACGGGTAGAGCGTCTGGTACGCGGCCTGGTGCTGGGCGGGCGCCGGTGCGGCCGGACGCCGGGTGGCGGCGACCACGGCGGCCACCACGACCGCGATCAGGATCGTCGCCACCACCGTCAGGTTGAGCACCAGGTTGCGCACCGGGGAGGTGAGGTTGTCGACGCCCTGGCTGACCAGCACGGTGCCGGCCCCGTAGGCGTTGACGCCCAGCAGGGCGACCGCCGCCGGCCGGGCCCAGCGGCCGCCGCTGAAGGCGCCGACCACCAGCACCACCAGCGCCACGCACAGCGCGGCGTCCTGGCCGAAGAAGCCGACCGGCGCGGCCACGTAGTGCTCGAAGGTGAAGCCGAGCGCGGTGGTGAGGTAGCCGGCGCCCGCCTGGCTGAGGTCGTAGCCGAGGATGCCGAGCTCGATGGCGAGCTGGGCGAGCAGCAGCACGGCGACGGCGATCAGACCGCCGTCCGCCGGCTGCCGGGCCGGGCCCTGCGCGGGCTGGTAGGACATGGCTCCCCCTTCGAGTGGTCGGCAGCCGACAGTAGCGCGCGCGGGGGCGGGGCGGAACGGGTTCAGAGACCGGGGATCCGCCCGTTGCGGAAGAGGTCCACGAAGATCTGGTGGTCGCCGCGGGCCCGGGCGCCGTAGGCGTGGGCGAACTCCACCAGCATGTCGACAAAGCCACTCTCGTCGGCGGCGACGGCCGCGTCGATCGCGTGCTCGGTGGAGAACGGCACCAGGGTGTGCCCGCTGGAGGACTCGTCGGCGGCCGCGTGCATGGTGGCGGTGGCCCGGCCGAGGTACTCGGTCACGGCGAGCAGGTCGGCCGGCTCGTTCAGGTCGGTCCAGTCCAGGTCGGCCGCGTACGGTGAGACCTCGGCGACCAGCTGGCCCCGGCCGTGCAGGGTGGCGTAGCCGAGCCAGGGGTCGCTGTGCGCCTGCAGGGCGCGCTGGGAGATCACCGTGCGGTGGCCCTCGTGCTCGAAGTAGCCGCGGATCGAGGGGTCGGTGACGTGCCGGGAGACCGCCGGGACCTGGCCCTGCTTCAGGTAGATGATCACGTCGTTCTCCAGGGCGTCGGTGTGCCCCTCCAGCAGCAGGTTGTACGAGGGCAGCCCGGCGCTGCCGATCCCGATGCCGCGGCGGCCGACCACGTCCTTGACCCGCAGCGCGTCCGGCCGGGTGCGGGAGGCGGGCGGCAGGGTCTCCAGGTACGTCGCGAAGGCGGCCAGCACCTCGGCCCGCTCCTGCTCGGCCAGCTCGATCGCGCCGTTGCCCTTGCGGAAGCGCCGGTCGTAGCCGTCGATCACGGTCTCCTGGTCCAGCAGCTCCACCCGGGTCTGCAGCCGGGCCCGGCGCAGGGTGTCCAGGATCGGGCCGGTGGCGGTGTCCAGGGTGTACACCGCGCCCTCCCCGGGCCGGCGGACCAGGGCGGAGATCTGGCCGCGGTAGGCGGCGGCGAAGGCCCGCACCAGCTCGGTGATGGTGGCGTCGGACAGCGCCTTGGCGTGGCCGATCAGGGCCAGGCTGGCGGCCAGCCGCTGGACGTCCCAGGTGAAGGCCCCGACGTAGGCCTCGTCGAAGTCGTTGACGTTGAAGACCAGCCGGCCCTCGGCGTTCAGGTAGGTGCCGAAGTTCTCCGCGTGCAGGTCGCCGTGGATCCACACCCGGCTGGTCCGCGGGTCGAGGAAGTGGGCCCCGTAGCCCTCGAACGGCGGCGTGGTGAGGTCCGCGTAGAAGAGCGCGGCGGTGCCGCGGTAGAAGGCGAAGGCGGAGGCGGCCATCTTGCGGAACTTCACCCGGAAGGCCGCCGGATCCTGGGCGAGCAACTCGCCGAAGGCCGAGTCGAAGACCTGGAGGATGGTCTCGGCGCGGTCGGCGGCGGTGACCTGGTCGGACATGCGGCGCATCCTTTGCAACGGTCAGGAGCCTCGGCGGGACTCCTGCGACAGGAGGCTAGAGTAGTTCCGTGAATGCGTGAGAGGTGGGTCCGGGCCGGTTGGGCGGCTCGGGCCTCTGCTGTTTCCAGCCCCTGTGACCTGCGCGTTCGCCGGCCAACCAGACCGCACCAGCCTCCGGAGGCCCCGCCTTGAGCGACCAGCCGTACGCGCACCTGCACGTCCACACCGAGTACTCGATGCTGGACGGCGCCGCCCGGCTGAAGCAGCTCTTCAAGGAGGTCGAGCGGCTCGGTCAGACCCATGTCGCGATGACCGACCACGGCAACATGTACGGCGCGGCCGAGTTCCACAAGCAGGCCACCGCGGCCGGCATCACCCCCGTGATCGGCATCGAGGCGTACGTGGCGCCCGAGTCCCGCTCCAACACCAAGCGCATCCTGTGGGGCCAGCCGCACCAGAAGCGGGACGATGTCTCCGCCTCCGGCGCCTACACCCACAAGACCATCTGGGCCCGCGACAAGCAGGGCCTGCACAACCTCTTCAAGCTGACCTCGCGCTCCTACGCCGAGGGCTGGCTGGTGAAGTGGCCCCGGATGGACAAGGAGATCATCGCCGAGCACGCGGCCGGCCTGATGGCCACCACCGGCTGCCCCTCCGGCGAGGTGCAGACCCGGCTGCGGCTCGGCCAGTTCGACGAGGCGGTCCGCTCGGCCGGCGAGTACCAGGACATCTTCGGCAGGGAGAACTACTTCCTGGAGCTGATGGACCACGGCCTCGACATCGAGACCCGGGTCCGCGACGGCCTGATCGAGATCAGCAAGAAGCTGAACATCCCGCCGGTGGTCACCAACGACTCGCACTACACCACCGAGGCCGACGCCGGCGCCCACGACCTGCTGCTGTGCGTGCAGACCGGCAAGAACCTCTCCGACCCGGACCGCTTCCGCTTCGACGGCACCGGCTACTACATCAAGTCGGCCGCCGAGATGTACGGCCTGGACACCTCCGACGCCTGGCAGGAGGGCTGCCGCAACAGCCAGCTGCTGGTCGCCGAGCGGGTCGACACCGCCGGCATGTTCGAGTTCAAGAACCTGATGCCGCGCTTCCCGATCCCGGAGGGCTTCGCGTCCGAGGCGGACTTCTTCAAAGCCAAGGTCTGGGAGGGGATGGACTGGCGCTTCCCGAACGGGTACGACGAGGAGCACAAGAAGCTCGCCGAGTACGAGATGGACACCATCATCCAGATGGGGTTCCCGGCGTACTTCCTGGTGGTCGCGGACTTCATCATGTGGGCCAAGAGCCAGGGCATCGCGGTCGGCCCCGGCCGCGGCTCGGCGGCCGGCTCGCTGGTCGCCTACGCGATGGGCATCACCGACCTCGACCCGATCCCGCACGGCCTGATCTTCGAGCGCTTCCTCAACCCCGAGCGCATCTCGATGCCCGACGTCGACATCGACTTCGACGAGCGCCGGCGCGGCGACGTGATCCGGTACGTGACGGAGAAGTGGGGCTCCGACAAGGTCGCCATGATCGTGACCTACGGCACCATCAAGGCGAAGGCCGCCATCAAGGACTCCTCCCGGGTCCTCGGCTACCCCTACGCGATGGGCGACCGGATCACCAAGGCGATGCCGCCGGACGTGATGGGCAAGGGCATCCCGCTCTCCGGCATCACCGACTCCGCGCACCCGCGCTACGGCGAGGCCGGCGAGATCCGCGGCCTGTACGAGAGCGACCCCGACGTCCGCAAGGTGATCGACACCGCCCGCGGCATCGAGGGCCTGATCCGCCAGCCGGGCGTGCACGCGGCCGGCGTCATCATGTCCGCGGAGCCGCTCACCGACCACATCCCGGTCTGGACCCGGCACACCGACGGCGTCACCATCACCCAGTTCGACTACCCCACCTGCGAGGGCCTCGGCCTTCTCAAGATGGACTTCCTCGGACTGCGCAACCTCACGATCATGGACGACGCCGTCAAGGCGATCGAGCGCAACAAGGGCATCAAGATCGAGCTGCTCGAGCTGCCGCTGGACGACCGGCCCACCTACGAACTCCTCGCCCGCGGCGACACGCTCGGCGTCTTCCAGCTCGACGGCGGCCCGATGCGCTCGCTGCTGCGGCTGATGAAGCCCGACAACTTCGAGGACATCTCCGCCGTCCTGGCGCTCTACCGGCCCGGCCCGATGGGCGTCAACTCGCACACCAACTACGCGCTGCGCAAGAACGGCCAGCAGGAGATCACCCCGATCCACCCGGAGCTGGAGAAGCCGCTGGAGGAGATCCTCAAGCCGACCTACGGCCTGATCGTCTACCAGGAGCAGGTGCAGAAGGCCGCGCAGATCCTGGCCGGCTACTCGCTCGGCCAGGCTGACCTGCTGCGCCGGGCGATGGGCAAGAAGAAGAAGGAGATCCTGGAGGCGGAGTTCGTCCCGTTCCAGAAGGGCTGCCGCGAGCGCGGTTACTCGGACGCCGCGATCCAGGCCGTCTGGGACGTCCTGGTCCCCTTCTCCGGCTACGCCTTCAACAAGGCCCACACCGCGGGCTACGGCCTGGTGTCGTACTGGACTGCGTACCTCAAGGCCAACTACCCGGCCGAGTACATGTCCGGCCTGCTCACCTCGGTCAAGGACGACAAGGACAAGTCCGCGGTCTACCTCAACGAGTGCCGCAAGATGGGCATCCAGGTGCTCCCGCCGGACGTCAACGAGTCGGACGCCGACTTCACCCCGCACGGCAACGAGCTCGTCCGGTTCGGCCTCACCGCCATCCGCAACGTCGGCGGCCCGGTGGTGGACTCGATGATCCGCACCCGCCGGGCCAAGGGGAAGTACGCCTCCTTCCCCGACTTCCTGGACAAGGTGGAGTCGGTGGTCTGCAACAAGCGGACCGTCGAATCCCTCATCAAGGCGGGCGCGTTCGACTCGCTCGGGCACACCCGCAAGGGCCTGACCGCGCAGTTCGAGCCGATGATCGACAACGTGGTCGGGGTCAAGCGCAAGGAGGCCGAGGGCCAGTTCGACCTGTTCGGCGGCGACGTGGTCTCCGACGAGCCGAGCTTCGGCCTCGACGTGGTCTTCTCCGAGGAGGAGTGGGAGAAGGCCTTCCTGCTCACCCAGGAGCGCGAGATGCTCGGCCTCTACGTCTCCTCGCACCCGCTGCACGGCATCGAGCACGTGCTCGCCGACAAGGCCGACTGCGCGGTCGCCGACCTCGCGGAGCGCCCCGACGGCGCGATCGTCACCATCGGGGGGATCATCTCCGGTCTCCAGCGCAAGATGACCAAGCAGGGCAACGCCTGGGCCATCGCCACCGTCGAGGACCTGGCCGGCTCGATCGACTGCATGTTCTTCCCCGCCAGTTACCAGCTGGTCTCCTCCCAACTGGTCGAGGACTCCGTGGTGTTCGTCCGCGGCAAGCTCGACAAGCGGGAGGACGTGCCCCGGCTGATGGGCATGGAGCTGTCCGTCCCGGACCTGTCCAACGCGCACGCCGACGCGCCGATCGTCATCTCGATCCCCAGTGCCAAGATCACCCCGCCGCTGGTCGCCCGGCTCGGCGAGGTGCTCGCCCACCACCGCGGCAAGACCGAGGTGCGGCTGCGCCTGGAGGGGGCCCGGCAGACCACCGTGCTGCGGCTGGACCGGCACCGGGTGAAGAGCGACCCGGCGCTGTTCGGCGACCTCAAGCAGTTGCTCGGGCCGAGCTGCCTGGCGGGGTGACGGGTGGGGGGCTCTGCGGTGTGGCCGGCTCGGCCTGGGGGTCCTGTGGGTTCTGTCGGTCCTGCGGCCTGGCCGGCTCGGTCGGTGGTGTGGCCGGGAGCGGCTCGGGGGTGGCGGCCAGCCAGTCCTGGAACTCGCGGTGCCTGAACTGGTAGGCGGGGCCGGTCAGCCGGAGCAGACCGGCGTCCGTCGCCCAGTCCAGGAAGGCTCCCAGCCGCAGCGGCAGGGCGCCCCGGCCGAACAGCAGGAAGGTGAGATACCGCTGCCCCACGCCGCCGACCAGGGCGAACGCGGCGAAGGCCGCCCGCGGTAGCGCCAGCAGGATGCCGTCCCGCACACCGCACAGGCCGATCAGCGGCCCGGTGAGGGCGACGCCGATCGCCGCGCCGAGGACGGCGCCGAAGACCAGGTCGCCGCCGACGAGCCGGCGGGGCCGCAGCACCGCCCCGGGCACGACGGTCAGCGAGCGCGCCAGCAGACCGGGCACCAGCACGCCCAGGAAGGCGAGCAGCGCCGCGAGCCCGCCGAAGGCCACCCAGTTGGCGGCGCCGGTGAGCAGGGCCGCGGCGAGGGCCACGGCCGTGGCCGGCCAGGACATCGACCGCACCGCGGTGCCCAGGCGCAGCGTGCGCGGCCTGGTCTCCATCGGCGGACCCCACCGGATCAGCGCCAGGACGACGGGCAGTACGGCGAGTGCCTGGCCGCTCAGCAGGCCGACCCGGTGGGTCAGCGGCAGCAGCCGGTCCGCCCCGGCGACCGCGAGGGCGGCGAGGACGACCAGCACCGAGCGGACGGCGACGATCCGGGTCGCGCCCCGGTGGCACCAGAGTTCGTGCAGCACGACGGCGGCGCGCGGCCGGGCGCCGCCGTCGAGGTGCCCGGCCAGCTGGTGCAGCCGGCGGTGCACCGCCTCGGGCCGGTTCCCGCGCCGGGGGTGCAGGGCCACGGCCGCCGGAACGAGCCGGGCCAGCAGGTGCCGGTCGAGTGCCCGGGCCGACCGGTACCGGGTCAACTCACCGGGCTCGCCCTCCTCGGCGTACACGGTGGCGACCAGGCACAGCCGCCACGGCGTGGAGAGCAGCGCGGCGAGCGGCGAGCCGGACCGGGCGGCGAGGTCGTCGAGCAGCGGTTGCCAGCGGGTGCGGTCGGTGGCCCGGGCGCGCAGGTAGGCCAGCGCGTCCTGCGGCCCGACCGGGTCGACGGTGATCCGGGCGGCGTCCAGCAGGCGGCTGTCGCGCCCGTCGCCCGGCCCGCCGCTGTGGCCGCAGTCCTGGCCGCCGTCCTGGCCGGATGGCCCGCCGCCCCGTCCGAGCGCCTCGTAGGCGTCGGTGCGGACGGTCAGGACGACGGCCCCGGGGTGCCGTCCGGCCTGGTACGCGTTGAGCAGCCGCAGGGCCGCGCGGGCGCGGGGGGCGGCCCGGTCGGGCCGGCCGTCCGCCCGGGGCGGATCCATCTCGTCCAGACCGTCCAGGACCGGCAGCACCAGGCCGTGCCGGACCAGCGCACGGGCCATCCGCCGGGGCCAGGCGTACGAGCGGGTGAGCTCCTCGGTGAGGTACGTCGTCAACGGGACCCGGGTGTCCCAGCCGGCCAGCTGCAGGCGGACCGGGACGGGGTCGTCGGGCCCCCGGCCGTCGATCAGGGCGAGCATCAGTTCCAGGGCCAGCACGCTCTTCCCGGCCCCGGCGGCTCCGGTGATCACCAGTCGGCGCGGTTCCAGCGCCCGGAAGTAGCCGAGGACGCCGGCCGGCCCCTGCGGCGACCCGAGCAGCCGGCCGCCCTCCGCGGAGTTCCGGGCCTCTCGGCCGGCGGCGGCGGTCCGGGTGTAGCCGAGGTCGATCCGTTCGGTGTCGTCGCCCAGCAGCCGCCGCCACTCGCCCTGTTCGAGCCGCTCGACCTGGTGGGCGAGGGCCTGCGCCCAGCGCTGCTCGCGGCTCGGGGCCAGCAGGACCGTCCCGGCCTGGACGACCTGGCCGTGGAACACACCGCCGAGGATGACGTTCCGGTGGGCCGCCGGCCGGGCCGGTGCCGGGCCCGGCCGGCGGGGTGTCCGCGGTGCCATCCGACTCCCCCCGGGCCGTGGTCGAGGGGGACAGCCTACGGCGTCAGCTCCAGCGGTAACGGCGCTTCAGGTTGTCGACGACCAGGTTGAACCGGGCCCGGTCCAGTGCGCAGGCCTCGCGGCGCATGCCGCCGTCGAAGACCCGCATCACCCGGTCCAGGGCCACCCAGGAGTCCCGGCCGGACTTGTCCCACGGGCCGGCGCCGATCGGCACCCAGTCGGCGTCGTGCGCGTGGCCCTTGCTGGAGAGCATCACGGCGAGCAGCGAGCCGCCGGCCTCCCGGGCCACCACCAGCACCGGGCGGTCCTTGCCGCGCCCGTCGCGCTCCTCGTACGGCACCCAGGTCCAGACGATCTCGCCCGGGTCCGGGTCGCCGTCGTGGTTCGGTGCGTACTCGGTGCGCACGGCGCCGACCTGGTAGGCCTCCACCTCCACGGTGGCGTCGGGGCCGAACCGGCCCGGGGCGTCGTCCTGCTGCTCTGTCCACTGGGTCATGGGGGACAGGCTAGTGGAGCGTCTCAGGGCCGCGGCCCCAGGGCCGTCCTGACCTCGCGGCGGGTGGGCACCCGGAGTTTGCGCAGCACCTTGGCCACGTGCTGCTCCACCGTGCGCGGGGAGAGGAACAGCACCTGGGCGATCTCCCGGTTGGTGCGCCCGGAGGCCAGCAGCCGGGCCACCTCCAGCTCGCGGGGCGTCAACTCCTCGCCGTAGCCGCGCCGGGCGTGCGCCCGCGGGTCGCCGATGCCCTGCTCGCGGAGCACCATCGCACAGCGCGAGCTGTCGGCGACCGCGCCGAGCCGCTCGTACTCCTCGGCGGCCTCCACCAGCCCGGGGGTGGCCGGTCGCTGACCGGCCGCGAGCCGGGCCAGTGCGGCCAGTTCGGTGGCCCGGGCGCGGGCGTACCGGCGGCCGATCCGGCCGTGCACGGCGGCCGCGCGCTGGTAGTGCTCGGCGGCGGCCGCCGGGTCCTGGTCCACCGCCAGGTGCCCGAGAGCGAGTTCGACGCCGGCGGCGACGGCCGGTGCCGGGTGCTCGGCGCAGGCCCGGGCGAACTCCTCGGCCAGCCGCCGGGCCTCGTCGGGATGCCCGGCCGTCAGGGCGGCGAGCACGGCCTCGGGGACGAGCTCGCAGCCCCAGGCCCAGACCGCCTTGGTGCGGTAGAGCTCAAGCACCGGGCCGAGCGCGTGCCAGGCCTGCTCGGCGTTGCCGTTGCCGAGGGCGAGCCTGGTGGCCAGCGCGTGAGTGTCGAAGAACGGCATCGGGTCGGGGCCGTGGCCGCCGGTCAGCACCGGCTTCAGGGTGGCCGCGGCCTCGTCGAACTCGCCGTGCAGCGCGTGCAGATGGGCCAGTACCAGGAGCACGTCGGTGCGCAGGGCGGGCATCTCGGAGATCTCGCCGAGCAGCGCCCGGGCGCGCGCCTCCAGGCCGTCGAGGCGGGCGGTGTGCCAGTCCAGGACCAGGGTCATCGCCCGGCCGACGCCCTGCATGAAGTCCATCCCGGTGGCCTCGGCCAGATCCAGGCCCTCGTCCAGGTAGCGCCGGGCCTGCTCGTTCAGGCCCCAGCCGACCGCGCCGCTCGCCGCGTTGCACAACGCCCGTGCGGTCTGCCGGAGTTCGGCCTGGTCCCGGGTGCTGCGGGGCAGCTCGGCGAGCAGCTCCCAGGCGGTCGGGTCGCCGACGCAGGCCAGCCAGGTGACCCGGCTGGCGAGCACCCCGGTCCGGGCGACCGGATCGCCGCTGAGCCGGGCGGCCCGCTCGGCGCGGTCCAGCCAGCGGGCCTGCTGGGTGGCGTGGACGGCCAGGATCGGCGCCGCGAGGGCGCCCATCGCACGCGCGGCGAGATCCGGCCGCTCGCGCAACTCCGCTACACAGCGCTCCAGTTCGCGAAAGCCGGCCTCGGTGTCGCCCTCCTGGTTGAGCAGCAGCAGGCCGAGCGAGAGCCGTACCTCGCCCCTGGTCACCACCGCCAGGTCGGCCGTGGTGACGATCCGCCGCAGCACCCCGAGCACCTGCTGGTGGTCGAGGGTGTTCACCGACACCCGGGCCAGCGACAGCGCCGCCCGGGAGCGGTGCTCGGGCGGCAGCGAGGGCTCGGCCAGCAGCTGGTGCAGCAGCTCGGTGGCGGCGGCGAAGTCGCCCGCGGCGACGGCCTGTTCGACCGCGGCCTCGGCCTCCTCGCGCCAGCCGGTCAGATCGCCGGCGGCCCGCAGGTGCCGGGCCAGCTCCGCGGCCGCGACCGGCTCCACGGCCAGCAGCGCCTGGGCGGCGGCCAGGTGCGCGCGGCGGCGTTCGGGGCCGGGGACGGCGAGGTGGACCGCCTCCTGGACGAGCGGGTACGGCAGCCCGTACCGGCAGTCCGGCCCCTCGACGAGCCGGCCGCTGCCCAGTGCCTCCAGCAGGGCGGCCCCGGCGGCCCCGGGTGCCAGCCCGGCCACCGTGGCCAGCAGCTCCTGGTCGGCCGGCCGCCCGACCACGGCGCAGGCCGTGACCAGTGCCCGTGCCTCGGCGGAGTCGGTCTCCACCGGGTGCACCAGGGTGGCGGCGGCCCGGCGGGCGGCCTGCTCGACGGGCCGCTCGCCGCTCACGCCGTCGAGCCGGTCGAGCAGTTGGACCAGCAGGTAGGGCGCTCCGCCGCTCCAGCGGTGCAGCTCGGCCACGACCGGGGCCGGCCGGCCGCCGCTGGCCTGGGCGACCTGCTCCTCGTCCAGCGGTGCCAGCGTCAGCTCGCCGCCGCCGACGCCGGGCGGCCGGTGCGGGGCGGCGGCGGTGCGGACCCCGCAGGGGCGTTCGGCCAGCAGCAGTCCGAGGGTCGGCACCGGGTCCAGGGTGAGCGCCCGCAGCAGCTCCAGGCTGTCCGGGTCGGCCCACTGCAGGCCGTCGACCAGCAGCACGGTCGGCCCGAGAGCGGCCAGCACGGCCCGGACGGCCCGGAAGACGCGGTGCCTGGCCAGGTCGGGATCGGTGCTGGGCGCGGGGGGCGGCGGCAGGAACGGCGCCGCCTCGGGCAGCAGTTCGGCCAGTGCGCCGGTGATCGGGTCCAGTTCCGCGGGCAGCTCGGGGCCGACCGTGCGCAGCAGCTCCGCCACGGCGCCGAACGGGAACGGCCGCGCCAGCGGCGGGCAGCGGGTGCCCAGCACGCGCAGCCCGTCCGCGCGCAGCCGTACGGCGGCCTGCTCGACCAGCAGCGTCTTGCCGAGGCCCGCCGGGGCGCTCACCCGCACCACCGCGGGCAGCCGGCGCAGGCCGGCCAGGATCGCGGCGAGCTCCTGCTCCCGGCCGACCATCGGCCGGTCCGCCGCCGGGGCGTGCACCGGCTGGGCGTGCGCTCGCTGGGCATCCGCTCGCAGGGCGTCTGCTCCCGGGGCCGCGTCGAGGCGGGCCACCGGGCGTCTGGCTGTGTCCACTCCGGTCTCCCCGGGACGCGCGGCCTGGCTGGGCGTCAACCGACGCTCGGCGTCAGCCGGTGCAGGGCTCGGGCCGATGCTCCGGCGTCAACCGTTCCCACCGTAGTGGGCCCGAGGCGCGGGCACCGCGCCGGCCGGGACCGGGCGGCCGGGCGCGGGGTGCCGTCCGGTGCGGTCGTACGGCAGTTGGAGCACGGAGGCGCCGAGCACCGAGAGGCGGTGGCAGACCTTCGCCGCGCGCACGTCGTCCAGGTGGAAGACGAACGGGCCGGGTACCAGCACGATGCTGAAGGTGTTGCGCTCGACCGCCGTCAGCAGCTCCAGCAGGCGGGGCTTCGGGCCGCCGGAGGACTCGCCGTTGTCGATGAACCAGACCGGGTCGGCCAGGCCGAGCTCACGGGCCCACTTCTCCATGGCGTGCCGGTGCACCGGCATCTCCCAGGTGTCGAACGGGACGCATCTGAGATAGGCGGCGCAGGAGCGCCGGGAGCCGCTGAGCACGTAGACCTCCTGTCCGGCGAAGAGCCGGTGTCGGGGCGGTCACCGTCGACCACCCGTCTCGACCGGCAGACCCCGGGACGTCCCGTCAGGTGGACGTCCCGGGGCCGGCCGGCCGTCCCCTCGGACCGCGTACCCGCCGGTAGCGGGACGCCCCCGAGGTGAGTACACCGGTCGTACGGGTGAGCGGACAAGCACTACGTAGCGGGCTAGGTAGGACGCTCCCCGGGGGCCGGGGCTACCTAGGGGTACGGTGCCCACGCGGTCACCCGCTGTCGCGGCCGGGCGCGGGGGTGGGGTCGGGCGCGGGGTCGGGCGCCGCTCGCCGGCTCCCGGTGGCGGGGGCTCAGGCGCCGCCGGTCAGCCCCGGCGGGAGCGCCTCGCGCAGCGCGGTGGTGAACGCGGCCACCGCCGGGTGGGCGCCGGCACCGGCCCGGAAGGCGACCCGGGTGCGGCGGTACATCGGGAGCCGGCTGAGGGTGACCGCCGGGTGCGCGGCGGTCCCCAGCTGGGGGATCAGCGCGACCCCCTGGCCGACCCCCACCAGGGCCAGCGCGGTGGCGAAGTCGTCCACCCGGTGCCGGATCTGCGGGGTGAACCCGGCCTGCTGGCAGGCCCGCACCGCCATGGTGTGGCAGAGCGTGCCCGGTGGCGAGACGATCCACGGCGAGTGCCGGAAGTCCGCGAGCGTGCCGGCGGTCGGCGCCGCCAGGTACATCGGCTCGGTGAAGATCGCCCCCGTGGTGGCCAGCCCCGGCTCCGGCTCGGCCGGCACCAGGTCGTACGCGTGCACCAGCGCCACGTCCAGCTCCCCGGCCCGCAGCTGCGCCGCCACCCCGGCCGGGTCGACCTCGGTCACCATCGGCTCCAGCGCCGGATGCCGGCTCATCAGCACCGCGAGCGCCCCGGGCACGATCGCGCGGGCGGCGGACGGGAAGGTGCCGATCCGCAGCGGCCCGGCCAGCCCCTGCCGGGCGCCCGCCAGCTCGGCGGTGGCCTGCTCCAGCCGCTCCAGCACCGCCTCGGTGTGCCGCACCAGCTTGCGCCCGGCCGGCGTCAGCGCGACCCGCCGCCCGGTGCGCTCCAGCAGCGGCACCCCGGCCTCCCGCTCCAGCACCGAGAGCTGCTGGGACACGGCCGAGGCACTGAACGAGAGCGCCTCGGCGACGGCCGCGATGGTGCCGCGGTGGGACAGTTCGCGCAGCAGCCGCAGGCGGCGGAGATCGAGCATCGGCTCAGCTTACGAGAAGCCTCATGAATATGAACTGGACCCGCACGATCACGGCGGGGCAGGCTCGTGCGCATGGAACCTCTCCGCTCGGCACTCCACGGCATCCACGTCCCCCTGGTCACCCCGTTCGCGGCGGACGGCGCCGTCGCCCTGGCCGCGCTGGCGCGGCTGGCCGACGACCTGCTGGCCGCCGGCGCGGCCGGCCTGGTCGCGCTCGGCACCACCGGCGAGCCGGCCACCCTGAGCGCCGCCGAGAAGCAGGCCGTGGTCGAGGTGGCGGGCGCCGCCTGCCGGGCGCACGGCGCGGTCCTCACGGTCGGCGCGGGCAGCGCCGACACCCTGGGCAGCGTCTCGGCGCTGGCCGAACTGGCGGGCGTCGCCGATGCCGCGCTGGTGACCGTGCCCGCCTTCCTGCGGCCGGGGGAGGCCGGCGTGCTCGCGCACTTCGCGTACCTGGCCGAACGCAGCCCCGTCCCGCTGATCGCGTACCACATCCCGTACCGCACCGGGCAGGCGCTGGGTGCGGCGACGCTGCGGGCGATCGGTGCGCTGCCCGGGGTGGCGGGGATGAAGCTGGCCGCCGGGGCGGTGGACGCCGACACCGTCGAGCTGCTGGCCGACCTGCCGCCCGGCTTCGCCGTGCTGGCCGGGGACGACCTGGTGCTGTCTCCGCTGCTGGCGATCGGCGCGGCCGGCGGGATCCTGGCATCGGCGCACCTGGCGACCGAGCACTTCGTCGAGCTGGACACCGCCTGGCGGCGCGGGGACGCGGCGACGGCGCGCGAGCTCGGGCACCGGCTGGCCGGGCTCTCGAAGGCGGTCTTCGCCGAGCCGAACCCGGCCGTCGTCAAGGGCGTGCTGCACGCCCAGGGGCGGATCCCCACCCCCGACGTCCGGCTGCCGCTGCTGCCCGCAGGCGAGGCCTCGGTGGCGGCGGCGCTGGCCGCGCTGGAGAAGCTGTAGGCCGAACGCTCCGGCTCACAGCGTGGGACGACCCGCCGCCGACCGGCGGTGACAAGGCATGATGGGCAGGGTGCGGCGGTGATCAAGCGCAACCTGATCGACCTGATCGAGCACGAAAGCGGAGGAGCAGTCGGATGAGGATCGGCATCGTAGGGGCGACCGGCCAGGTCGGCGGAGTGGTCCGCAGCATTCTGGCGGAGCGCGAGTTCCCGGTGGAGCAGCTGCGGCTGTTCGCCTCGGCCCGTTCGGCCGGGCGGACGCTGCCGTGGGGCGGCACCGAGATCACCATCGAGGACGCGGCCACGGCCGACTACAGCGGCCTGGACATCGTGATCTTCTCGGCCGGCGGCTCCACCTCCAAGGCGCTCGCCCCCAAGGTCGCCGCGGCCGGCGCCGTGGTGATCGACAACTCCTCCGCCTGGCGCCGCGACCCCGAGGTCCCGCTGGTGGTCGCCGAGGTCAACCCGGACGCGATCGGGGAGCGCCCGAAGGGCATCATCGCCAACCCGAACTGCACCACCATGGCGGCCATGCCGGTGCTGCGCCCGCTGCACGAGGAGGCCGGCCTCCAGGCCCTGGTGGTCGCCACCTACCAGGCGGTCAGCGGCAGCGGCCTGGCCGGGGTGTCCGAGCTGCACGACCAGGCGCGCAAGGTGGTCGACGGCGCGGCCGCGCTGACCCACGACGGCTCCGCGGTGGAGTACCCGGCGCCCAACGTGTACCGGCGGCCGATCGCCTTCAACGTGATCCCGCTGGCGGGCTCGGTGGTCGAGGACGGCTCCAACGAGACCGACGAGGAGCAGAAGCTCCGGCACGAGAGCCGCAAGATCCTCGGCATCCCGGAGCTCAAGGTCGCCGGCACCTGCGTCCGGGTGCCGGTCTTCTCCGGCCACTCGCTCCAGATCAACGCCCGCTTCGCCCGGCCGATCACCCCGCAGCGCGCCGCCGAACTCCTCGCGGACGCCCCGGGCGTGGAGCTCTCCGACATCCCCACCCCGCTCCAGGCCGCCGGCCAGGACCCCACCTACGTCGGGCGGATCCGCAGCGACGAGACGGTCGAGCACGGCCTGTCGCTCTTCCTCTCCAACGACAACCTCCGCAAGGGCGCGGCCCTCAACGCCGTCCAGCTCGCCGAGCTGGTCGCGGCCGAACTCAAGGGCTGACCCTCCGGTAGCCCCGAGGCTCCGTCCCACGCACGGCGTGGGGCGGAGCTTCCGCGGTCCTCGCTGACGGTGCCGTCCACCACTGCCGTCCAAATGCGCGCAGCGGCTCCACCGGGACGAATCCAGTGGGGCCGCGATGATCTACCTCATTGACAGTTGCACTGACTGTGATCTCGAGCAGCGCCCGTAGGTGGCTCCCTCCGGCTGCGTTTTCGCAGGTGAGTGGCAATCCACCCGATCCGCCGGCGTCCATGGAAGTGCCCTGTCGTCCGACCCTGTCGCCGTCACCGGTGCCGTCACCGGTGCCGTTGGAGGTGCAGAGCAGTAGGCGTGGGCCGCAGCAGGCGGCAATCACCTACCCGCAGGGCCAACATCCGAGCTACTGTGGATGTCATGACTGCGGCCTACGAGGACGTGCCCTTCAGCGAGCTTCTCCACCATCCCGCCGCGACCACACGCAGGCTGGACGCTGTCCGCGCGCTGCGGCTGCGGCGACGCGACGCGGGAGACCTCGCCCTGATGCGCGTCGACCAGATGGAGCGGGACGCATCAGTCGTCGACTTCACCTCCCGTCTGCTGGCCGGGCTGGTGCGAACCGAGAACATCGCGGCCCTGCGCCAGGCGCTGCCCGAGGCGCTGCCATGGAGCACCTTCCTGCCCGCCGAGGACGTCGACACCCTGCTCTCCGAGCTGGTGGACACGGCTCGCGGTGCGGTGGCCCTGGACAACCTCGCCCCGATCGCTCTCCTGCTCACCCAGTGGCGGCACAGCGCCGAGATCTACGCAGACCCCGCCTTGCTCGCCATCCTCACCCGCGAGCCTGACGGCGACCTCGGACCAGTCCCCATGCCCGAGGCAGCGGAGTGAGCCCGAAGCGCGGAGACCGGGCCGCGCCGCCCCCCACCGGCGACGAGTACGACCTCCGATTCGCCAACACCGAGGCCGCCGACGGCTGGGAACACCTCGGCCGCCAGGCACCGGGAAACCTGCGCCGCGCCTTCGAGAAGATCCGCGCCACTCCCCGCGCCGCCGACAACCCCGACCGCCAGCACCGCCTCAAGGGCAAGCTCGGCACCAACACCTTCAAGGGCCAGGAACTGGAACGCTGGCAGTACGAGGTCACCGGCGGCGGACGCATCTGGTACCTGCTCGACGACGCCAACCGCACTGCCTGGATCACCTACGCTGGCACCGGCCATCCCAAGGTCACGGACTGAGCTTCTCCAAGGGCGCCGCTTCGAACCCCTCACCGCCGACGAAGCCCGCACCTTGCTCGCCGTCGCGCAGGGCCACCGCCTGCACGGGCTGTTCGAGCTCGGCCTCCGCACCGGACTCCGCAAGGGTGAACTCCTCTGCCTGCGCCGGGAGGACCTCGACGCCGGCACCGCGAGCATCCGCCGCACCCTCCAGCGCACCCGCACCGGCGGCCTCACCACCCTGCTGGCCCCCGCAACCACGTCCGCTCCCAACGGGGCGTTCGCCGCATCGACGCACGCCGGGATGGCCGACGCGTCCGCGAACTGTGGCTCGGCTCTTGAACGTCGGGCGCGGCTGACGGCCCGGGTGGCCAAGCTCGCCGCCGCCGGTTACTTCGCGCCCCTGGCACGGCAGATCGGCTCGCTGGGCGGCTGCGCCCGCCCGATCCGCCTGACCGGACACCGCACCCGCCTGGACACCGCCACCGGCCAGATCCTCGACCACCTCGAAAGCCGCCACCTGCCCGCCGGCGAACTCCTGGTGCGCTGCGGCAACCGCCGCACCACCCGCTGCCCCGCCTGCTCCACCCTCTACCGCTACGACACCTACCAGCTCATCGCCGCCGGACTACGCGGCGGCAAGACCGTCCCCACCAGCGTCTCCACCCACCCCCGCGTCTTCGCCACCCTCACCGCCCCCGGCTTCGGCCCCGTCCACAACCAACCCGGCACCGCCCCCTGCACCTGCGGTACCCGCCACGCCGACGGCGACCCGCTCCTCGGCACGCCGCTGACCCCGCAGCGGTACGACTACACCGGCGCGGTCCTGTGGAACGCCCCCGCCCCCGCCCTGTGAGCCCGCTTCACCACCCACCTGCGCCGCGAGATCGCCAAGGCCGCCGGACTGACCCAGCGCACCCTGCGCCACCACGCCACGCTCTCCTACGCCAAGGTCGCCGAATACCAAAAGCGCGGCCAGATCCACTTCCACACCGTCATCCGCATCGACGGACCCACCGGCCCCAACAGCACCCCACCCACCTGGGCCACCACCCAGCTCCTCGACCACGCCATCCGTGCAGCCGCGAACCGCACTCGCGTCCAACACCAACACCCCTCCCGGGCTGGGGAGACCGACCCGGCACAGTCGGCAGAGCCCATGGTGTTTCGCCTCGGGCGGCAGATCGACGTCCGCGCGATCCGCAGTACCGACTTCACCGGCGATGTCCCCGTCACCGACCGCCACGTCGCCGCCTACATCGCCAAGTACGCCACCAAGGGCGCCGAGACCACCACTGGCACCCTCGACCGCCGACTCCGCTTCCTCGCCGAACTCGCCCAGCACGACCTCACCGACCACGCCCGCCGCATGATCCACACCGCATGGCACCTTGGTGCCCGGCCCGAGTATGCCCACCTGCGTCTGCGCCAGTGGGCCCACATGCTCGGCTTCCGAGGCCACTTCTCCACCCGCACCCGCCACTACTCCACCACCCTCACCCACCCCCGAGCCGAACGCACCACCTGGCGCACCCGCCAAGACGACGCCCAGGAGCGAGCTGGCGAGGGGCGGTCGGTCACTGACCAGCAGAGTGACCGCAGTGACCGCGCTGACCTGACCGCCGGTCACACCGACCCCGACTCCGGTCACCGCGCCAGTCAGCGCACAAAGAGCGGGCGGCGCGTCGGCACGGACACGACCCTGGTGATCTCGCACTGGCAGTACACCGGAAGCGGCCTCCTGCCCGAACTCGCCCACCTCGCCGACCTCCTGGCCGCCGCACCGAAGCCCCGACCCGAGCAAGCAGCCCGCCCCCGGCAGGCGCAACGCCCCGGTGACCGGACCGGCCACTCCGCCGACCCGCTGACCGCCACCCCGGCGGAGGTGACCGAGTGACCGCCGACGCCGAGCTCCTGACCGTCCCCGAGGTCATGGCGCGCCTGAAGATCAGCCGCTCCACCGTCTACGACCTCATCCGCACCCGACAGCTCGCCTCCATCACCATCGGCCGCGCCCGCCGCATCCCCACCCACGCCCTGACCGCCCTCGTCCACCACCAACTCGAACAGGCAGCCTGATGACCACCTCCGACACCAACCCCGCCCCCAGCACCAGTTCTCGCAGGGCCCGCGCCAACGGCGACGGCACCGTCTACCAGCGCAAGGATGGCCGCTGGGAAGCCGCCAGCTACGTGCTGGCCGTCGGCGACACCCGCAAGCGCGTCCGCGTCTACGGCACTACCCGCAAGGACGCCCTCGCCAAGCTCACCGAGAAGACCGCCGCCAGCAACCGTGGCGTCCCCGTGGTCTCCGCCCAGGGCAGCCTCGGGGCGTACCTGACGTACTGGCTGGAGAACGTCGCCGTCCATCAGCTCCGCGAGAACACCCACACCCGCTACGCCGCCGTCGTGCACCAGTACCTCATCCCGGGGCTGGGCCGGAAGAAGATCGCCAAGCTTGCCGCCAAGGACGTCCGGACGTGGCTGAACGAGCTGCGGACCGTCTGCCAATGCTGCGCACGCGGCATCGACGCCCGCCGCAAGCCCGACGCGCAGACCGGCCGCCGCCCGCGCTGCTGCGCGCTCGGGAAATGCTGCGGCAAGCACCTCTCCCCGCTGACGCTCGCCTACCTCCACTCGGTGCTCAAATCCGCGCTGGAGCACGCCGTACGCGAGGAGGAGATCCCCCGCAACGTCGCCCGGAACGTCCGCACCGGCACACCCCGCCCCCGCCGCTTCAACCCCCTGACCGCCGAGGAAGCCCGGGAGTTCCTCGCCGCAGCCCAGGGCCACCGGCTCGCCGCCCTGTTCGAACTCGCTCTCCGCACCGGGCTCCGCAAGGGCGAACTCCTGGGCCTGCACTGGGAAGACCTCGATCTCGACAGTGGCACCGCCAGCATCCGCCGCACCCTCCAGCGCACCCGTACCCGTGGCCTCACCACCCTGCCGACCAAGACGATCAGCTCGGAACGCCGCATCGCCCTCCCGGCCGCCTGCGTCGCCTCACTCCGCCAGCACCGTGACCGACAAGCCCACGAGAAGCGACAGGCCAGTGCTGAGTGGGTGGACAACGGCCTCGTCTTCACCCGTCCGAATGGCCACCCGATCGAACCCGCCACCCTCACACGGCACTTCAACGCGCTGCTCCGTCACTCCCGCCTGCGGGCGATCCGGTTCCACGACCTGCGGCACTCGACCGCGACCCTGCTTCTGGAACAGGGGGTCGAACTGGTCGTGATCAAGGAGCTGTTGGGCCATGCCCACATCGGGGTGACCGCGACGGTGTACGCCCACGTCCGACTCCGCCTCCAGCGCCAGGCTATCGACACTCTGAGCTATGCCCTCCGCAACCCCGCGGACGACACCGCCGAGCCCGACGACGGCGACGATCCGCCACGTTGTGCAGCACCCGTCCGCTGACGTTGCCGTCAACTACTGCCGTCAGACACCGCAGCGGCCCCACCGGAATCGATCCGGTGGGGCCGCTTCATAAGCCACGGAAATTTAGCGATTTCACTGCCGGATTAGTTGCACCAAAGCCGCTTCACGACGACTTGGGCACATCACCGTCGATGCCGACAACCAGCGACTCCGACCCCTCGGCCAGATAGTCATGTTCTGGAAAGTAATCCACATGGAGGTGGTCGTCCTGATCCGCCTCCAAGGCAAAACCTTCGATGTTATCGGCAAGAAGAGCAAGAGACTCTAGCCTGCCTTGAACCTCAAGGGTTTCACCGTCTCCCGAAGAAGAAATCCTCACCTTCCCACTCGCTTGCCGAAATTCGATCCTCGACAATGACCTATCGTACGGGAACGGATTTGAGTCCTTCGGGATGCGAAATTCCCCTTGGCCGCTCCGCAGCCCCCGGCCCAAGGCCAGCAGCTCGGAGCGAGTTCCAGAGAGTTCCATTTCCCCGGTCGAATCTTCGCGCAAGACCTTCAACACCATGCCTCCGTCAGTCGCCTACGGCCAGTAGTCGCCCGGCCGGATCGTGAATGGATCGATAGGAGTGTGAGGATCCTTGAGCGGGCCACTCGTGACCGTCCTTCCATTGATCTGGGTTTCCAGATTAAGATGCGGCCCGAGTTTCTGGACATGAGCACTATTGGGGTTCACATCGAACCGCGCAATCTTCCTAACCGCGTTCCCGGCCTCATCGGTCGTCACGCTCATGAACTGAACTCCGCCGCTTCCAGACCGCACCACCGTTGCGTTGTCGCCGACGTGTGCAACGGCACGCTTAACAGCCTCATCCATCGGAATATCGCAGTTGTGGACCAGGACCGGAGTGGCTCCCGCGAGCACATAGTACGTGTGGAGGTCGGCGACGGTCAGGTTGTAGGCCGTGGTGGGTGCAAGCTGGTAGTTGCGCACGGACTCGACGGTGACTGTGGAACCGTCGGATGACCGGAGCCGATCACCTGGCTGGAGATCTGCAGCGTTTGTCCACCGGGAGTTGGTGGCGTCCCAATAGGGATGGTGCTGGGTGGATGTAAGCGGCTTTGCCTCTGTCGTGGTGCCCTCGGCGGTGATGGTCAGGTCGGTGAAGTCCTGGTCATCGGGGGTGACGATGGTGTTGGTGATCGGTCGGGTAGCCGTGGTGCCGGTCTGCGGGTCGGAGGCTGCCACCAGGTCGCCCTCGGCGAGCTGGTCGATCGGCTTTGCTGTGCCGCCTGCGAGTAGGACGAGTGTTCCGGCCGGGAAGCTGTTGCACTTCGCGAAGAATTCCTTGAGGCGGTCGAGGAGGCTCGCTCCTTCCGCAGCTCTGAGACCTCCGCGGGCCTCGGCGCCTTCGCCTCCACCGGCGAGCTGCAGCGCGAGGAATGCAAGTTGCCCGGTGGCAACGCCAGAATTGCCATCTGCGTAGTTGTCGTAGATCTCTTTGCTGTCGGATCCCAGTCCGAGAACGACTCCGGCGTTTGCCTCCGAGTTGATGATCGGGCTGCCCTGCCAGATGATCTTTCCGTAGTCGGTGCAGGAATTCCAGGAGCCGCCGAAGCAGTGATAGACATCGGAACCAGCTCGGGCTTCCAGATTCCAGGCGCCCTTCCCTACGTCAACTGCTTTTTGCGAGAAGCTGCCCCATGCGTCATGGAGGAAGTTGAGCAGTGTCTTGGCCTTGCCACTACCGTTGCTCTTGCTGCTGGCGGCAGCGCGGCGCTCCCTCGCGGCGTCGATACCGTGCTTGATATCCGCGACGATCTCGTTGTACTTGGGGCCCTCGGACACCGGGTCGATGCCGCCCTTGCAGGCGTACATCCCGTTGCCGCACTCCTCGAAGTGCTGGCCGGACGGGTCGCTCAGGTTGACGGGGTTGTTGTTGCTGTAGGCGTAGCCGTTCCACTGCTGTGGGCTGGCGGAGTCGAGGATCGGGTCCGGGTTGAGGAACCGGCCGGTGGTCGGCTGGTACTCGCGGGCGCCGAGGTTGGTCAGGCCGGTGGCGTCGTCCTTGGTGCCTCCGACGAAGCCCTTGTCGCCGGCCCAGGTGCTCGGGTCGGGCTGGGTGCCGCGCGGGTTGCCGAACGGGTCGGTCGGGCGGCGGGTGACGACCTGGGAGGCGTCCGAGGTGATCTGGACCCCGTTGGTGCCGTGCGGGTCGGACACCTGGTAGACGAGCTTGCCGCCGCCGGGGGCGGTGACCCGCGTGATGGTGATGCCGCCCGGCGCACCGTAGTAGCGGACATCGCTGAGTGCGCGGGTGTTGGTGTCGAGGGTGACCTCGTCGGCACCGAGGTTCAGCGTCACCTTTCCGGGGTTGCGCCGGATGAGCTGGTTGCCGTCGGCGTCGTAGAGGTAGCTGGTGCCCTGCGCCTCGCCGGTCCTCTTGACCGAGTCGAGCTTGTCCTCACCGGTCCAGGTCAGGGTGGTGGTACCGGAGGTGTCGGTGACGGCGGTGGTGTTGCCGGCCGCGTCGTACTGGTAGCTGGAGGTCTTCGTACCGGAGGCGGTGGTGACGGCGGAGGTCAGCAGGGCGTGCGGGCCTCCCGTTCCGCCGCCGGTGTTCGGGGCGTCGGTCTTGGTGTTGACCGATCCCGCGGGCCGGAACGTCTGGGCCGTGGTGCTGCCCGGGGCGCCCGGACCCGCTGCGGTGTTGACCCGCTGCCAGGCGGACCAGGTGTGGGCGGTCTCGTTGTGGGTGGCGTAGTTGAGCTGGCCGGAGCCCGCCAGCACGACCTTGAGGTCGTTGCCGGAACCGGCGATGCCGACCGTGGTGGGTGTCGCGACCTGCCCGGCGGACGTGTTGACGTCGGTCCAGGTGGTCCAGGAGCCGGCCGAGTTCCGGCTGACGTGCCACGGCTTGCCTTGGGCGAGCGCGACCGCCTGGAGGCCGGATCCCACGCCGGCGAGGGCGAACTGTCCGATCCCGGTGAGAGGGCCGACCACGCTGTAGACGTCGCCCCAGCCCTGGACCTGCCAGGTGCCGTCAGGCCTGCGGACGGTGTGCCAGAGCTTCCCGCCGTCGTAGACCATGATTTCCAGGCCCGAGCCTGTGGCGGAGGCCGCGATCTGGCTCGGAGCGTTGAGGGCACCGACCACGCTGTAGACGTCGCCCCAGCCCTGGGTCTGCCAGTTGCCGTCCGGCTTGCGGACGGTGTGCCAGACCTTCCCACCGGAGGTGGTGAGGACCTCCAGGCCGGAGGCCGTCGCGGTCAGGGCGAGCTTGCTCGGCTGGGACAGTGGGCCGACGACGCTGAAGACGTCACCCCAGGCCTGCCAGCTGCCGTCGGCCCTGCGAACGGTGTGCCAGAGCTTCCCGCCCGCGATCGCCATGACCTGCAGCTGGCCGTTGCTCACGGCCGCGGAGACGGAGTCGATACCGGTGAGTGGCCCGGCCTGGGCCGTTAGATCGTCGAACAGCGGCCAGCTGCCGTCACCGTTCTGCCGAGAAGTCCAGACCTTGCCGCCGGAGAGGGCCACGGTCCAGGTCTGGGTGCTGTCGCTCGCCATGGCGACCTGGGTGGTCTGGGACGGGTCGAGAGTCGGCGGGCTGGTGATCGCGTGCTGGTTGAGCCCGGTGCGGTTCCCGGTCGAGTCGTAGGTGTAGTCCTGCCAGTAGGGAGCGGGACCGCCGACGCTCGGCCGTGCCGGACTGCCGCTGACGGCAGGACCGTTGGCGTTGACGCAGCCGCCGATGCCCGGGACGGAGGCGGAGCTGCCGGATCCGTTCACCGCGCCGGAGGAGTCGTTCCACTGACCGGTCGGCCGGGTGGTCGTGCCCGCGGTGTCCGTCCAGGCGCTGGTGAGCCGCCCGAGGTAGTCGTAGGTGAAGCACTGGGTGTCGGTCGCCGTACCGCCCTGCACATTGCTGACGGAGGTGATGGCACCCGAGAGGTTGTAGGTGTAGCTGGTGTGATCGACCGAGGCCTTCGGGTCGGTCTGACGGTCCACCCAGGAGTTGATCACGCGGCCGGTGGCCTCGTCGTACTGCTGGGTGGAGACCACCTTCTGGTACGAGGCCACCCCGACATCGGTCCGCGTCGGGCGGCCGAAGGCGTCGTAGATTACCCGGGTGACCAGCGGATCGTTGCCCGCCGAGTCCCAGAGAACACCGGTGTCGGTGTAGTGGTAGCCAACCGTCTCGGCGGGCAGACCGCCCACTGCGGACATGGTGGTCTTGGCCAGCGTGCCGAGGACGGGGTTGTAGGTGTTGCTGGTCGTGTAGGTCCCGGCGAGCTCCTTCTCCTCCTGGGGGATGGTGACGCTGGTGCCCAGCGGGCGGTAGGTGATGTCGTAGCCGGTCACGCCCTGGGTGTAGGCGAGGGTCTTGCCGGAGTCGTGGACGTAGCGCGTCGAGGCGACGGGCTGGCCCTTGGCGCCCGGCAGGCTGTCGAAGGTCCACCCTGCGAGCTGGTTCGCGTCGGAGACGCTGCCGGCGTACATCCCGGTCTTGCGGCCGAGCAGGTCGTAGGAGTAGGCCAGCGTGTTGCCGTTGGCGTCGACCGTGTGGTCGACCTGGGACTTGATGTCGTAGTAGGTGCGGCCGGTGCCGGTGTCGGGGTCGGTTGCCGAGATCTGGCGCCCCCGCTGGTCGTACCCGTACGTCCAGGTGTTGCCTGCGGAGTCCTTCCGGCCGGCGGGCTGGCCGGAAGGCGTGTAGGTGTAGCTGGTGACGTCGGCGTCCGCGGGGTTACCGGTCGGGTTCGCCGTCCGGTACTGCCACAGCGCCGAGGTGCGACCACGTGCGTCGGTGAAGGTGCTGGTCGGGGCCGCGCCCTGGGGCGGCGTCACATCGGTGCGGTCGGCCCCCGGGTAGGAGGTCGTGGTCGCCCACTGCGGCTGTGCGTAGGAGCGGAACTCGGTGCCGGTGACTCGGCCGAGGCCGTCGTAGGTGTTCCAGGTCTGGGCCGGGACCTCCCCGTCCGGGACCAGGAAGACCGTGTCGTCGGGCAGTCGGGCGCTGTCGTAGTACGGCGAGGAGGTCCTGGTGACCCAGCCGTGCGAGTCGTAGAAGGTGTCGGCGAGCAGGCGTCCGGCGCCTCCGGTCGACAGCGTGGACTGGGTCTGCCGCAGCCGGCCGAGGCCGTCGTACAGCTCCTTTTTCCAGGAGAAGTTGTTGCTGCCCGGCAGGGTCTCGCGGAGGGTGCGCGTCGTGACGACGGTCGGTGCGGTGACACCGTTGATCGAGTACGTGTACTGGATGCTCGCGCTGAGGTCGGTGGCGCGGTCAGGGGTCCAGACCTCGCTGAGCCGGCCCAGGCCGTCGTACTTCTCGGTGGTGGTCCGACCGTTGGCGTCGGTGGAGGTCAGCGCGAGCGCGCGGCCGGGATCCTGGGTGACGGTGCTGGTCCACCCCAGCGGCGTAGTGGTCTTGATCTGGGTGGGAAGGGCCCCGGAGGCCGGTGTGTAGTCGGTCCGGGTGGTGGCGACCGCGGTGTTCGCATCGGACAGCCGGGCCCCGTCGCGGCCGTAGGTCGAGCCGTCGGTGGTACCGGCGGTCGAGGGCCGGCCGTAGACGTCGTAGGTGATCGTCCCGGTGTGCAGGAAGACCGGCTCGCCGTTGCCGTCGTAGTGGTCGAGGACCTGGCTGCTCGTCGGCTCCGCGAGGTCCCCGGCCTGTCCGAAGGCAAGACCGTCGAAGAGGGTCCGGGTGTCGCTGATGGTGTTGGCCGCGTTGGCCGTGGTGCCGCACGGACCCACCACCGACGTCTGCTCCGACACTGCGGTGATCAGCATCGGGTTGGTGCTGCCGGCGTAGTCGGTGGTGGTGCAGATCTCGGGGGTGGCGGAGGTGCCGTCACCCTTGTCGTCGACATGGACCAGGCGGTTGCCCTTGGCCGGATCGGTGACCCGGACGGTCGTGGTGGTGCGCCAGGTGCCGTTGGCGAGCTTGGCCGCGTTGACCGAGGTGGTCTGCGACGGGGCGGAGCGGGCGATCAGATCGGGCATGCCGCCGGACTGGTGGTGCGTGGCGGTCTTGCCCTGCTCGTTCGTGGTGGTCGCGGTGCGGCCGACGACGGTGCCGCCGCTACCGGCCTTGTCGTAGGTCTCCGAGGCCAGCACCGTCCCGGCCAGCCACTCGCTGTCCTGGACGTCACCGCCCAGCGGGTTGTGCACCGTGTCAGTACGGGTGGTCTTCCCGTCGGCCTTGAGGTCGCCGAACATGCCGCGCAGATAGGTGGTGGTCGCCTGGGTCTTGGGAGCCTCGCCGGCGAAGCCGCTGCCGGTGGTGGTGGTGACGGATCCGTAGCCCCGGAAGTTGTCCCAGGTGCGGGTCTTGGGGTCGGCGAACTCGGCGTCGTTGCGGTGCCAGGCGGCATCGCCGTTGTACGTGTAGTTCGTGGACTTGACCAGGCTCGCGCCGGTGATGGCATCCTGCTCGGTCACGGCGGTGACCAGGTACTTGCTGAACCAGTCGTTCACCGGATCGGGAGAGCTGGAACCCGGCAGGTACCACTTGACCGGACTGCAGGCGAGCTTGTTGCCGTCCTCGGACGAGGGCATGGTGCCGGCCACCCGGGAGCAGGCCGGTCGGAGGGGGTCGTTCGGGTCGGCGGTCGTCGCGTAGACGACGTTGATCTGACCGCCGGTCTCGGTGGTGATCTGCTGGAGCCGTGGCCGGTTGAACTGCGGCACCGCGACCTTGGAGCCGTCCTTCAGCGTGAGGTTGCCGTCCACGCGGTTGGGCAGCTCCCTGCCCTTGAAGGTTACCGGCGGCAGGGGCGTCGAGGCCCCGCCGGTGGAGCCTGTCCGGACGATCGAGTCGAGCCAGAGCGCGGGCGCGGTGCCGTCGCCGGGCTGGGCGAAGGACTGGTTCAGGGCCCAGGAGTCGACCGGCACGTACGAGGTGCCGGACAGGACCTGGGTGGTGATCCCGGTCAGGCGCTTGGTGGTGAAGAAGGTGGGGCTGTAGTTGTTGCAGGTGGTCGTTCCGTCGCAGAACTGGTCGAGCGGAACGTCCGGCCAGAAGGTCATGTTGGCGCTGGTGCGCTGCGACTCCGCGCAGGTGATGCTGCCGGAGGCGAAGCACCGTTCGGCGGTGGTGAACGAGACGGTCGCGGCCGGCTTCAGCGTCCCCTTGGCCGCGATCTGCTCGGGCAGCCGCTGGCCGTAACCGATCTGCTTCAGGTAGGAGCCGCGGGCGTACGCCGTGAGCGTGCCGTTGCCGCTGTTCTGCGCGCCTCCCCGGACGTACTTGTTGGTCTCCGGAAGGTCGTAGCCGTACGTCATCAGGTTCTTGTGCGGGTCGACGACGTAGTCGAGGTTCCAGCGCCAACCCATCTGGCACCAGGAGCCCTTGTCGGTCGCGGCCTGGTAGCACGGGTCCCCGCTGTTGGGGGAGTAGACGGGTTCGTCCAGCGTCGAGTTGGCGGCCGGGTCGGTGCCGTCGCCGCCGGGAAGGTGGTTGTTGCCGAACCAGTACTGGGTGCCGTCGGTGGTGGTGACCCGCCAGTACTCGCCGGTCGGAAGGTTGTTGGAGGCACCGGAGAGCTTCTCGATCTTCGTGCCGTCGTCGTTCTGGAGGTGCCAGACGCCGGTGGTGTCGTCCAGGACGAGCGTGCCGGAGTGTCCGGCGAGCGACATGGTGGCGTTCTGGCCGCCCCAGCAGAGGTCGCCGCTGCCGGTGATGCCGGCCTTGTCACAGGACTTGTAGGAGCGCTCGATGAAACCGGGTTCGTACCCCCAGCCGTCGCCGATCCAGGACGCCTGCGAGTTCTGCGCGGAGGTCTTGCCGTCGACGGAGGAGGAGTCGTAGGACAGCGAGACTGCAGGTGCGGCGCCGCTGAGCGAGGGCGGGACCTGGATCGGGTACGCGTAGGTGAAGTTGCCGACGTTGGAGCCGGCGGCCCAGGCCGCGGACGGGTTGAGGGAGGTCGCGGCGTAGTTGCCGCCCGCGCCGCCGGGGGCCGGGGCCGCCGAGAGGAAGACGGATGCGCCCGAGGGCGCAGCGGTCATCGGAGCGAGGCGTCCCGCCGTGCTCGGGTCCGCCGAGGTCGCGGTGCCACCGGTGGGAAGGGTGATCTCGGCACTGATGGTGCCCTTGGACACGTCCACCGTGGAGGCGACCGGAGTCTGCTTGCGGCAGTCCGGCTTCTCGGGTGTGGTCAGCGCACAGGCCGGAAGCAGGACGAGCCGCGCCCGGTCCGCCCACAACTGACCGGTGAGGGCGTTGAGGTCGAGTGCCACCCGGACCCGGTTCTCGGTGAGCCCCGCGGGTGCGTCGGACCCGGTGAGGGTCACCAGGGGCATCTGCAGGCCGGCCGCCTTGCCCTTCGCGGCGTCGGAGACCTCCACCCGGACGTCCCGCGTGACCCCTGCTGTGCCGTCGGCCGCGCCGAGCGAGACCGGCAGCCGGCCGGCCTGTGCGAGCTGGCCGCCACCGGAGGCCGGTGCGGCGCCGCCCGTCGCGGAGCGGGCCGCTGCGGCTGCCGAACCGGCCGCACCCACGGTGACGGTGGCAGTGCCGGGGAGGGTGACCGCCTGGTGCGGCTGCCACTTCTCGAGCGCGGGAAGCTGGGCACCCTTGAGCGCCTCCGGCTTCAGGTCCTTGCCCTTGACCGACTTCGTCTGCGGACCCAGCGGAGTGGACGGCGGATCCCAGCCGTCCGCAGGAGTCTGCGTCGCGGCGAAGGCGGGCACCGTCAGCGCCGCCATCAGCACGGTGAGGATGACGATCAGGCTCCCTGGCCGATGTCTGCCCCACAGCCAGCGCCCGATCGGCGTTCGGGCACGCCAAATCCCCACAGTCCACTCCTTGGTGCTCATCACACTGCGTCACTACCGCTGCCAGTAGGACAATCCCGCAAGACGGTAGGCGAACAGTGATCGGTCCTGATAGATCAATTCGGAGCCCCGCATGAGAAATTTGCCAACTCTTTGTACAAGTTGATCGATCATTTCGGACATGTGGCCCAAGTCGCCCATCGAGCTTGACCTTTACCTCGCGATCCCCGCATCGTTCCTTCGATTCGAATGCCTGCGCGACGTGCCGGGCCGTGAGGAAACGAGAAGACCAACGCCATGCACTCCCGACGAACACCTCACGAACCGTCACCGGGAAGGCCCTTGGGAGCGCTGGTCACCCGAAGGCTGATGGCACCTCTGGTGACGGTGCTGGCCGGTGTGCTGATCGCCGCCCCCGGGGCCGGGGCCACAGGGCGGCTGCCCGGTCCGGCCACGGCGGACGCCCCGGTGGGTGGTCACGCGCCCGAGCTCTCGGCCCAGGTGAAGGCGATGCTGGCGGCGAGGGCGGAGGCGAGGGCGGCGGGTGCGCCGGTCGAGGTCGTCGATCTGACCACCGAATCCTCGAAGACCGTCGCCAACCCGGACGGCACGCTCACCGTCACGGACCATGCGGCGCCCATCAGGGTCAAGCAGAAGGCCGGTTGGGCCGAGGTGGACCCGACCCTGCGGGCCAATGCCGACGGCACCTTCGGACCGGCGGTCGCATCGACCACCCTCGTGCTCTCCGGCGGCGGCACGGGTCCGCTGGCGACGCTGACGACCGCCAAGGGTGAGCGGCTCGCGGTCACCGCGCCGTTCCGGCTGCCGAAGCCGGTGGTGGCGGGCGACACCGCGACGTACCCGGGCGTCCTGCCCGATGTCGACCTCCGGGTGAACGCGCTTCCGCAGGGTGGGTGGCGCGAGGTCATCGTCGTCAAGACGGCTGCCGCTGCGGCGGACCCCGCGCTGAGAACCCTTCGGTTCCCCATCTCGACCTCCGGGCTGACGGCCTCGGCCGATGCCGAAGGGAACCTCGCCTTCACGGACGGGTCGGGGCGGGCTCTCATGCACGCGCCGACCCCGCTGCAGTGGGACTCCGCGCTCCCCGCTCCGGTCGCCCCGGGCAAGAGCTCGGCGATGAGCAGCGCCCGCTCGCTGTTCGCCTCGCCGAGTGGCATCGCACCGGTCAGCCCCGGCGGATCGACGTTGGCCGCCCCCGGGGACGGGGCCAATGTCGCTCCGATCACCACCACCGTGACACCGACCGCGATCGAATTGACTCCGGGTCAGGATGTCCTCGGCAAGGGCACCGGGCCCTGGTACATCGACCCCACCATCAGCGCGGACAGTGGCAGTCAGCTCTCCGTGCAGGTGCAGGAGAACATCCCCGGGACCTCCGGGTACAACCTGAGCGAGCTGCACACCGGATACTGCCTGTACCCGAACTGCCCGGGTGCCGGCCGGTACCGGGCCTACTACCAGATCGGCATCAACCCGGCGATCTACACCCAGGGCAGCGGGATGCCGAAGCCGCCCACGGTCTACAGCTCCATGTTCTACGCCCAGAGCGTCTTCGCATCCAGCCCCGGCACGTCCGTGCCACTCGGTCTCTACTCCGTCGGGAGCGGGAGCGGCCGGATCTACAACGGCACCAACTGGGGCAACCAGCCGTGCGGGACCGGCAGCACGATGGCCGGCTGTGCGAAGGTCGGGGGGTCCTCCCGGATCACCGGTACCGGCCCGATAAGTTTCGACGTCACGAGCCAGGTCCAGTCACTGGCGGCGGCTCAGGCTCCGGCTTGGACCGTCGGGATCGCCCCCGACGACGAGCGCAACGCGGCCTACCGCCACCACCTGGCCAACAATCCACACATCGTCACCACGTACGACATCACGCCCAGCATCTGGTCGCCGACGACCGTCCCCAATCCGGGGTTCGCCAACAGCGACGGCAACGGCACGCCGGGCAGCTACGCCTGCACCAGCGGCGGCGCGCACCCGTGGGACAACGCGCCGTGGGTCGGTGCGAACCAGAGCATCATGCTCACCGCGAGTTCGTGGTCGCCCGCCGGATTCAACCTGCACACCGCGTTCCACCTGTGGGACGACAACGACGCCACCTACGGTGTGGCCGCCGACAGCGGCTGGGCGGGCAGCTGGAACCCCAACGGGGTCGGCGTCAGCGTGGGTTCGCTGGTCGACGGGCACCAGTACGGCTGGAGCGCGGCCGCGTCCGACGCGGACCCGGCTTCGCAGGGGCTGACCTCGGCCGACTCCCCGTGGTGCTACTTCAGGGTCGACAAGACGGCGCCCGCGGTCGCGGTGAGCTCCACCGACTTCCCGCCGTCCGGTGCGCCCGGCAAGGCGGGCAAGTCCGCCGGTGAGGCTGGAACGTTCAGACTGTCCGGTTTCGACGCCGCGCCCGCCGTGGGCGGAGCCTCCGGCCTGGCGTGCTACCGCGTCAGTACCGATCCGACGCCGGTCGCCGGGTGGAAGTGCAACGACGGAAAGGCCAAGGGCGTCGTCCTGCCCGCCGACCCGACCTTCCAGGCGACGCCTGGGCACTGGGGGACGAACATCGTCTACGCCCAGGCCCAGGACAACGCGGGCAACTACAGCCAGCCGGCCGCCTACGCGTTCTACGCGCCGTGGAACCCGCAGGCGAAGGCCGTCTACGGTGACACCACCGGTGACGGGAGGCCCGACATCGTCCTTCCGGACCGGTTCGGCAACCTCAAGCTGATCAGCGCCGCCGCCGACCCGCTCAACGCGCTGAGCGCCAATGCCTCCCTCGCCAGGAACGTCACCTCCAGCAACACCCCGGGCTGGGACCGGGTGCAGATCACCCACCGCGGTGCGCTCACGGCGCTGGCGGACGTCGACTACCTCATCGCTCATGGTCCGGGTGATCCCGCCGTCTATGAGTACGCGAACAACGGCAGCGGGGTCTTCACCGCGGCGACTTCGATCGGCGCTGTCCCGCACGACTGCCGCGACGCGTCCGGCGCGGCGCTGCCCGGCGGCTGCCCGGCGGGATTCACCGACACGAACTTCACCTGGACCAAGGTGACCCAGATCGTCGCCGTCGGCACCCCGGAAGGCGAGGACACCGCCCACGGTGTCACCCGGACCTCCCTGGTAGCCGTCGTTGATCGCAAGCTCTGGTTGTTCCACTCCGGGGGCAAGGACAACCTCGACGGCACCGCCCGCCTGCTGTCGTCCGCCGACTGGAGCAACTACGACCTGATGAACCCGGGGCCCGCCGGCGGTACCCAGCAGCCCTCGCTGTGGGCCCGCAACCAGGCCGACGGCACCGTGCACACGTACCCGATCACCGGGGGCGCCACACCCGACTACAGCGGCCTCGCCGACCCGGCCGCAGGCACCGTGTCGGGGATCAACCTGCCGTACGCCACCTATCCGATGGTGGGCTCGTCCGGCGACCTCGACGGTGACTCGCTCGCGGACCTGTGGGCGAGCAACGGAAGCGGCACACTGACCGTCTGGAACGGCGTCAACGGGACCACCCCGGCGAGCAACAAGGTCACCGGCCTGGTCAGCCGATCGGCTGCCACGATCGTCACCGAACCGGTGGGACGCTGGAAGCTCGACGGAAGTCAGCAGGCCGGCGGCCCCAAGACCGCCGATGCCGTGGGGCGGGACGCGACCGTGCCGCTGGGTACCAACCCCGGCAGCCTCACCGATGTCACCTTCGTCGACGACAACCCGGCCGGCACCGCCGTCACGCCCGTGGCGACCTTCGCCGGAGCGAGCAGCGAGGTGGATGTCCCCGGGGTGACCGTGGACACCGGCAAGTCCTTCACGGTCAGCGCCTGGCTCAGGCCCAGCGCGAGCCAGGGCGTGGCGCTGAGCTCCGACGGGGTCAATTCAAGCGGCTTCATCGTGTGGCCCGATGCGGACGGCACCTGGCACTTCGGCATGGCCACCACCGACAACCCGCAGTGGAACTACGACCAGACGCTCATCGGGGTGACCAGCGCGGCACGGTACAAGTTCGACCGCTGGGACCAGGTGACGGCCAGCTACAACGCCGACGCGGGCGTGATGTCGCTGTACGTCAACGGCACCCTCGCGGCCACCGGGATCCACACCCAGAACTCGGGCATCAAGGGGCCGCTGGTCTTCGGCCGGTACCAGGACAACCACGTGCACCAGGCCTTCTTCAAGGGGGCCGTCAGTGACGTGACGGTGCAGGATCGCGCCCTCGACCCGTGGTCCGCCGCCGCGCACCCGATCTCCCTCGCCACCATCGGCACCATGTGCATGGACGACAACTACGCCAGCACGACCAACGGGGCCGTCATCCAGATCGCGGGCTGCAACTCGACGCCCGCGCAGGACTGGACCGTGGCCCCGGACGGCACCCTGCGGGTCAAGGGCGGCTGCCTCGACGCCGTCGGGGGCGGGACGGCGAACGGCACCAGGCTGCAGTACTGGGCGTGCGGTGCTCACCAGCCGAGCCAGAAGTTCGTCCCGCTCGGCAACGGGACGATCTACAACCCGGTCTCGGGCCGATGCGTCGATCTGCCCAACTACGACGCCACCCCCGGCAACCCGCTCGCGCTCTTCGACTGCAACGGCACCTCCGCCCAGCGCTGGAGCGTCACCCCGCGCGGTTGAGCGCCGGGCCCTTCCGCACACCGATATCAACACCATCGTAAGGAACGACCATGACCAAGCCTGCCAAGTCCCCCGCGCTGAAGCCGGTCCGGAAGAACCCGCTGGACGGGCTCTCGTCCTGGCAGCTGCTGCTGACCCTGGTGCCGCTGGCGCTGCTGTTCATCGGTGGCGCGATCGGCGGTGCGATCGGTGCGGTGGCGCTGTTCACCAACGCCACGGTGGCGAAGAAGCCGTTCGCCACCCCGGTGAAGGCGGCGCTGATGGTCGGCGTCGTGGTGGCCGCGTTCGTGGTGTACCTCGCGGTCGCCGTGGCGATCAACTCGGCCGTGGGCAGCTGACCCGCGCGGGCGGCGGGGCGGTGGGCCGCGCGGCCCACGGGGGTGGCCGAACGGGGCCGGGGTGGATTCGGGTGGTTCGTCGGGCGTGCGGGGGGTAAAGGAAGGCCCAATAGCCGCACGGACCGCCAGGGCCGGCCCCCCACGCCGCCCGGCCGACCCGAGAAGAGGTGCGGAGCTGTGGACCGTTGTGTGGTTCTGGTCGATGCCGGATACCTGTTGGGCGCCGCCGCCAGTCTGCTCGCCGGAGAGCCCGGGCGGTCCCGGGTGGCGGTGGACCACACCGTGCTGATCTCGGCGCTGCGGGAGCGGGCCGAGGCCGAGACGGGCCTGCCGTTGCTGCGGATCTACTGGTTCGACGCGGCCCCCGAGCGCCGCCCGCTGCCCGAGCACCGCCGGTTGAGGGTGCTGCCCAGGGTCACCGTCCGGCTGGGCGCGCTCACCCGGGCCGAGGGCCGGTGGGTGCAGAAGGGCGTGGACGCGGCGATGCACGCGGAGCTGTCCGAGCTGGCCCGCAACCACGCCTGCGCGGACGTGGTGCTGGTGACGGGGGACGGCGATCTGCTGCCCGGGGTGATGTCGGCCAAGGAGCACGGGGTGGCCGTGCACCTGTGGGCGCTGCAGGCCGCCGACGGCGACTTCAACCAGTCCGAGGACCTGGTCGGCGAGGCCGACGAGCGGCGCGTGCTGGACCGGGAGTGGATCGAGCGCTGGGCCCGGCAGCGGGAGCAGCCGGTGTTCCACCCGCCGTTCCCGGCCCCGGCGCCCGCCGCGGAGATCTCCGAGCTCGCCGAGCTGCTGACCACCGGGCCCGCCGAGCCGGCCGCCCCCGCCGCGGCCGCCCGGCCCCGCCCGGCCGCCGCGCTGCGGATGATCCCCACCCCCAAGGACCTGGCGGTCCGCTCGACCGCGCCGAGCTCCCCGGCAGCGGCCTCGGCCGGCCTGGGCGGCCCGGTGCTGCGCTGGTCCTCCGACCGGGGCTGGGTGGACCGCCCGGCCGAGGGCGTGCTGACCACCGCCGCCGACGGCCTGCCCACCCTCGCCCAGCTCACCAGCGCCGAGCAGCGCTGGGCCGACCGCGAGGAGGACATCACCACGGTCGGCGGCGACGCCCACGAGGTCGGCCAGGTCTTCGCCCGCCGCTGGACCGACCGGCTGTGCGCGGCGGACCGCTCGGGCGTGGTCGACCCCCAGGGCACCCGGGACCGCCTGGGCGTGCTCTGGACGGACTACCCGCGCATCCCGCACCGCCTCGACGGCGAGCTGCTGCGCTACGCGGCCCGGTTCGGCCTGCTCGCCCACAAGGACGACCAGATCGACGAGCACGACCGCTACGCGATCCGGGCCGGGTTCTGGAAGGAGTTCGCCGCCCGGGTCCCGCAGGGCCAGCAGATCCCGCTGCCGGAGGCCCGCGAGGCCCAGGACGCCCGCGACTGAGCCGAGGACGCCCGCGACGGGCCCACGACGCGCGCGACCGGGCCCACGACGCGCGCGACCAGGCCCCGGGCCGCGCGGCGCCGCCGCCGCGCGCCGCCACCCGGGCCGATTGACCCCGTTGTCCGGATCCGTACCGCCAGCGCGTAGAGTCTTCGACCGTGAGCGACACCGACCGGCAGGCACCCCAGGCCTCGCCGCACGGCGGCGCGGACGGGCCCGGCCAGCACGCGACGGGGCCCTGCTGCACCGTCCGCGGCCTGGCCAAGAGCTACCCGAGCGGGGCCGGGAGGCGCGGTGCCCGCGCGGAGGCGATCCGGGCCAACGACGGTGTCGACCTGACCATCGGCCGCGGTGAGATCTTCGGTCTGCTCGGCCCGAACGGGGCCGGCAAGTCCACCCTGGTGCGCCAGCTCACCGGCCTGCTGCGGCCGGACGGCGGCAGCATCGACATCCTCGGCCACGACGTGGTCCGCCACCCCGAGCGGGCCGCCCGGCTGCTGGCCTACCTCGGCCAGGAGTCCTCCGCGCTGGACGAGCTGCCGGTCGCGCTGGCCGCCGAGACCACCGGACGGCTGCGCGGCCTGACCCGCGCGCGGGCCCGCGCCGAGAGCGCCGAGGTGCTCACCGAACTGGGCCTGGAGCCGCTCGCCGGCCGCCCGCTGGCCAAGCTGTCCGGCGGCCAGCGCCGGCTGGCCTGCTTCGCCGCCGCGCTGGTGGGGGAGCGGCCGCTGCTGGTGCTGGACGAGCCCACCACCGGGATGGACCCGGTGGCCCGCCGCGCGGTGTGGTCCGCGGTGGACCGCCGGCGCGCGGAGCGCGGCACCACCGTGCTGCTGGTGACCCACAACGTGATCGAGGCGGAGACCGTGCTGGACCGGGTCGCGGTGATCGACGAGGGCCGGGTGATCGCCTGCGACACGCCCGGCGGTCTGAAGGCCCTGGTGGACGGCGACGTCCGGCTCGACCTGGTCTGGCGCACCGAGGCCCCGGTGGAGGTGCCCGCGGTCGCCCGGCTGGCCGAGCGCGCGGAGCGCACCGGGCGCCGTTGGACGGTGCGCACCACCCCCGAGGACGCCCGTGACCTGGTGGCGGCCGTCACCACCGGCCCCGCCTTCGCCGCCCTGGACGACTTCACCCTGGCCACCCCCAGCCTCGAGGACGCCTACCTCAAGCTCGGCGGCCGGGGCGGTGGGCTGGCCAAGTGAGAGCCCCTGACCGGACCTGGAGTGTGACCGGGTGACCCTGCTCGACGCCCCCGCGGCCACCGCCGCCCCGAGCGCGGCCGCACCGGCCCCGCTGGCGCCCGCCGCCCGGCTGCTGCCGGCGCTGGCCGCCGTCTACCGGGCCCAGCTCGCCCGGGCCAAGGTGGCCCGGATCCCGCTGCTGTTCGTCGCCACCTTCCAGTCGGTCGGCATCCTGGTGATGATGCGCGGCGTGGTCGACCCCGGCGACAACCCGGCGGCCCGCTCGGTGGTGGCCGGCTCCAGCGTGCTGGTGGTCGCCTTCGTCGCGCTCAACCTGCTGGCCCAGTACTTCGGCCGGCTGCGCGCCACCGGCGGCCTGGACCACTACGCGACCCTGCCGGTGCCGCCGGCCGCCGTGGTGCTCGGCGCGGCCGGTGCCTACGCCTCGTTCACCCTGCCCGGCACCCTGGTCACCGCGGGCTTCGGCGCCTGGCTGTTCGGGCTGTCGGCGGCCAACCTGTGGGTGCTGCTCGCGGTGGTGCCGCTGGCGGGCGCGGCGCTGGCCGGGCTCGGGGCGGCCTGCGGGCTGCTGGCGCCCCGGCAGGAGATCGCCACCCTGCTCGGCCAGCTCGGGATGTCCGCCGCGCTGCTGCTCGGCGTCCTGCCGGTGGACCACCTGCCGACCGTGGTGCGGTGGCTGCGCGACCTGCTGCCGTCCACCTACGGGGTGGAGGCGTTCGCCCGGACCTTCGGCGACCGGCCGGACTGGACGGCGGTGCTGGGCGACCTCTCGGTGTGCGCGGCGGTCGCCCTCGGCTCGCTCACCCTGGCCACCTGGGCCTACCGGCGGGCCACCCGCTGACGGGCTGACCGGACCTCGACGGGCCGGGCGTGAAACGATGGGCCCGTGACCGTACCGAACACACCTGCGGGTGCCGACGCCGGACCAGCCCGGGACCCGTACGCCCCGCCGCCCGCCGGTGGGCCGACCGAGCCCGCCGAGCGGACCGCGCTGCTGCCCGAGCTGCGGATCGGCGCGCTGACCTGCCTGGCCGGGGCGCTGCTGGGCGTGCTGGTGGGGCTGCTCTGGTTCTGGCTGGCGCCCAGGGTGATGTTCCAGGTCAGCGGCAACCAGATCCTCTACATGGACCCGGAGGGCGAGCAGCGGGCCGGCGCGGACGCGGTGTTCGCGCTGCTCGCGGTCGGGGCGGGCGTGCTCAGCGCGGTCGTCGCCTTCCTCGCCACCCGGGGCCGCGGCGGCGGGATCGCGGTCGCGGTCGGCCTCGCCGTCGGCGGGCTGGCCGGCTCGCTGGCCGCCTGGCAGCTCGGCGCCGCGCTCGGCCCGACCGCCGACCTGCCGGCGCACGCCCGGCAGGTGGGTGACGGCGGGACGTTCAGCGCGCCGCTGGAGCTCGGCGCGCACGGGGCGCTGCTGGTCTGGCCGATGACGGCGATGGTGCTGCTGCTGGCGCTGTCGGCGGCGTTCGGCAAGCGCGAGCCCGACCCCCTGCCGTACTGGGCCACCGGCCCGCAGTGGACCCTCCCCGGCCACTCCGCCGCGCCCCAGGACGCGCCCCACCCGCCCTATGCGCCACACCCGCCCCAGGCGCCCCAGGACGCCCCGCGCCCGCCGCAGGACGGGCCCCGCCCGCCCGAGTAGGCCCGGGCCCACCCCCCCCAGCGCCCGCAGCGCCTTCGCAGCGCCCCCTCAGCGGCCGATCACGGCCGTCCGGGCCGAGGTCAGGGCGACCAGGTCGGCCGGGGCCAGCTCGACCTCCAGGCCGCGGCGCCCGGCCGAGACGAACACCGTCGGATGCTCCAGTGCGCTCAGGTCCAGCACGGTGGGCAGCGGCCGGCGCTGGCCGAGCGGCGAGATCCCGCCCCGCACGTACCCGCTGCTGCGCTCGGCCGCCGCCGGGTCGGCCATCGCCGCCCGCTTGCCGCCGACCGCCGCGGCCAGCGCCTTGAGGTCGAGCTTCCCGGAGACCGGGACGACGCCGACCGTGAGCGCCCCGTCGACCTCGGCCACCAGGGTCTTGAACACCCGCGCCGCAGGGATCCCCAGCGCCTCGACGGCCTCGCCGCCGTAGGTGTCCGCAGCCGGGTCGTGCTCGTAGGAGTGCACGGTGAACGCCACCTCGGCGGCCTCCAGGGCCACCGTCGCGGGGGTGGCCTGACCGCCCTTCTTCGCCTTCTTGGCCATCTGGATCCTTGGTCGCGAGCTCAGTTCGGGCTGAACGCCTGGCGAGTCAGGTCGACCGCCGGCAGTGAGGGCAGCTGGGCGAGCAGCGCGCTCTCGCGGCGCAGCAGCTCCAGTTCGAGCGAGAGCCGCCCGGCGGTGTCCGGGCAGGCCAGCAGCTGCTGCTTGACCGGGGCGGGCAGCACGGCGGCGGCCGCCACCAGGTAGGACAGCACCTGCGGGTCGCCCGGCAGGTCCTGCTCGCCGGCCAGGCTGGCCTCGCGGGCCCCGGCCAGCCGCTTCTGGTACGCCCTGAAGGCCCGCACCACCCCGGCGGCGAGCGCGCCGGCGCCCTCGCCCGGCTGCTCCGCGAGGGTCTGCGCCTCGCCGGTCAGGTACGGGCCGCCGGCGTCCACCGAGCGCAGCTTGAACCGGGTGGTGCCGGTGACCAGCAGCTCGTACCGGCCGCCGGGCTGCTCGCGCACGGAGGTGATGTCGGCGACGCAGCCGGTGTCGTGGATCGCCTCCAGCGGATCGCCGGTGACGGTGCCCAGGCCCTCCAGCGGGCCGGCGGGCTCGTCGTGCTCGCGGACCGGGGCCACCTCGCGGCCGTCCCGGATCGCGACCACGCCGAACCGGCGGGGCCGGTCCTCGGGCTGGTCCTGCAGATCGGCCACGAGCCGGCGGTAGCGCTCCTCGAAGACGTGCAGGGGCAGCACCAGTCCGGGGTAGAGGACCGTGTTGAGCGGGAAGAGCGGCAGCCGTTCAGTCACGGCGCACAGCGTAGTTGCCGCACGCCCGCTCCCGCCCCGCGGTTTCCGGTGACGGCCCGCTCTCGCCCCGTTCAGCCGCGCTGCAGCAGCCGGGTGGCGGCGGTGACCACGGTGGTGGCGAGCACCCAGCCGGTGATCACCAGGGCGGCCGCCACCCACTGGCCGTGCTGGTCCGGGTTCCAGCCGCCCTGCCCGAGGTCCACCACCGGGACCACCTTGCTGAGCGCGTACAGCGGCGGGTTCCAGACCGTGGCCTCGTCGGCCTTCAGCGGCGCCGGCGGGTGGGCGGCGAAGTACGCGGTGCCCAGGCCCCAGGCCAGCGCCAGCCAGAGCGCGGCCCGCCCCGGCCGGTAGCCGTAGCCGACCGTGAAGTCCTGCAGCACGCCCCAGAGCCGGCTGGGCAGCGGCAGCTGCGCCCGGCGGCGGCGCTGCTTGGCGTACTGCACCTCGCGGGCGTCCTCGTCCCGGCCGTCCCGGCGCAGCGCGGCGGCCAGCTGCTCGTACGGCTCCGGGCGGTACTCGGGGAGCGCGCCCTCCAGCCAGGCGATCCGCTGCCGGACGCTGAACGGCCGGTCGGGGCGGAGCGAGTCGTAGGTGAAGCCGGTCAGCCCGACCTGTCCGTTGCGCGGCCAGCTCTCGGGGGAGTCGACCAGGTTGCCGACCCGGGCGCGGGAGAGCGAGACCCGGCCGGCCGGCGCGGTCGGGCAGGTGATCCGCAGCTCCGGGGTCTGGATCCGGCGCAGCGAGAGCTCCTGCAGCGGCGAGAGGTGGAACTCGGCGTTGGTGATCAGGCAGGCGTTCTCGAAGCGCCCGTCGACCAGCCGGACGCCGCCGAAGGCGCGCAGCGGGGTGCTCGCGGTGCCGGTCGGGATCGGCTCGCCGTAGCCGTCGCCGTAGATGGTCCGGGAGTCGGCCCAGCCGCCGTCCAGCGAGCCACCGAGGTAGAGGGTGTGGCCGACGCTGATGTGGGCCAGGTTGAGGCAGTTGCGGTCGTCGCCGGCGGCGTGCAGCTGGGCGCCGCGCAGCGAGAGCCGGCCGCCGATCCGGGCCGAGCGCAGGCTGAACTCGCCGTGCGAGGTGACCCGGTCGGCCTCCAGGTCCTGGCTGACGGTGAGGCCGTCGCCGGCCAGCGCCCGGCCGTGCCGGTCGGCGCCGATGACGGCCTGGTTGAGCAGCAGGTCGGTGCCGATCTTGGCGTCGGTGAGCCGCAGGCCCTGCGGGAGGTGGCAGCGGGCCAGGTGCAGGTCGCCCTCGGTGGCCAGTCGGGAGGCCTCCAGCCGGGGTATCAGGCAGCTGATCAGCCGGACGGTGCCGGCCCGGGCCTCGGAGATCAGCACCTTGCGCTCGAACCGGCACTGGTGCAGCTCGATGTAGTGGCCGATGTCGGCGCCGGCCAGCACCAGCGGGCCGGTGATCAGCGCGCCGTTCAGCTTGAGCGAGGAGACCCGCCCGGGGGCCGGCTCCGGCCCGGCGAGCAGCAGCCGGGCGATCACCTCGGAGCGGACGGTGCGCTCGGGGCCCCAGACGGCCGCACCGGCGGCGTCGTCGATCTCCCGGTCGCCGACCCGCAGGTCGTGCACGCTGCCCTGCCGGAAGGCCTGCCAGAGCCGCTGCTCGGTCGGCGTCCAGTTCGCCGGTGCCTGGTCCACGCCGTCTCCCCCGAAGATCGTCCGCTGTCTCGGCTTTCGTATCACGGACTGAAATGCCGGACCGTGGCTTTCGGCCACTCCCTACACTTGGCTCTGTGATCTCTCGAATCGACCTGCGCGGCTCCACCTCGGACCTGCGCGACGTGCTGCCCCGTGCCGAGTTCGACGTGGAAGCCGCCCTGGAGAAGGTGCGGCCGATCTGCGAGGACGTCCGCCATCGCGGGGTCGCGGCGCTGATCGAGATCACCGAGCGCTTCGACGGGGTGAAGCTGGCGACCACCCGGGTCGCCCAGGAGCAGATCGACGCCGCGCTGGCGGGGCTGGACCCGAAGGTCCGGGCCGCGCTGGAGGAGTCGATCCGCCGCGCCCGGCTGGTCCACCGCGAGCAGCGCCGCACCGACCACACCACCCAGGTGGTGCCCGGCGGCACGGTCTCCGAGCGCTGGGTGCCGGTCGACCGGGTCGGCCTGTACGTGCCGGGCGGCCTGGCGGTCTACCCGTCCTCCGTGGTGATGAACGTGGTGCCGGCCCAGGAGGCCGGGGTCGCGGGCATCGCGGTCACCTCGCCGCCGCAGAAGGCCTTCGGCGGGTCCGTGCACCCGACCATCCTGGCCGCGTGCGCGCTGCTCGGGGTCACCGAGGTGTACGCGGCCGGCGGCGCCCAGGCGATCGCGATGTTCGCCTACGGCACCGAGGAGTGCGCCCCGGTCAACCTGGTCACCGGCCCGGGCAACATCTACGTGGCCGCCGCCAAGCGCCTGCTCAAGGGCCGGATCGGGATCGACGCCGAGGCCGGGCCGACCGAGATCGCCGTCCTCGCCGACGACTCCGCCTCGGCCCGCGAGGTCGCCGCCGACCTGATCAGCCAGGCCGAGCACGACCCGATGGCCGCCTCGGTGCTGGTCACCGACTCGCTCGCGCTGGCCGAGGAGGTCGAGGTCGAGCTGAAGGGCCAGGTCGCCGCCACCAAGCACCGCGAGCGGGTGACCGAGGCGCTGGCCGGCCGGCAGTCCGGCATCGTGCTGGTCGACGACCTGGAGCAGGGCCTCGCGGTGGTGAACGCCTACGCCGCCGAGCACCTGGAGATCCAGACCCGCGGCGCCCGCGCGATCGCCGCCCGGGTGCGCAACGCCGGTGCGATCTTCATCGGCGCCCACTCGCCGGTCTCGCTCGGCGACTACGCGGCCGGCTCCAACCACGTGCTGCCCACCGGCGGCTGCGCCTGCCACTCCTCCGGCCTGTCGGTGCAGTCCTTCCTGCGCGGCATCCACGTGGTCGACTACTCCCGCGAGGCGCTCGCCGACGTCGCCGCGCACGTGGTGAATCTGGCCGAGGCGGAGGACCTGCCCGGCCACGGTGACGCGATCAAGGCCCGCTTCGACTGGACGGTACCCGGTACGTGAACCTGAACGATCTCCCCATCCGGGACGAGCTGCGCGGCCAGTCCCCGTACGGCGCGCCGCAGCTGGACGTCCCCGTGCAGCTCAACACCAACGAGAACCCGTACCCGCTGCCCGAGCCGCTGGTGGCCCGGATCGCCGAGCGGGTCGCCGAGGCCGCCCGCCACCTCAACCGCTACCCGGACCGGGACGCGGTGGAGCTGCGCGAGGGCCTGGCCGCCTACCTGACCCGCACCACCGGCTTCGCCCGCACCCGCGAGCAGGTCTGGGCGGCCAACGGCTCCAACGAGGTCCTCCAGCAGCTGCTGCAGGCCTTCGGCGGCCCCGGCCGGACGGCGATCGGCTTCGAACCCTCGTACTCGATGCACGCGCTGATCGCGCGCGGCACCGGCACCGAGTGGATCTCCGGGCCGCGGGGCGAGGACTTCACCATCGACCTCGACGCGGCCGTGGGGGCCATCGCCGAGCACCGGCCCAACGTGGTCTTCGTCTGCTCGCCGAACAACCCGACCGGCACCGCGGTGGCCGCCGACACCGTGCTCGCGCTGTACGAGGCCGCCCAGGCGGCCGGCCCGAGCCTGGTGATCGTGGACGAGGCGTACGTGGAGTTCTCGCACCGCGCCTCGCTGCTGCCGCTGCTGGCGGGCCGCCCCAACCTGGTGGTCACCCGCACCATGTCCAAGGCCTTCGGCGCGGCCGGGCTGCGGCTGGGCTACCTGGCCGCCGACGCGGCCGTGGTGGACGCCGTGCAGCTGGTCCGGCTGCCGTACCACCTGTCGGCCGTCACCCAGGCCACCGCACTGGCCTGCCTGGAGCACACCGACACCCTGCTCGGCTACGTCGAGCAGCTGAAGGCCGAGCGCGACCGGCTGGTCGACGCGCTGCGCGGCCTGGGCCTCGACGTCACCGACTCCGACGCCAACTTCATCCAGTTCGGCCGCTTCGCCGACACCCACGCGGTCTGGCGGTCCATCCTCGACCGGGGCGTCCTGGTCCGGGACAACGGCGTCCCCGGGTGGCTGCGCGTCACCGCCGGCACCCCCGCCGAGAACGACGCCTTCCTCGACGCCGTCCGCTTCGCCCTCAAGGAGCTGTCCCCCGCATGACCCGTATCGGCCGCGTTGAGCGCACCACCAAGGAGACCTCGGTCCTGGTCGAGATCGACCTCGACGGCACCGGGAAGACCGAGATCTCCACGGGCGTCGGGTTCTACGACCACATGCTCGACCAGCTCGGCCGCCACGGCCTCTTCGACCTCACCGTGAAGACCGACGGCGACCTGCACATCGACACCCACCACACCATCGAGGACACCGCCCTCGCGCTCGGCGCCGCCTTCAAGCAGGCGCTCGGCGACAAGGTCGGCATCTACCGCTTCGGCAACTGCACCGTGCCGCTGGACGAGTCGCTCGCCCAGGTCACCGTCGACCTCTCCGGCCGGCCGTACCTGGTGCACACCGAGCCCGAGCGGATGGCGCCGATGATCGGCAGCTACGACACCACGATGACCCGGCACATCCTGGAGTCCTTCGTGGCCCAGGCGCAGGTGGCCCTGCACGTGCACGTCCCGTACGGTCGCAACGCGCACCACATCGTCGAGTGCCAGTTCAAGGCACTCGCGCGTGCTCTGCGCTACGCCTCCGAGCGCGACCCGCGCGCGGCGGGCATCCTCCCCTCGACCAAGGGTGCGCTGTGAGCAAGTCCGCAACACTGCTGATCATCGCCGGGCTCTTCCTGTCCGGCGGCGTGTACTCGTTCTGGAAGCAGAAGCAGTCCAAGAGCGTGATCGCGGTCCTCGCGATCGGCGCCGTGCTGTGCCTCGCCTCCGGCGTCATGCGCCTCTAGAGACCGGAAGAGACGAACCTCTCATGGCCAAGAACGTCGTCGTGCTGGACTACGGCTCCGGCAACCTGCGCTCCGCCCAGCGGGCCGTCGAGCGCACCGGCGCGCACGTCACCGTGACCTCCGACTTCCAGGCGGCACTGAACGCGGACGGCCTGCTGGTCCCCGGGGTCGGTGCCTTCGAGGCCTGCATGCGCGGGCTGAAGGAGGTCCGCGGTGATGTGATCATCGGCCGCCGGCTGGCCGGCGGCCGCCCGGTGCTGGGCATCTGCGTCGGGATGCAGATCCTCTTCGAGCGGGGTGTCGAGCACGGCGTGGAGAGCGCCGGCTGCGACGAGTGGCCCGGCACCGTGGAGCCGCTGGACGCGCCGATCGTCCCGCACATGGGCTGGAACACCGTGGACGTCCCCGCCGGCAGCCGGCTGTTCGCCGGGCTCGACCCCGAGGCCCGCTACTACTTCGTGCACTCCTACGGGGTGCGCAGGTGGGAGCTGCAGGTGACCAACGAGTCCATCGCCGCCCCGCTGGTCAGCTGGACCACCCACGGGCAGCCGTTCGTCGCCGCCGTGGAGAACGGCCCGCTGTGGGCCACCCAGTTCCACCCCGAGAAGTCCGGCGACGCCGGCGCCGCCCTGCTGACCAACTGGGTCAACACCCTCTGAGCCAGGAGCCTGTCCTACCGATGAGCCGCCTCGAACTCCTCCCCGCCGTCGATGTCCGCGACGGCCAGGCCGTCCGCCTGGTCAAGGGCGCCTCCGGCACCGAGACCTCCTTCGGCGAGCCGCTCGCCGCCGCCCTGGCCTGGCAGAACGCCGGCGCCGAGTGGCTGCACCTGGTCGACCTGGACGCCGCCTTCGGGACGGGCTCCAACCGCGAGCTGCTGGCCGAGGTCACCGGCCGCCTCGACATCAAGGTCGAGCTCTCCGGCGGCATCCGCGACGACGCCTCGCTGGCCGCCGCCCTGGCCACCGGCTGCACCCGGGTCAACCTGGGCACCGCCGCCCTGGAGGCCCCGGAGTGGGTGGCCAAGGTGATCGCCGAGCACGGCGACAAGATCGCGGTCGGCCTGGACGTGGTTGGCACCACCCTGCGCGGTCGCGGCTGGACCCGCGACGGCGGCGACCTCTACGAGGTGCTCGCCCGCCTCGACTCCGAGGGCTGCGCCCGCTACGTGGTCACCGACGTCAACCGGGACGGCACGCTGACCGGCCCCAACCTGGAGCTGCTGCGCAACGTCTGCGCCGCGACCGACAAGCCCGTGGTCGCCTCCGGCGGGGTCTCCTCGCTGGACGACCTGCGGGCCATCGCCACCCTGGTGCCGGCAGGTGTCGAGGGTTCGATTGTGGGCAAGGCCCTCTACGAGCAGAAGTTCACCCTCGAAGAGGCCCTGGAGGCTGTGTCCCGATGACCGATACCCCGGCCGCGCCGCGTTCGCACCGAGTCTCCGGCTTCTCCCCCTGGGAGGAGCAGTTCGGATTCTCCCGGGCCGTCGCGGTCGGGGACACCGTCCTGGTCGCGGGCACCACCGCCTTCGAGGACGGGATGGTCCAGCACGAGGGCGACCCGTTCCGGCAGACCCTGGCCGCCTTCGAGGTGGCCTTCAAAGCCCTTGCACCCTACGGCCTTTCGGCCACCGACGTGGTCCGCACCCGGATGTACCTGACGCATGTGCGGGACTGCGACGAGGCCGGCCGCGCGCACAAGCAGCTCTTCGACACGATCCGCCCGGTGGCGACCATGGTCGTGGTGGAGGGCCTGATCGACTCCCGGATGATGGTCGAGATCGAGATCGAGGCCTACCGCGCCGGGCTGGCAACCTCCTTGGAAGGCATGCAGTGACCCTCGCCGTACGAGTCATCCCCTGTCTGGACGTCGACGCCGGCCGGGTCGTCAAGGGTGTCAACTTCCAGAACCTGCGCGACGCCGGTGACCCGGTCGAGCTGGCCAAGCTCTACGACGCCCAGGGCGCCGACGAGTTGACCTTCCTCGACATCACGGCCTCCTCCGGCGACCGGGCCACCACCTACGACGTGGTGCGGCGCACCGCCGAGCAGGTCTTCATCCCGCTCACCGTCGGCGGCGGCGTGCGGACGGCCGACGACGTGGACCAGCTGCTGCGGGCCGGCGCGGACAAGGTCGGCGTCAACACCGCGGCGATCGCCCGGCCCGAGCTGATCCGCGAGATCGCCGAGCGCTTCGGGCGGCAGGTGCTGGTGCTCTCGGTGGACGCCCGCCGCTGCTCCGAGGGCACGGTGACCGCGTCGGGCTTCGAGGTGACCACCCACGGCGGGCGGCGCGGCACCGGGCTGGACGCGATCGGGTGGGCCGCCCGCGCCGCCGAGCTGGGCGCGGGGGAGATCCTGCTCAACTCGATGGACGCGGACGGCACCAAGGACGGCTACGACCTGGAGCTGATCCGGGCCGCCCGCAAGGAGGTCTCGATCCCGGTGATCGCCTCGGGCGGCGCCGGCAAGCTCGCCGACTTCGCGCCGGCCGTCGAGGCGGGAGCGGACGCGGTGCTCGCCGCCAGCGTGTTCCACTTCGGCGACCTGCGGATCGACCAGGTCAAGGGGAGCCTGCGGGAGGCCGGGTACCCGGTCCGCTGAGGCCGGCGGCGGCGCCGGCCTCAGGGCAGCGGCAGGACCCGCCGCAGCGCCGCCACCGCCGTCTCCGCCCCGCTCACCGTGATCCGGGCGCACGCCCCGCGGCCGTACCCGAACAGGACCAACTCGCCGGGCTCGCCGGTCACTTCGACGGTCGGCGCGGTCCGGTGCGCCAGCTCCGCCCGGCGGCCGTCGGGGTGCACCAGCACCAGGCCGACCGGCAGCCGGCGGCCGTGCTCGAAGCGCAGCAGCGAGGGCAGCCGCCGCCACAGCGACTCGGCCAGACCCGGGTCGACCGGCCCGGGGTCGACCGCCGCCCCGGCCCGCCGGACGTCCTCGGCGTGCACGAAGAACTCCACCACGTTGGCCGCCTCGTCCGCCCCCGGCAGCGCGAACAGCGACAGCCGGGGCGGACCGGAGCCGAACAGCCGCACCAGCTCGTCGTACGGGCGCTCGGCGAGGGTGGACTGCACCCGGTGCGTCCACCCCGCCAGCGCCTTCAGCGCGATCCCCGCCGCCGCGTCCGGCCGCCGCTCCCGCAGCACCAGGTGGGCCGCCAGTTCCCTGGTGCGCCACCCGGCACACCGGGTCGGTGCGTCCGGGCCCGCCGCCGCCAGCAGTCCGGCCAGCCGTTCCCGTTCCACCCGTGCATACCTCGTCGCCATGCCGCTCAGCCTAGGGCCAGGCTCCCGTTTCGCGTCCTTGTGGTGCGGGTGGAGCGGGAGGAGGAGAGTGGGAGGCAGCGCGGTCGGCGGACGGAGGCAAGCAGGGGGTGTGACCGGGAGGCCCGAGATGACCTTTGTACAGATCGTAGAGTGCCGTACGCAGCAGCCGGACGAGCTCAACCGGCTGATGGACGACTGGATCGAGCAGACCCAGGGCAGGCGCACGGCCACCCACGCGATGGTGGGCACCGACCGCACGGACGCCCAGCACATCGTGGAGATCGTCGAGTTCCCCTCGTACGAGGCGGCGATGCGCAACTCCGGGCTGCCGGAGACCGACCGGATCTTCCGCGAGATGGTGGCCCTGTGCCAGGAGCCGCCCACCTTCACCAACCTGGACCTGGTCCGGGACGAGCAGTTCCACAAGGAGGCGGCGCGCCGCCTGCTGGTGAACACCGCGAAGGGCGACATGTCCCCGATCGACGAGCTGCTCGCATCGGACTACCGGGACCACGACCCGTCGATGGACGGCGAGACGGTCGGCCCGGCGGCGGTCAAGCAGATGATCGAGGGCTACCGCAAGGCCTTCGACTTCACCTTCGACATCCACAGCCAGACCGCCGAGGGCGACATGGTGGCCTGCCGCTGGACCTGGCGCGGCACCCACATCGGCGAGTACATGGGCATGCCGGCCACCCACAAGAGCATCGAATCCGACGGGATGACGATGTTCCGCTTCGAGGACGGCATGGTCAAGGAAGGCTGGTGGAGCTGGGACTCGGTCGCGATGATGCAGCAGATGGGCATGATGCCCGGCTCCTGACCTCCGGTACCCGAGGGCGCCGGTACCCGGAGGCCGGCCGCCGCGCCCGCGGTCAGCGCAGCGCACCGGTCAGCTTCTGCCCGCCCTGGTGATCGCTCACGGCCAGGGTGCAGGTCGCGTCGTGCATGCCCTGTTGGTAGTACTGCAGGTACGGGCCCAGCGGGAAGCCGTAGTACGGGCCGCCGCCGCCCTGGCGCTGCTGCCACTCGGCCAGCGGGGCCTTGCAGAGCTCGCGCAGCGCCCGGCCGATCAGGGTGTCGCTGGTGAGCCCGTCCGGCAGCACCACGTCGGCGATCGCCTCGGCGTCGTGCGCCTCGGCGCAGGGGCGTGCCTCGGCCCGGGTGACCTGCTCGCTGAGCTGCGGGTGGTCCAGGCAGGTGCCCGGCAGGAAGAACGGGTAGGGGAGCACCTTGGTGGGCGTCGGGCTCGGGCTCGCCGACGGGCTGGGGGAGGGCGGCGGTGGCGCGGCCGCCGGACGCTTCTCCTGCGGCCACAGCAGCACGGCCGCCCCGACCACCAGCACCACCACGGCGACCACCGTCGCCACCACCCGCCGCTGCCGCACCGCTGCCCCCTCGACTCGCTGCCATTGTCGCCGGGCCCGGCCGCCGCCGACAGGGGTTCGGCGGATTTCCGGCTACGCTGGCCGCGGCACGGCCCTGTTCGAGGGGTCAGAGTTTCATGCGTGTGGGGATCATCGGCCACGAAGGCCTGTCGGACCTGACCGAGATGCTGGTCAGGGGCGAGCTCTGGCAGCTGGTGACCGGCTACGGGGCGTACGAGCTGGTCGGCGTGGGCTGTCTTGCGGCGGGCCCGGAGACCTGGTTCGCCCAGGCGGTGCTGGACCACGGCGGCCGGATCGAGGTGATCGTCCCCGCCTCCGCCGGCCGGGCCGGCGCCTTCGGCGTTGCCGGCCGGACCGGGCAGCGGCTGCTGAACGAGGCGAAGGCGGTGCACCGGCTCGCCCCCGTCGAGCACGGCGGCCTCGGCGACGACACCGGCCGGGCGCTGGTCGGCATGATCGACGAGCTGATCGCGGTCTGGGACGGCCGACCGGGCCCGGGGCCCGCCGGGGTGGTCGAGGCGGCGCGGCGCGCCGGGCTGTTCGTGCAGGTGGTCTGGCCGCGGGGGAGTGAGAGCCCTTGATCCGGCAGCCGGGCCCCGGCTGCCACAATGGGAGGCATGTCCACCACGCCCGCCGCCCCCGGCACCACCGACCTCGACCCGGCCGTCGCGGCCCGCCTCAAGCGGACCGAGGACGGCCTGCTGCCCGCCGTCGCCCAGCAGTACGACACCGGTGAGGTGCTGATGCTGGGTTGGATGGACGACGAGGCGCTGCACCGCACCCTCACCACCGGCCGGTGCACCTACTGGAGCCGCAGCCGCCGCGAGTACTGGGTCAAGGGCGACACCTCGGGCCACTTCCAGCACGTGAAGAGCGTCGCCCTGGACTGCGACGGCGACACCCTGCTGGTCAAGGTCGACCAGGTCGGCGCCGCCTGCCACACCGGCGAGCGGACCTGCTTCGACGCCGACCTGCTGCCGCTCGCTCGGTAACCTGGCCCCGACGTCCGTCCGCCTACCTGAACGGTGCCCAACCCCATGGACCTTGAGGCCTTCCGCAAGCTCGCCGCAGACACCCGGGTCATCCCCGTCACCCGCCGGCTCCTGGCGGACGGCCTCACCCCGATCGGCGTCTACCGCAGCCTCGCCGCCGAGCGGCCCGGCACCTTCCTGCTGGAGTCGGCCGAGCAGGGCCGCAGCTGGTCCCGCTACTCCTTCGTCGGGGTGCGCAGCGCCGCCACCCTGACCGTCGGCCCGGACGGCGGGGCCCGCTGGCTCGGCGCGCCGCCGGTCGGCATCCCCACCGGCGGCGACCCGCTGGAGGTGCTGCGGGCCGTGCTCACCGCCCTGCACACCCCCCGGCACGGCGACGACGGCCTGCCGCCGCTCACCGGCGGCCTGGTCGGCTACCTCGGCTACGACATCGTCCGCCGCCTGGAGAAGCTGCCCGACCTCACCCCGGACGACCTGCGGCTGCCCGAGCTGACCATGCTGCTCGCCACCGACCTGGCCGTGCTCGACCACGTCGACGGCAGCGTGGTGCTGATCGCCAACGCCGTCAACCACAACGACCTGGACACCGGCGTCGACGAGGCGCACGCGGACGCCGTGGCCCGGCTGGACGCCATGCAGGCCGACCTGCTCCGACCGGTCGACCCGGGTCTGGCGACCTTCACCCCGACCGCGGCTGACGCCCGGTCACCCTTCGGCGGCGAGCCGTACCGCAAGGCCGTCGAGGAGGTGAAGGAGCGGATCCGGGCCGGCGAGGCCTTCCAGGTGGTGCCCTCGCAGCGGTTCGAGGCGCCCTGCCCGGCCAGCGCGCTGGACGTGTACCGGGTGCTGCGCACCACCAACCCCAGCCCGTACATGTACCTGTTCCGCTTCCCCGGCCCGGACGGCACCGCAGAGGGCGGCTTCGACGTGGTCGGCTCCAGCCCGGAGGCGCTGGTGAAGGTCACCGCGGGCGAGGCGATGGTGCACCCGATTGCCGGCACCCGGCACCGCGGCGCCACCCCGCACGAGGACGCCGAGCTGGCCGCCGAGCTGCTGGCCGACCCCAAGGAGCGGGCCGAGCACCTGATGCTGGTCGACCTCGGCCGCAACGACCTCGGGCGGGTCTGCGAGCCGGGCAGCGTCGAGGTGGTCGACTTCATGGCGATCGAGCGCTACAGCCACGTCATGCACATCGTCTCCACCGTGACCGGCCGGGTCGCCCCCGGCCGGACCGCCTTCGACGTGCTGACCGCGTGCTTCCCGGCCGGCACGCTGTCCGGCGCGCCCAAGCCGCGCGCGATGCAGATCATCGAGGAGCTGGAGCCCACCCGCCGCGGCCTGTACGGCGGCTGCGTCGGCTACCTCGACTTCGCCGGCGACTCGGACACCGCGATCGCGATCCGCACCGCCGTGATCCGCGACCGCACCGCCTACGTCCAGGCCGGCGCGGGCGTGGTCGCCGACTCCGACCCGGCCGCCGAGGACACCGAGTGCCGCAACAAGGCCGCCGCCGTCCTGAGCGCCGTCGCCACGGCCAACACCCTGCGCGCTCCGCAATCGTGAGCACATCGGAGCTGCCGAGGCAGGGAGGGAGGCGGACGGCGTGACCGCGCTGACCACGGAGAGTGCCTGGGACGTCCTGGCGGGCGCCAACTTCCCGAACGGCTACCGCGTCGAGATCACGGACGGGAAGATCATCATGACCCCCAGGGGATGACACAGATGAAGGTCATCTTCACGAATGGCACGACCTGGAGGCTGTCCTGGAGGTCGTCCCGCCCTCGAACCAGGACAACGACTTCGTCAAGAAGCTCAGGCTCTACGCCGAGTGCGGGATCCCGGTGTACGTGGTGGTCGACCCGGCCGAGGGCGTCTGCACCGTGCACACGGCCCCGCAGCGGTCGGGGGCGTACCGCGAGACCGAGCGGATCCCGTTCGGCGAGGATCTGACCGTTCCGCTCGAAGGACGGACGGTGGCGATCCGCACCGACGACCTCCCGCGCGACCCCGCCTGACCGGGGTCGGGTGGGGGTCAGGGATAGTGGACGGGTGACCGGACGAACCGCACCCCGCCCCACCGACCGCCGCAGCCTGGGTCTGATGCTGCTGCTCACCGCGCTCGGCGCCGTCCTGGTGCTGACCGCCGTCGGGCGGGTCTGGGCCCGGGGGGTGGTGACCGGGCTGGACGGTGGTCGGCTGGAGATCAGCGCGACCGGCAGCACGCTGACCGGGCTGCCCGGGGGGCTGGCGCTGGTGGCGCTGGCCGCCGCGGTGGCGGTGTTCGCGGTACGCGGCAAGGGCCGTACGGCCATCGGCGTGCTGACGGTGCTGGCCGGGGCGGGCGCGGCGGCGGGCGCGGTGCTCGGGGCCGACGACACCGCCGGGCTGCACACCGAGGCGGCCCGCAAGCTGGCGCTGGCCGACGCGCACGCGCAGGGCATCACCCACTCGCTCTGGCCCTGGGTCGCCCTCGCGGGTGGGCTGCTGCTGGCCCTGGCCGGCCTGCTGACCGTCCGGGCCGGGCGGCACTGGCCGGCCATGGGGGCCCGGTACGAGGCACCCACCCGCAAGGCCGCGGCGAAGCCGTCGGCGGCGAACTCCCCGGCCGACCTGTGGAAGGCGCTGGACCGCGGCGAGGACCCGACCGGCTGATCGGGCCCACCCGTGCAGCGCGGGTGTGACGAGGGCTACCGGGCCCCCCTTTGGGGCTTGCCGTAACGGCCCGGCACAATGGAAGGCGTCAACCCGCCGAGCGCCACGCGGCCGCCCGCCCGGGACCCGGAGAACCAAGGAGCACCAGCAGATGTCGGCAGCAGCGCACGGCCACACTCCCGCCGCCTGGACCGGCGTGACCATCGCCTTCATCGGCTTCACCGTGAGCGGTGTCGCCATGATCATCCCGAGCATCCCGCTCTTCTGGGCCGGTCTCGTGGTCGTCCTGGCCGCCGGCGTGGTGGGCAAGGCCATGGCGATGGCGGGCCTGGGCAAGCAGCCCAGCCAGAACTTCGCCCCGGCCCCGGCCGCCCTGGAGGTCGAGGAGCGCACCGCGGTCGGCGCCGCCTGACCGGAGCGCCCCAGCGGGACGAGCGGCGGGCGCGCCACGCCCGCCGTCCCGCGTTCGCCCGCGCGGCCCGGCGGGCGGGCACAATCTCAGCGTGAACGCTCCCGCCGCCCCCGCCTCGCCCGGCTCCGCGCTGCGCAGGCTCGGCCGACCGCTCGCCGCGCTCGTGGCGGTCGCCGTCCCGACCGCCTACGTGGCGGCGGTCGACCCCAATGCCCCGGGCCACTACCCGACCTGCCCGGTGCTGCAGGCCACCGGCTGGTGGTGCCCGGGCTGCGGCGGTCTGCGCTGTGTGCACGCGCTGGCCTCGGGCGACCTCAACACGGCCGGCCACGACAACCTGCTGGTCCTGGTGTTCGCGGTGGTGCTGGCGGTGTTCTGGCTGCGCTGGGTCTGGGCCGCGGTCACCGGCGGCCCCGCCCCCAGGTTCTCCTTCGGGCTGCGCCAGACCCTCCTGCTGGTCCTGCTGCTGGCCGTCTTCACCGTCCTGCGGAACCTCCCGCCGGGCGCCGGACTGGCCCCGCCGGCGGTCTGAACCACCGGCCGCCAGGGCGCGCGGGACCGCGCGCGGGAGGTCCGGTCCGCGAGACGCGAGCCGGTCTGATGCGCTGCGCGCCCCCCATGCCCGATACCATCGAAGAGCCGACGGGTACGTGGAAGCACAGGATCCTCACCGATCCGGGCGAACCGTCACCCGAGGCCAGACCCACTGCAAGACCCGGCAGGGCCCGAACCCCGCCGGCTCACAGCCAGCAGAAAATGATGGGGGCGCTCGCGTGAGTGTGCTCGACGAGATCATCGACGGGGTCCGTGAGGACCTCGCCGAGCGACAGGCCCGGGTCACCCTGGACGAGCTCAAGGAGCTCGCCGCCAAGGCGCCCGACGCGAAGGACGGCGTGGCCGCCCTTCGGGGCGACGGTGTCCGGGTGATCTGCGAGGTCAAGCGCTCCAGCCCGTCGAAGGGCGCGCTGGCGGCCATCGCCGACCCGGCCGCCCTGGCCACGGACTACGCGGCCGGCGGTGCCGCCGCGATCAGCGTGCTGACCGAGCAGCGCCGCTTCGGCGGCTCCCTCGCCGACCTCGACGCCGTCCGCGCCGCGGTCGACACCCCGGTCCTGCGCAAGGACTTCATCGTCACCGCCTACCAGCTCTGGGAGGCCCGGGCCCACGGCGCGGACCTCGCGCTGCTGATCGTCGCCGCGCTCGAGCAGCCGGCCCTGGTCTCGCTGATCGAGCGGGCCGAGTCGATCGGCCTCACCCCGCTGGTCGAGGTGCACGACGAGGAGGAGATCGCCCGCGCGGTGGACGCCGGCGCGCGGATCATCGGCGTCAACGCCCGCAACCTCAAGACCCTCGAGGTGGACCGCAACACCTTCGGCAACGTGGTGGACGCCATCCCGGCGCACATCGTCAAGGTGGCCGAGTCCGGCGTGCGCGGCCCGCACGACCTGATCTCCTACGCCAACCTGGGGGCGGACGCCGTCCTGGTCGGCGAGTCCCTGGTGACCGGCAAGGACCCGCGGACCGCGGTGGCCGACCTGGTCGCCGCCGGCGCCCACCCGGCGCTGCGCAACAACGGGCGGGGCTGACCCGCCGGCCATGTCACTCGCCTCCCGTCTCGCCCCCGGCTGCCGCCCGCGCGGCTGCCGCGCGCCCGCACGCCGGGTGCTGGGGCGGCGGGTGCGGTACGTGATCGGCTGCGAGCCCGGGCAGGTGCCGGGGCGCCGATGGCGAAGGACGCACGGCTGACCGCTCAGGTCGCCGCCCGACGTCACCGCACGCCACCCCTTTCACCTCAAGGACTCTCTCCATGTCCGAGAACTACCAGCCGGGTACCCAGGTCCCGGACGTCCGCGGCTATTTCGGCGCCTACGGCGGACGTTTCATCCCCGAGGCACTGGTCGCCGCCGTCCAGCAGGTCGCCGACGAGTACGAGAAGGCCAAGGCCGACCCGGCGTTCATCGCCGAGCTCGACCTGCTGCTCAAGGACTACACCGGCCGCCCGAGCCCGCTGACCGACGTGCACCGGTTCTCCGCCGAGGCCGGCGGGGCCCGGGTGCTGCTCAAGCGCGAGGACCTCAACCACACCGGGTCCCACAAGATCAACAATGTCCTGGGGCAGGCCCTGCTGACCCGGCGGATGGGCAAGACCCGGATCATCGCCGAGACCGGCGCGGGCCAGCACGGCGTGGCCACCGCCACCGCCTGCGCGCTGTTCGGCTTCGACTGCACCATCTACATGGGCGAGGTGGACACCGAGCGCCAGGCGCTGAACGTCGCCCGGATGCGGATGCTCGGCGCCGAGGTGGTCGCCGTGAAGTCCGGCAGCCGCACCCTCAAGGACGCCATCAACGAGGCCTTCCGCGACTGGGTCGCCAACGTGGACTCCACCCACTACCTGTTCGGCACGGTGGCCGGCCCGCACCCGTTCCCGATGATGGTCCGCGACTTCCACCGGGTGATCGGCGTCGAGGCCCGCGAGCAGGTGCTGGAGCGCACCGGCCGGCTGCCCGACGCGGTCGTCGCCTGCGTCGGCGGCGGCTCCAACGCGATGGGCATCTTCCACGAGTTCATCCCGGACGCCGGCGTCCGGCTGATCGGCTGCGAGGCGGCCGGCGAGGGCGCCGAGACGCCGCGGCACGCCGCCACGCTCACCAAGGGCGACCCGGGGGTGCTGCACGGCTCGCGCACCTACGTCCTGCAGGACGAGGACGGCCAGACCATCGAGAGCCACTCCATCTCGGCGGGCCTGGACTACCCCGGGGTCGGCCCGGAGCACGCCTGGCTCAAGGACACCGGCCGGGCCGAGTACCGCCCGGTGACCGACGACGAGGCGATGCAGGCGCTGCGGCTGCTCTCCCGCACCGAGGGCATCATCCCGGCCATCGAGAGCGCCCACGCGCTGGCCGGCGCCCTGGTGCTCGGCCGTGAGCTCGGCCCGCAGGCCACCATCCTGGTCAGCCTCTCCGGCCGCGGCGACAAGGACATGCACACCGCCGCGCAGTACTTCGGCCTCTACGACGACCACGCCGCCGACGGGGGCAAGTAACCATGACCCAGAGCAAGTTGAGCACCACCCTCGCCGCCGCCAAGGCGGCGGGCCGGGCCGCCCTGATCGGCTACCTGCCGGCCGGCTTCCCGACCGTCGACGGCGGCATCAAGGCGATCCGCGCGCTGATCGAGGGCGGCTGCGACATCGTCGAGGTCGGCCTGCCGCACTCCGACCCGGTGCTGGACGGCCCGACCATCCAGACCGCCGACGACATCGCGCTGCGGGCCGGGGTGAAGATCAAGGACGTGCTGCGCACCGTGGCCGAGGTGTCCGCGCGGACGGACGCGCCGGTGCTGGTGATGACGTACTGGAACCCGGTCGACCGCTACGGCGTGGCCCGGTTCGCCGCGGACCTGGCCGCGGCCGGGGGCGCCGGCTGCATCCTGCCGGACCTCCCGGTGGAGGAGTCGGACGAGTGGCGCAAGGCCGCCGACGAGCACGGTCTGGACACCGTCTTCGTGGTCGCGCCGAGCAGCCGGGACCAGCGCCTGGCCGAGGTCACCGCGGCGGGCTCCGGCTTCGTCTACGCGGCCGCGGTGATGGGTGTGACCGGCACCCGGGCGCAGGTCGGCAACCTCGCCGAGGACCTGGTGGCCCGCACCCGGGCCACCACCGACCTGCCGGTCTGCGTCGGCCTCGGGGTCTCCTCCGCCGCCCAGGCGGCCGAGGTGGCCCGGTTCGCGGACGGTGTGATCGTCGGCTCGGCCTTCGTCCAGCGGATCCTGGACGTGGACGGCGACGAGGCAGCCGGCCTGGCCGCCGTGCGCGCGCTGGCCGCCGAGCTCGCGGCGGGCGTCCGCAACGGCTGACCCGCCCGCACCACCGGTGAAAGCCCGCCGGCCCTCGCCCCGCGCGAGGGCCGGCGGGCTTTTCGGCTGTGCGGCGGGTGGCGGCGAACGGCCGATACTTCCTCGAACTTCCCTATCCGCACGCATCGAGTGGTAGTTTTGGTGTGGATAGGTCGGTCGGAGGAGCCTCGGGATGCCCCAGCAGCTGTACTCGGTGGAGCAGGTCGCCGACCTGCTGGGCCTGCATGTGCGCACGGTGCGCGGTTATGTCCGCGACGGGCGGCTGGCGGCGGTCCGGATCGGCAAGCAGTACCGGATCGCCCGGGAGGACCTGGAGTCCTTCACCGGCCGCCCGGTGCCCGGCCCCGCGGTGCGCCCGCGCCGGAGCGAGGCCACCTGCGTGGTGCAGCTGGAGGGGATCGACCGGGCGGCGATGGAGCGGCTCACCACCCTGCTCACGGCCGCCCTGGGCGGCCGGCGCCCGGGCGGCGAGCCGCTGCGGGTGGAGACCGTCCACGACGAGGAGCGGGCCGGCGCCAAGGTCATCGTGATCGGCGGGCTGGAGGACAGCGCCGAGGTCCTCGGGCTGATCGCCCGGCTGACCGAGCAACTCGGCTGACCGGCAGCCCCACCGAGGAGAGGATCGCCCCATGTCGCAGACCGTCCAGGACCTCGACGGCACCCCCGTCCTGCTGTGCGCCGCCGACGGCCCGCCGCTGGCGGGCGAGCAGGACGCGCTCGACCTGATCGGCCAGGCGCTCGGCACCGGTGCCCACTGGGTCGCCGTCCCGGCCGACCGTCTCGCACCGGAGTTCTTCCGGCTGCGCACCCGGGTGGCCGGCGAGGTCGTCCAGAAGTTCGCCACCTACCGCCTGGGGCTGGCCGTGCTGGGGGACGTCTCGCGGCACACCGCCACCGGCACGGCGCTGGCGGACTTCGTCCGGGAGTGCAACGAGGGCCGGCAGATCTGGTTCGTGCCGGACCTCGCGGCGCTGCGCGACCGGTTGGCCCGCACGGCCCGCTGACGCCACCGGGCCCACCGGCCGCCAGCCGAACGAGTGAACACCGGTGCCGACACGCATCGGTGACGGTTGACCGGCGTTGAGCGGAGGGACGACTCTGCGGTGCCCTGGGCCCGTCGTGGTTCGTGCACCGTTCGATCGATGCCGCCTTCGCGAAAGGGCCGCCCGTGCCGTGCCTCCAGCGTTCCGTCCTGCTCCGCGCCGCTGCCGCCGCCCTCGCGCTGAGCGCCTGCGTGGGGGTGGACGCGGCCGTCGAGCAGGCGCTCGCCCGGCGGGGTGTGGAGCGCGCCCGCCAGGACGCGTACGTGTGCGGCGAGGCGGCCCGGCTGGCCGCCGAGGTGCGGGCCGACCGGGCGCTGCCCGGCGGGCGGCGCCCGCTCGACGAGCTCGCCCGGCAGGGCCGCTGCGCCGATCGCACACCGTAGGGCGACCGCCCGCCGAGCCCATCGCCGAATCGGACATATGAGCGCCTATGCTCACTCATTCGGCTTAATTCGTGAAACTGGAGGAACTCGACCTTTTCCCCTACGGTTCATCAGGCAGGACGCCGCGCCCGCTGGGTGGCGGCGGCGAACGTAGGAGGGGGCCTGATGGCCAGTCAGCAGACCGCCGAGCCGGCCGTGAGTTCGCGGCTGCGCCGGGCGGTGGACGGCCAGGCGGCCGAGTGGTTCGGCCTGGCCGTGCGGCTGGCCCTGGCCGTGGTCTGGGGCTGGGCCGGGCTGGCGAAGATCTCCGATCCGGCCGAGGCGGCGCAGGCCGTCCGGGCCTACGAGATCCTGCCCGAGTCGCTGGTCAAGCCGATCGGCTACGGCCTGCCGTTCCTGGAGCTGGCGCTCGCGCTGCTGCTGCTGATCGGCCTGGGGACACGGATCGTCGCCGCGATCTCCGCGCTGCTGCTGCTCGCCTTCATCGCCGGGATCGCCTCCGCCTGGGCGCGCGGCATCTCCATCGACTGCGGCTGCTTCGGCGGCGGCGGCACGGTGGACGCCTCGAAGACCGAGTACCTGCAGGAGATCCTGCGGGACTCCGGCTTCCTGCTGCTGGCCGCGTGGCTGATCTACCGGCCCCGGACGAAGCTCTCGGCCGACGCCTGGCTCGCCGCCTAGGCGCGCCCCGCCGGCCACCCACCCCGGAGACCCGATTCCCTTGGACACAGCACCCATGAGTGAGAAGAACCGAGAAGGCAAGCGCAACGCCCGCGACCGGATGCGGGAGGCGCGCGCGGCCGAGGAGGCGCACGACAAGCGCAAGAAGAAGCTGGTGATCGGCGGTGCGGTGCTGGCGGTGATCGCCGTCGCCGTGGTGGTCGGCGTGGTGGTGCAGGACCAGCGCTCCAAGCCGGAGACCCCGGTCGCCGCCCCGGCCGGCGCGATCGGCGACAAGAGCCTGGTGATCCCGGCCGGTCCGGCCAACGCCCCGTCGGTGCTCACCGTCTACGAGGACCCGCGCTGCCCGGCCTGCGGCTCCTTCGAGCGCCAGTTCTCGCCCACCGTCGACCAGTTGGAAGACCAGGGCAAGCTGTTCGTGAACTACCACGTGGTGTCCTTCATCGACCGCTCGCTCGGCGGCACCGGCTCCAAGTACGGCGCCAACGCGCTCGCCTGCGCCCAGGACGCGGGGCACTTCCGGGACTACCACGACGTGCTGTACCGCAACCAGCCGGAGGAGACCAGCGACGCCTTCGGTGACAAGGCCACCCTGATCGAGCTGTCCAAGCAGGTCCCCGGCCTGGACACGCCCACCTTCGAGGCCTGCGTCAACGACAACACGTACGGCGGCTGGGTGTCCGCGGTGCAGCAGGACTTCGACAAGTCCAGCTTCAAGTCCACCCCGACCGTGCTGCTCAACGGCAAGCCGATCTACCCGAAGAAGGGCGAGGAGCAGATCTCCCCGGAGAACCTGGTGCAGTGGGTCGACGAGGCCAACGCGGGCAAGCCGCTCGGCAGCCCCGGGCCGAACGGCCAGAGCCCCGCGCCCACCAGCACCGCCGCGGAGAGCAACACCCCGCCCTCGCCCTGACCGGCCCCGACCGGCCCCGGCCCGCCGCCGCACTCCCACCCGGGGGGTGCGGCGGCGCCGTGTTTTGCCGCGCGACGCCGTGTTTGGCCAAGCTGTGACCGCCGGCGGTGCCGGAGTGACGGGTGCGACACGGTAGCGTCGACCCTGCCATGGATATCGCTTACATTCCGAGCCCGTCGCGGGGCGTCCTGTACCTGGGGCCGATCCCGCTGCGCGCCTACGCCTTCTGCATCATCATCGGTGTCGTCGTGGCCGTGTGGCTCGGCAGCAAGCGCTGGGTGGCCCGCGGCGGCGCCAAGCACACCGTCGGGGACATCGCGGTCTGGGCGGTCCCGTTCGGCCTGGTCGGTGGCCGGCTCTACCACGTGATCACCGACAACCAGCTCTACTTCGGGGCCGGTCGCAACCCCTGGAACGCCTTCAAGATCTGGGAGGGCGGCCTCGGCATCTGGGGGGCGATCGCGCTCGGCGCGGTCGGCGCCTGGATCGGCTGCCGCCGCCGCGGAGTGCCGCTGCCCGCGTACGCGGACGCGATCGCCCCGGGCATCGCACTGGCCCAGGCCTGCGGCCGCTGGGGCAACTGGTTCAACCAGGAGCTGTACGGCAAGCCGACCACGCTGCCCTGGGGCCTGGAGATCGACAAGGTGCTGCCGGACGGCACCGTGACCACCGGCGTCTACCACCCGACCTTCCTCTACGAGTCGCTCTGGTGCGTCGGCGTCGCGCTGCTGGTGATCTGGGCCGACCGCCGGTTCACCCTCGGCCACGGCCGTGCCTTCGCGCTGTACGTCGCCGCCTACACGGTCGGCCGGTTCTGGATCGAGTACCTGCGGATCGACGAGGCCCACCACATCCTCGGCCTGCGGCTCAACGACTGGACCTCGATCCTGGTCTTCGCCGGCGCGGTCGCCTACCTGGTGATCGTCGGGAAGAAGCGCCCGGGCCGGGAGGCGCCGGACTCCATCGACCCGGCCGCCGCCGAGTCCGAGTCCGAGGCCGATCCGGAGGCCGCCTCCGGGCCCGCCGCCGTGCCGGCGCCTTCGCAGGAGAGCACCGACCTGACCGACTCGGCCGGATCCGCCGGGCCGGCCGATGCCCCGAAGGAGCCCGGGAAGAACTCCGACCGGCCCTCCTGACCAGCGGTTGTCCACCACTTCGGCCACCCCCGCCCGACCCGGCGAGGGTGGCCGTAGACGTGTTCGGACAGCCTTACTTTGCTGGAAACTCGCAGGTCAGGTGGCTAACGTCGGAGCCATGAGCCCTACGGGCAGCCCAGGCTGCACCCGGGGGGAGGAGCTCGACAGAAGGCTGGGACCACCATGACCGCCACCATCGCCGAACCGACCGTCGAAGGTCAGCCGCGGATACCCCACGAGGGGCACCACCGCGACGTCAACGGCGGCTGGCTGCGGCCGGCCGTGTTCGGCGCGATGGACGGCCTGGTCTCCAACCTCGCGCTGATGACCGGCGTGGTCGGCGGCGACGTCGGCCGCAGCGCCGTGATCATCACCGGGCTGGCCGGGCTGGCCGCCGGCGCCTGCTCGATGGCGGCGGGGGAGTACACCTCGGTCGCCTCCCAGCGGGAGCTGGTGGAGGCCGAGATCGAGGCCGAGCGGCTGGAGCTGCGCCGCAACCCGAAGGGGGAGCTGGCCGAGCTGGCGCAGCTGTACATCGCCAAGGGGGTGGAGCCGGAGCTGGCCCACGAGGTGGCCCGGCAGCTCTCGGTGGACCCGGAGCGGACGCTGGCGATCCACGCCCGGGAGGAGCTCGGCATCGACCCGGAGGACCTGCCCTCCCCGGTGGTCGCCGCCGCCTCCTCGTTCGCCTGCTTCGCGCTGGGCGCGCTGCTGCCGCTGCTGCCGTACCTGCTGGGTGCCACCGCGCTGTGGCCGGCACTGATCGTGGCCGCGGCCGGGCTGTTCGCCTGCGGCGCGGTGGTCGCCCGGGTCACCGCCCGCAGCTGGTGGTTCAGCGGGCTGCGCCAGCTGGTGCTGGGCGGTACGGCGGCCGGGGTGACCTTCCTGCTGGGTCACCTGATCGGCGGACAGGTGGGCTGAGGCCCCGGAGCACCACGGCTGTGCGATGACACATGAGGTTGCATGGTTATGCCGCACCATGCGTGATGTTCCGCACATGGGGCGCGGGTGCCGCCTGTCCTAGTCTCGGCCCGAGGGACGGCCGCCCGAGGAATCCCATCTCGTCGGCCGCTTGTCGGGATGGATTCGCAGGCGGGAGTGTCCCGTCATGTGGACACGGCGTTTCGGCCCTGTTTCGGGCCGCGTGCGGACGGGCACACTGGTGGCAGCGTGCGGACCAGGGCCAGTCTCCCCAGCCCAGGGCTACCCACCGGAAACGGCGTCTGACCTGCGGATTATGTCCGCGATGTGGACGCGATATTCCGCTTCTCGGGATATCCGGCATCATGTAACCTGCACGAAATCGCATCAGGGCCAACGTCGTCCCTATTGCTCAGCTTCTTGCCAATGACGACGACGGGAGAGCCGATGCTGTCTGCATCCATGCACTCCGCCAACGAGCCCGAGCAGGCCGCCGCCCGGCCCTACGCGCTCGTTCCGGATGCGCGACCTGTAGCTCAGGGCCTGTACGACCCTCGCAACGAGCGCGACGCCTGCGGCGTCGGCTTCGTCGCCACGCTGACCGGCATCGCCGACCACACCGTCGTCGACCAGGCACTGACCGTGCTGCGCAACCTGGAGCACCGGGGTGCCACCGGCGCCGAGCCGGACTCCGGTGACGGCGCGGGCATCCTGACCCAGATCCCCGACGCCTTCCTGCGCGCCAACGTGTCCTTCGAGCTGCCGGCCGCCGGCCGCTACGCCGTCGGCATCGCCTTCCTCCCCCAGGAGGAGGACGCCGCCGAGCTCGCGGTGGCCCGGATCGAGGGGATCGCCACCGACGAGGGCGCCACCGTCCTCGGCTGGCGCGAGGTCCCGGTCACCCCCGACCTGCTGGGGGCCACCGCCCGCTCGGTGATGCCGCGGTTCCGCCAGCTGTTCGTCAGCCACGGCGAGAAGAGCGGCATCGAGCTGGACCGGACCGCCTTCGTGGTCCGCAAGCGCGCCGAGCGCGAGGCCGGCGTGTACTTCCCGTCGCTCTCCGCCCGCACCATCGTCTACAAGGGCATGCTGACCACCGGCCAGCTGGAGCCCTTCTTCCCCGACCTGTCGGACCGGCTCTACGCCTCCGCGCTCGGCCTGGTGCACTCGCGCTTCTCCACCAACACCTTCCCGAGCTGGCCGCTCGCCCACCCGTACCGGTTCGTCGCGCACAACGGCGAGATCAACACGGTCAAGGGCAACCGGAACTGGATGACCGCCCGGGAGTCCCAGCTCGCCACCGACCTGATCGACGGCGACCTCAGCCGGATCTTCCCGATCTGTACCCCGGACCACTCCGACTCGGCGTCCTTCGACGAGGTCCTGGAGCTGCTCCACCTGGGCGGGCGCTCGCTGCCGCACTCGGTGCTGATGATGATCCCGGAGGCGTGGGAGAACCACGCCACCATGGAGCCGGCCCGGCGCGCGTTCTACCAGTACCACTCCAACCTGATGGAGCCCTGGGACGGCCCGGCCTGCGTCACCTTCACCGACGGCACCCAGATCGGCGCCGTGCTGGACCGCAACGGCCTGCGCCCGGCCCGGTACTGGATCACCGAGGACGGCCTGGTGGTGCTCTCCTCCGAGGTCGGCGTGCTCGACCTGGACCAGGAGACCGTCGTCAAGAAGGGCCGGCTGCAGCCCGGCAAGATGTTCCTGATCGACACCGCCGAGCACCGCATCGTCGAGGACGAGGAGCTGAAGGCCGAGCTGGCCGCCGAGCACCCGTACGAGGAGTGGGTCGCGGCGGGGCAGATCCAGCTCGCCAAGCTCCCCGAGCGCGAGCACATCGCGCACACCCACGCCTCGGTCACCCGCCGCCAGCAGACCTTCGGCTACACCGAGGAGGAGCTGCGGGTCATCCTCGCGCCGATGGCGCGCACCGCCGGCGAGGCGCTCGGCTCGATGGGCACCGACAGCCCGATCGCCGCCCTCTCCGAGAAGCCGCGGCTGCTCTTCGACTACTTCGTGCAGCTCTTCGCGCAGGTCACCAACCCGCCGCTGGACGCCATCCGCGAGGAGCTCGTCACCTCGCTGCTGAGCAACCTCGGCCCCGAGGGCAACCTGCTGGACGCCTCCCCGTCGGCCTGCCGGTCGGTCGGCATCACCTTCCCGGTGATCGACAACGACGAGCTGGCCAAGCTGGTCCACATCAACGTGGACGGCGACCAGCCGGGCCTCAAGGCCGTCACGCTCTCCGGCCTGTACAAGGTCTCCAGCGGGGGCGCCGGCCTGGCCGCCCGGCTGGCCGAGATCGCCGCCGAGGCGGACGCCGCGATCGCCGACGGCGCCCGGATCGTGGTGCTCTCCGACCGCCACTCGGACGCCGAGCACGCGCCGATCCCCTCGCTGCTGCTCACCTCCGCGATCCACCACCACCTGATCCGCACCAAGCAGCGCACCCAGGTGTCGCTGATCGTGGAGGCCGGCGACGTCCGCGAGGTGCACCACGTCGCGCTGCTGGTCGGCTACGGCGCCGGCGCGGTCAACCCTTACCTGGCGATGGAGTCGGTCGAGGACCTGGTCGCCCAGGGCACCTTCCTGACCGGCATCGAGCCGGAGAAGGCGATCAAGAACCTGATCAAGGCGCTCGGCAAGGGCGTGCTGAAGGTGATGTCCAAGATGGGCATCTCCACCGTCGCCTCCTACCGCGGCGCCCAGGTCTTCGAGGCCATCGGCCTGGCCCAGGAGCTGGTGGACAGCTACTTCGCCGGTACCACCACCAAGCTGGGCGGGATCGGCCTCGAGGAGCTCGCCAAGGAGGTGGCCGCCCGCCACGCCAAGGCGTACCCGGCCTCCGGGATCCCGGCCGCGCACCGCGCGCTGGACATCGGCGGCGAGTACCAGTGGCGCCGCGAGGGCGAGCCGCACCTCTTCGACCCGGACACGGTCTTCCGGCTGCAGCACTCCACCCGCTCGCGCCGCTACGACATCTTCAAGCAGTACACCGAGCGGGTGAACGAGCAGTCCGAGCGGCTGATGACCCTGCGCGGCCTGTTCAAGCTGGACGGCAAGGGCCGGGCGCCGATCGCGATCGAGGAGGTCGAGCCGGTCTCCGAGATCGTGAAGCGCTTCTCCACCGGTGCGATGTCCTACGGCTCCATCTCGATGGAGGCGCACGAGACGCTGGCCATCGCGATGAACCGGCTCGGCGGCAAGTCCAACACCGGTGAGGGCGGCGAGGACCCGGAGCGCCTGTACGACCCGGAGCGCCGCTCGGCGATCAAGCAGGTCGCCTCCGGCCGGTTCGGCGTCACCTCCGAGTACCTGGTCAACGCGGACGACATCCAGATCAAGATGGCCCAGGGTGCCAAGCCCGGCGAGGGCGGCCAGCTGCCCGGCCACAAGGTCTACCCGTGGGTGGCCAGGACCCGGCACTCGACCCCGGGCGTGGGTCTGATCTCCCCGCCGCCGCACCACGACATCTACTCCATCGAGGACCTCGCCCAGCTGATCCACGACCTGAAGAACGCCAACCCGGCGGCCCGCATCCACGTGAAGCTGGTCTCCGAGGTCGGCGTGGGCACGGTCGCGGCCGGCGTCTCCAAGGCGCACGCGGACGTGGTGCTGGTCTCCGGCCACGACGGCGGCACCGGCGCCTCGCCGCTCACCTCGCTCAAGCACGCGGGCGGCCCCTGGGAGCTCGGCCTCGCCGAGACCCAGCAGACCCTGCTGCTGAACGGCCTGCGCGACCGGATCGTGGTGCAGACCGACGGCCAGCTGAAGACCGGCCGCGACGTGGTGATCGCCGCGCTGCTCGGCGCCGAGGAGTTCGGCTTCGCGACCGCCCCGCTGGTGGTCTCCGGCTGCATCATGATGCGGGTCTGCCACCTGGACACCTGCCCGGTCGGCGTGGCCACCCAGAACCCGGTGCTGCGCGAGCGCTTCTCCGGCAAGCCGGAGTTCGTGGTGAACTTCTTCGAGTTCATCGCCGAGGAGGTCCGGGAGATCCTCGCCGAGCTGGGCTTCCGCTCCATCGAGGAGGCCGTCGGCCACGCCGAGCACATCGACGCCGCCGACGCCATCACGCACTGGAAGGCCGCCGGCCTCGACCTGGCCCCGCTGTTCCACGTGCCCGAGCTCCCCGAGGGCGCGGCCCTGCACCACACCACCGGCCAGGACCACGCGCTCGACAAGGCGCTGGACAACCAGCTGATCGAGCTGGCCGAGGACGCCCTGGTGCGCGGCGACGCCGTCCGCATCCAGCTGCCGATCCGCAACGTCAACCGCACGGTCGGCACCATGCTCGGCCACCAGGTGACCAAGCGGTACCGCGGCGAGGGCCTGCCCGAGGGCACCATCGACGTGACCTTCACCGGCTCGGCCGGCCAGTCCTTCGGCGCCTTCGTGCCGCGCGGCATCACGCTGCGCCTGGAGGGCGACGCCAACGACTACGTCGGCAAGGGCCTGTCCGGCGGCGTGCTGATCGTCCGCCCGGCCCGGGAGGCGGCCGCCATCGGCGCCGACGCCCAGAGCCACGTGATCGCCGGCAACACCATCGGCTACGGTGCCACCAGCGGCCGGATCCACCTGCGCGGCAAGGCCGGTGAGCGTTTCGCCGTCCGCAACTCCGGTGCCACCCTGGTGGTCGAGGGCGTGGGCGACCACGGCCTGGAGTACATGACCGGCGGCCGGGTGGTGGTCCTCGGCGAGACCGGGCGCAACCTGGCGGCGGGCATGTCCGGCGGCATCGCCTACGTCCTGGACCTGCGCCCGGCGAACGTGAACGACGGCATGGTGGGCATCGAGGCCCCGACCGCCGCCGACCGGGAGTGGCTGCGCGAGACCGTGCAGCAGCACTACGAGGAGACCGGCTCCACCGTCGCCGCCGAGCTCCTGGCCGACTGGGGCAGCGGCGTCAGCCGCTTCTCCAAGATCATGCCGACCGACTACAAGGCTGTGCTCGCCGCCAAGGACGCCGCTGAGCGCGACGGGCTCTCCGAGTCCGAGACCACTCGCAAGATGATGGAGGCGGCACATGGCTGACCCCAAGGGCTTCCTGACCACGCCCAAGCAGCTGGCGGAGCGCCGCCCGGTGGACGTTCGGCTCCGCGACTGGAACGAGGTCTACGTCGAGCGGAGCCTCCTGCCGATCATCACCAAGCAGGCCGGCCGCTGCATGGACTGCGGCATCCCGTTCTGCCACAACGGCTGCCCGCTCGGGAACCTCATCCCCGAGTGGAACGACCTCGCCTACCGGGACGACTGGACCGGCGCGATCGAGCGGCTGCACGCGACCAACAACTTCCCGGAGTTCACCGGGCGGCTGTGCCCGGCGCCGTGCGAGTCGGCCTGCGTGCTGGGGATCAACCAGGACGCGGTGACCATCAAGAACGTCGAGGTCACCATCATCGACAAGGCCTGGGACCGGGGCGGCGTGGCCGCCCAGGTGCCGGAGCGGCTGTCCGGCAAGACGGTGGCCGTGGTCGGCTCTGGGCCGGCCGGGCTGGCCGCCGCCCAGCAGCTCACCCGGGCCGGGCACACCGTGGTGGTCTACGAGCGCGCCGACCGGATCGGCGGCCTGCTGCGGTACGGCATCCCCGAGTTCAAGATGGAGAAGCGCCACATCAACCGCCGCATCGAGCAGATGCGCGCGGAGGGCACCCGGTTCCGTACCGGCGTGCACGTCGGCGAGGACATCACCGGCCAGCAGCTGCGCGACCGCTTCGACGCGGTGGTCATCGCGGCCGGCGCCACCACCGCCCGCGACCTGCCGGTGCCCGGCCGGGAGCTGGCCGGCATCCACCAGGCGATGGAGTACCTCCCGCTGGCCAACAAGGTGCAGGAGGGCGACTACGTCGAGTCCCCGATCAGCGCCAAGGGCAAGCACGTCGTGGTGATCGGCGGTGGCGACACCGGTGCGGACTGCGTCGGCACCGCGCACCGGCAGGGGGCCGCCTCGGTCACCCAGCTGGAGATCATGCCGCGCCCCGGCGAGGAGCGCCCCGGCCACCAGCCCTGGCCGACCATGCCGATGACCTACAAGGTCACCTCCGCGCACGAGGAGGGCGGCGAGCGGCTGTACTCCGTCAACACCACCCACTTCAGCGGCGACGAGGACGGCAACGTCCAGGAACTCCACCTGGTCGAGGTCGAGTTCAAGGACGGCCGGTTCGAGCCGGTGCCGGGCAGCGAGCGGGTGCTGCCCGCGCAGCTGGTCACCCTGGCGATGGGCTTCACCGGCACGGACGTGAAGAACGGTCTGGTCGATCAGCTCGGCGTACACTTGGACCCGCGCGGCAACGTCGCCCGCGACGGGAAGTTCGGCACCAACGTCGACGGCGTCTACGTGTGCGGTGACGCCGGCCGCGGCCAGTCGCTGATCGTCTGGGCCATCGCCGAAGGTCGCTCCGCGGCCGCCGCGGTGGACAAGTACCTGGGCGGCAAGACCCCGCTGCCCGCCCCGATCCGCCCGACCGACCGACCGCTCGTGGTCTGACGGGCCGCCCTACCCTCAACCCGATCCGCCGGGCCGCACCTTGGCCCGGTTGCACCAACCGTGCCCGCCAGAGCCGCCGGGCCCGGTCCTACGGCGCCTGCCCATTTCCCCGACCAAGGTTATGGGGCAGGCGCCGTTCCACTTCCCGGAAGTTGAGATTTCGCCTATTCCTGGCCGCGCGGCACCCCGGGGTGAAAGGATGCCGCAGTTGGAGAACGCGGGTTCGATCGGCGGAGGTCATCCGGGATGAGCGGCCAGCAAGCGGGCAGCGGGACGACCGCGCGGCGCATGGTGCTGGGCTCCCGGCTCCGCCGGCTCCGCGAGGCCAGCGGCGTGACCAGGGAACAGGCCGGATACTCGATCCGCGCCTCCGAGTCCAAGATCAGCAGGATGGAGCTCGGCCGGGTCGGCTTCAAGACCCGCGACGTCGCCGACCTGCTCACCCTCTACGGCGTGCACGAGGACGACAGCCGCGCGGCCGTCCTCGACCTGCTCCAGGAGGCCAATGCCCCGGCCTGGTGGCAGGCGTACGGCGACGTGGTGCCCGGCTGGTTCCAGCCCTACCTCGGGCTGGAGGAGGCCGCCGCCTCGATCAGCAGCTACGAGCTCCAGTTCGTCCCCGGCCTGCTGCAGACCGAGGAGTACGCCCGCGCCGTGGTGCGCCTGGGCAACCCCACCGCCAGCGCGGCCGAGATCGACCGCCGGGTCACCGTCCGGCTGCGCCGCCAGCGGCTGCTCCAGGCCCGGCCCGCCCCCGAGTTGCTGGTGATCGTGGACGAGGCCGCGCTGCGCCGCCCCTGCGGCGGCCCCGAGGTGATGCGCCGCCAGCTGCACCGCCTGGTCGAGCTCGCCGCGCTGCCGCAGCTCACCCTCCAGGTGATGCCGCTCGGCGGCGGCGGACTGGCCGCCGAGAGCGGCTCGTTCACCCTCCTGAGCTTCCCCGAACGGGACCTGCCCGACCTGGTCTACCTGGAGCAGTTCACCGGCGCGCTCTACCTGGACAAGCCCGCCGAGGTCGGCGAGTACCTCGCCGCGGTGGAGCGGCTGCGCGCCGACGGACTCTCGCCCGAGCGCACCCTCGCCCTTCTGCACTCCATCCTCCAAGAGGACTGACACATCAGTACGATGATGTCTCGTCAGTTGGACCGGGCCGCCCCGCGCCCCAGTGAAAGGCATCGGATGTCCTACATCGAGGAACTGTCGCTGCAGTACATCGACGGCCAGTGGCGAGCCGGCAGCGGCTCCTGGGACATCGTCGACCTCAACCCGTACACCGGGGAGAAGCTGGCCGCCATCACGGTCGCCACCGTCGAGGAGGTCGACCAGGCCTACCGGGCCGCCGAGCGGGCCCAGAAGGACTGGGGCAAGCTCAACCCGTACACCCGCCGGCTGGTCTTCGAGCGCGCGCTGCGGCTGCTGGAGGAGCGCGAGCAGGAGATCACCGAGACCATCATCGCCGAGCTCGGCGGCACCCGGCTCAAGGCCGGCTTCGAACTCTCGCTCTGCCGCGACATGCTGCGCGAGGCCATGCAGCTCTCGCTGCGCGCCGAGGGCCGGATCCTGCCCTCCCCGGTGGACGGCAAGGAGAACCGCCTCTACCGGCTGCCGGTCGGCGTGGTCGGCGTGATCAGCCCGTTCAACTTCCCGCTCTTCCTCTCGCTCAAGGCCGTCGCCCCCGCGCTCGCCCTCGGCAACGGCGTCGTCCTCAAGCCGCACCAGGACGCCCCGATCACCGGCGGCACCCTGATCGCCAAGATCTTCGAGGACGCCGGCCTGCCCGCCGGCCTGCTGAACGTGCTGCTCACCGACATCGCCGAGATCGGCGACGCCTTCCTGGAGCACCCGGTGCCCAAGGTGATCGCCTTCACCGGCTCCGACAAGGTCGGCCGGCACGTCGCCCAGGTCGCCGCCGGCCACTTCAAGCGCACCGTGCTCGAACTCGGCGGCAACAGCGCGCTGATCGTGCTCGACGACGCCGACCTCGACTACGCCGTCGACGCCGCCGTGTTCAGCCGCTTCGCCCACCAGGGCCAGGTCTGCATGGCCGCCAACCGCGTCCTGGTCGACCGCAGCGTCGCCGAGGAGTTCACCGAGAAGTTCGTCCGCAAGATCGCCGGTCTCAAGGTCGGCGACCCGCTCGACCCGGCCACCCAGATCGGCCCGCTGATCAACTCGGCCCAGGCCGACTCGGTCACCGCCCAGGTCGACCAGGCCGTCGACCAGGGCGCCACCGTCCTGCTGCGCGGCTCCACCGTCGGCACCCTGATGGACCCGGTGGTCCTCACCGACATCCCCGCCGACGCCCCGATCCTGCACCACGAACTCTTCGGCCCGGTCGTCGTGGTGCTGCCCTTCGACGGCGAGGACGAGGCCGTCGAGATGGCCAACGACACCCCGTTCGGCCTCAGCGGCGCCGTGCACACCGCCAGCGTCGAGCGCGGCGTCCGGCTGGCCCAGCGGATCGAGACCGGCATGATCCACATCAACGACGGCACCATCCACGACGAGCCGATCGTCCCCTTCGGCGGCGAGAAGAGCTCCGGCGTCGGCCGGCTCAACGGCGATGCCACCGTGGAGGCCTTCACCAAGCTCAAGTGGATCTCCATCCAGCACGAGCGCAGCCACTTCCCGTTCTAGGACGGGGCGGTGACGGGGCGGTGACGGGGCGGCGCGGCCTACCGGCCGGGCCGCCCCGGCCTCCGGGTGGCCCCGGTACGGCTCCTGCGCGGCCCCGGCGCGGCCCCGTCATCCCGGCTCGCCCGCCGACGGTGCGGCCGCCACCAGGGTCTCCGCGGCCGCCGTCCGCAGGTAGAGCACCGAACGCCCCGTCCGGTGCCGCGCCACCAAACCCGCCCCGCGCAGCGCCGTCAGATGGTGCGAGACGTTCGGCGCCGACAGGCCGGTCCGCTCCGCCAGCTCCGTCGTCGAGGCCGGCGCCCCCAACTCCACCAGCAGCAGCGCCCGGGCCCGCCCCAGCACCCCCGCCAGACCGTCCGGCACCGGCACCGACCGCTCCCACAGCGTCGCCACCCCGCGCGGCGGATACACCAGCCCCGGCTGCCCCGGCGGATTCGACTGCGAGTACACCCCCGGCCAGGCGAACACCGACGGCACCAGCACCAGCCCCCGGCCGCCGTCCAGCACCCGCTCCGCCGCGAACCACAGATGCGCCACCCGCAGCGTCCCACCCGCCCAGGACACCCGCGGATGCAGATCCTCGAACAGCGCCGCCGGACCGCCCACCGACATCTGCCGCGCCCGGCGCAGCACCTCACCCTCCACCAGCCGCACGATCCGCGGCCAGCACGGCTCCAGCACCGCCGCCCAGTACGCCCGCACCTCCACCGCCAGCCGGGCCAGCCCCGCCGCGGGCTCCGCCCGCAGCCACGCCACCAGCGGCGGCAGCGGCCCCTCGAACCGGTCCAGATCCACCCGCACCTGCGCCGGATCGGTCGCCACCAGCCGCGCCAACTCCTCCTCCAGCGACGGCGACCAGCCCGCCGGCACCGGCGTCAGGAAGTCCGGCGTGTACACCGTCGGCACCGGCACCAGCTGCTCCAGCAGCCCGAAATCCACCCCCGCCAGCCGCGCCCGGGCCTGCCGGACCCACGGCAGGTGCACCGCGTGCTCACCCGGCTCCTTCAGCACCTGCACGCTGTTCACCACCTCCCACAGCGGCGAGCAGGCGAACCGGGTCAGCGCCACGTCCTGCGCCGAGAACTCCAGCGTCAGCACCCAATCCTCCGATGGTTCGATCGGCCGAGGATTCCACCCGGGCGAAATCTCTGGGCGCCCCGGGCCGGCCGCCCGAGGATCGCCGCATGACCAGCACGATCCTGCCCCCGCCCCGCACCCGCCCGAGCACCGCCCGGCAGCGTAACCTCCTCGGCGCCCACCTGATCGACAGCCTCGGCAGCGGACTCCTGCTCGCCTTCACCGTCGTCTACTTCGCCCGCACCACCGCCCTCGGCCTGCCCGCCATCGGCGCCGCCATCAGCCTCGCCCGGCTGCTCGCCCTGCCCACCGCGATCCTGATCGGCCCGCTGATCGACCGCTACGGCGCCCGCCGGGTCGCCGCCACCGCCAACCTGCTCTCCGCCCTCGCCCACACCGCCTTCCTCGCTGCCCACCAGACCTGGCAGATCGTCACCGTGGTCGCTCTCGCCCAGATCGGCACCGCCGCCTACTGGACCGCCAGCACCGGCCTCGTGGTGCTCGCCGGCCAACCCGAGGACCGCCCCCGCTGGTTCGCCCTGATCGGCGCCCTGCGCAACGGCGGCCTGGCCCTCGGCGGCGCCGCCGGCGCCCTGCTGCTCGCCCTCGGCGGCACCACCGGACTGCGCGCCACCGTCCTCGGCAACGCCGTCAGCTTCGCCCTCGCCGCCCTGCTGCTCGCCACCTGGCGCCCCCTCAACGCCCCCACCACCGCCCGCACCGGACCGCAGGGCAGCTACCGCAGCGTCCTGCGCGACGGCCGCTACCTGCTGCTGGTCGCCGTCAACCTCAGCTTCGTCTTCGCCTCGCTCGTGCTCAGCCTGCTGCTCGCCCTCTACCTCACCGAAGGCCTGCACCAGCAGGCCTGGGTGGCCGGCTCCCTGCTGGTCCTCAACAGCGCCCAGATCGTCCTCACCCAGACCGCCGTCGCCCGCCGCCTGAGGCACCTGCGCCCGACCCGGGTGATCGCCGCCGGATCGCTGCTCAACGTGCTGGCCTTCGCCCTCTTCGCCCTGCTCGCCGCCGCGCCCGGCTGGGCCGCCGTGGCCGGCGCGCACCTGGCCATGCTGGTCTACAACCTCGCCGAGACGGTGGCCTCCCCGTACTCCGAGGAACTCAGCGTCCGACTGGCCGATCCGGCGCTGCGCGGCCGCTACCTGGCCGTCTACCAGCTCTCCTGGACCTTCGGCCAGACCGCCGCACCCTGGCTGCTGACCCTGCTGCTGGCCCAGGGCCCGGCCTGGCCCTGGGCCCTGCTCGGCGGCCTCAGCCTCGCCGCCGTCCCGGCCCTGCTGCTGCTGGAGCGGCTCGGCGTGCCCACCGCGGCGGAGCGGCCGTCGGCCGGGGCGGCCTGAGCGGCCGCACCGGGCAGCCGGCCGAGCAGGTGCGGCGGCCTCATCCGGCGGCCAGCCGGAACGCCTCCAGCTCCGTCCCGTACCAGCGGTCGGTCCGCCCCAGCGGCTCCATGCCCAGCCGGCGGCAGACCGCCTGGGAGGGCGTGTTGTCCGGGTACGTCACCGCGAAGACCTCCGGCAGCCCCTCGGCGAACCCCTTCGCCAGGGCCCCGCGGGCCGCCTCGGTCGCATACCCGCGGCCCCAGGAGTCCGGGTGGAAGTGCCAGCCCACCTCGACCTCCCCGCCGCCGCCCGGGATCGGCACCAGCAGCACGGTGCCCGCCACCACGTCCGTCCCGCGCACCTGCACCGCCCAGCAGCCGAACCGCGGATCGGCGCCCCGGCCGCGGAACCGCTCCACCAGCGCCTCGGCCTCCGCCCGCGCCTCCAGCGCCCGGGGCGTCGACCCCAGCCAACGGGCCACCTCCCAGCGCGAGTAGAGGTCGAAGGCGCGGTCCACGTCGTCCGCCGTCCACTGCCGGACGGTCAGCCGCTCGGTCTCGAAGATCATGTCCCCTCCTGGGTCCGCGTACCTGTGCCCTCGTGCCCCGGTCGGCCGGTGTCGAACCGCTCCCGGTTGGCGTCGATCTGCCGGTGGTGCAGCTCCGCCCACCGGGCCAGCGCCCGCACCGGGGTGATCAAGGTCCGCCCCAGCTCGGTCAGCTCGTACACCACCCGCGGCGGGACCTCGGCGAACGCCGTCCGGGTCGCCAGCCCGTCCCGCTCCAGGTGCCGCAGGGTGCGGGTCAGCATCCGCTGGGAGATGCCCGCCACCGCCTGCTGGAGCTCACCGAAGCGCAGCGGGCCGCCGTGCAGGGTGCCGATCACCAGCAGGCTCCACTTGTCCCCGATCCGGTCCAGCAGCTCCCGCACCGCCCGGGCCTCGTCCGGCCCTGGACAGGCCATCGGCGCCGCCACCCTCTCGTCGGCCATCGGGCACCTTCCTGTTCGTCACGCACAGCCGTGTGCCTTTTGTAGGAGTCCTGAAAGTCACGCATCATGCGGCAACGCACTGATGGTAACCAATGGCACCGGGAGCCCCCGTTGAACCTCACGCTCTGGATCGTCGCCGGCCTGCTGGCCGCGCTCTACCTCGCCGCCGGCCTGACCAAGGCCGGACAGTCGCGGGCCAAGCTGCTGGAGAACCCGCGGATGGGCTGGGTCGCGGACCACTCGGAGCGGTCCCTGCGCCTGATCGGCCTGGTCGAGATACTCGGGGCCCTCGGCCTGGTGCTGCCGCAGGCCACCGGCATCGCCCCGGTCCTCACCCCGATCGCCGCCGCCGGCCTGGCCGTGGTCCAGCTGGTCGCGGCCCGGATCCACCAGCGCCGGGGCGAGTACGCCTCGCTGCCGGTGAACGCCGTGCTGCTGCTGCTCGCCGCCTTCGTCGCCCTCGGCCGCTTCGCGGGCTGACGGCCGCGGCGGGCCCGGCAGCTCGCTGCTGCCGGGCCCGCCGCCCACCGGTGCGCGGAGCCGCTAGGGCTTGTCGGACACGCCCTGGAACAGCGGCACGCCCGCGCGCACCAGCCGCCAGGTGCCACCGCTGATCTCGGCCGGGTCGATCACGCCCTTGGCCTTCACCCAGGCGATCATCGTGTTGCGGATCTCGTCCGAGTCGGACCAGACCTTGGTGGCCGCCGCCACGTGCGGGAAGTTGCCGCCGCCGTTGGCCCGGTAGTTGTTCACCGCCAGCACGAACTGCGCCGCCGCCTCGACCGGCTTGCCCTCGTACGACAGCCCGGTGATCCGCGAGCCCACCGGCTGGGTCAGGTCGATGTCGTAGGAGACGCCGTAGACCGAGTCGTAGTTGTAGTCCGGGATGTTCAGCTGATTGGTCAGGGTGTCCAGGTTGACCGGGTCGCTCGGCGCCAGCTGTGCGAAGTACCGGGCGGAGTACTCCAGGTAGTCCTTGATCTGGGCGCCGGTCAGCAGCCGGGCCTCCAGGGTGTTCTCGTAGATGTACAGCCCCGCCGCGTCCCGCAGCTTCACCTCGCCGGCCGGGATCAGCGCGGTCCGGTTGAACGGCGCGGCCTGCGCCAGCACCGGCAGCGCCGCGTACGAGGTCGAGGCGAGCGCCGCCTTCACCGCGTCCGCCTGCACCCGGCCGATCAGGTCGATGATCGGCACGTCCTTGAACCGGGCCTCGGCGATGGACAGTTCGGTCTTGCTGGTGCCGATCACCTGGTTGACGTAGCCGACCACCTTCTTGTGCTGGGCGCCGATCAGCTTCACGATCGCCGGGTCCTCGGCCACCGTGTTGGAGTTCAGCACCCGGGAGGTGACGGCGGTGACCGACCACGCACCGTGCCGGTACTCCACCTCGAAGTCGAAGCAGGTCAGCCGCTCGCCCCAGCACAGCGGCTCGGAGAGCACCACGGTCTTCCCGGTGGTCCTGTTGACCACCAGCCGCTGCGGGATCTCCTTGTGCGCGTGGCCGACCAGCACCGCGTCCACGCCCGGCACGGTCTCGGCCAGCTGCACCGAGGCGTTCTCCGGCCAGGGCAGCTGGTCGCCGTAGGAGGACACCTCGTCCATGCCCGAGTGCGAGGCCACCACCACCACGTCGGCGCCCGCCGCCCGCAGCCGCGGCACGTACTTCTGCGCCATCTCGACGATGCCGGGGAAGACCAGCTGCCCCGAGACGTTGGCCTTGTCCCAGATGGCGATGCCCGGGTTGGTCAGCCCGAGGATGCCCACCCGCAGCGGCCGCCCGTGGCCGAGGCGCAGCTCCTTGATCACGTACGGGGCGAAGGCCGGCCGCTCGCTCTTCGCGTCCTGGGCGTTGGCGCCCAGCAGCGGGAAGTCCAGCTGCTTCTCGTAGGCGCGCAGCAGCGGGATGCCGTAGTTGAACTCGTGGTTGCCGAGCGCGGCCGCGTCGTAGCCGATCGCGTTCATCGCGGCGGCCATCGGGTGCTTCGGCGGGCGCTTGCCGGTGATCGGCTCGACCCGGGCGTAGTAGTACGACAGCTGGGTGCCCTGGATGGTGTCGCCCGCGTCGATCAGCAGGGTGCGGTGGCAGCCCTTCTCCTCGCGGACCTGCTTCACCAGGGTGGAGATCTTGGCCAGGCCGACGTCGTTGTGCGCCTTGTCGTCGTACTCGGAGTCGGTGAAGTACTCCCAGTTCAGCACGTGTCCGTGCAGGTCGGTGGTGCCCATCACGGTGAAGGACTCCTTGACCGGCGCCCTCCCGGCCACCTCGTCGACGCCCTTGGCGGCGGCCGGGGTCGCGGCGGCCACGGGGACGGCGCCGACCAGGGCGGCGCCGGCCGCGGTGGCGGCGGAGCGGGTCACGAAATCACGGCGGTTCAGGGGCATGAACGACTCCAACGTGGGGCGGACGGACCGTCAGCTGCACTGGCGGGACCAGGTCGTGACGCGCGTAGAAGTCTGCCCGCCCGAACGTGCCGGGGCCAGACCCCGGACGTTTCCGGCAGGTGAGATCTTGGCGACCCCGGCGTGACGCGCCGACCGCGCCGGGTCACCGGGGTCGAACCGCCGTACGTCAACCGGCCGGGATTGCTCTCACCCGAACCACCGCCCGCCGGCCGCCCGGACGGCCGTCCGTGCAGCTCGCGGCGGTCTGTCCATCGGCGGTAACTCCAACTCCGTGCGCGGCAAGTCACGATGTGTCAGTTTGTTAATCAAAACTTTCTGCAACCGCCACCGCTCGGCCCGCCGGAACCTCGTTGTTACGCGCCGGTAATGCCTACGCTCTAGAGGTATGCGCCGAGCAAAAATCGTCTGTACCCTCGGGCCGGCCGCCGACTCGTACGACCAGATCAAAGCCCTGGTCGACGCCGGAATGGACATCGCCCGATTCAACCTGAGCCACGGGTCCCAGCTGGAGCACGAGGAACGCTACCGCCGGGTCCGCAAAGCCTCCGACGAGTCCGGCCGCAGTGTCGGCGTCCTCGTCGACCTCCAAGGCCCGAAGATCAGACTCGACACCTTCGCCGACGGACCGGTACTTCTTGAACGCGGTGACGAGTTCACCATCACCGTCGAGGACATCGAGGGCGACCGCGACATCTGCGGGACCACCTACAAGGGCCTCGCCGCGGACGTCTCCCGCGGCGAGCGCATCCTGATCGACGACGGCCGGGTCTGCCTGGAGGTCACCCACGTCGACGGCCCCCGGGTGCACTGCATCGTCATCGAGGGCGGCCTGATCTCCGACCACAAGGGCCTCAACCTCCCCGGCGTCGCCGTCTCGGTGCCCGCGCTCAGCGACAAGGACGTCGCCGACCTGCGCTGGGCCCTGCGGACCGGGGTCGACCTGATCGCCCTCTCCTTCGTCCGCAGCGCCAAGGACATCGACGAGGTGCACCGGATCATGGCCGAGGAGGAACGCGTCCTCCCGGTGATCGCCAAGATCGAGAAGCCGCAGGCCGTCGAGAATCTCGAAGCCATCGTGGACGCCTTCGACGGCATCATGGTCGCCCGCGGCGACCTCGGCGTCGAACTCCCGCTGGAGCAGGTGCCGATCGTCCAGAAGCGCGCCGTCAAGCTGGCCAAGCGGAACGCCAAGCCGGTCATCGTCGCCACCCAGATGCTCGACTCGATGATCAATGCCTCCCGGCCCACCCGGGCCGAGGCCTCCGACGTCGCCAACGCCGTGCTCGACGGCACCGACGCCGTGATGCTCTCCGGGGAGACCTCGGTCGGCAAGTACCCCGTCGAGACCGTCAAGACCATGAGCCGCATCATCGAGGCGGCCGAGGCCGACATCCTCGCCGCCGGCCTGCCGGCGCTCACCGAGCACAACAAGCCCCGCACCCAGGGCGGCGCCGTCGCCCGCGCGGCCGCCGAGATCGGCGACTTCCTCGACGCCAAGTACCTGATCGCCTTCACCCAGAGCGGCGACACCGCCCGCCGGCTCACCCGCTACCGCTCGCCCATCCCGGTGCTCGCCTTCACCTACGAGCCCGCCGTGCGCAGCCAACTCGCCCTCACCTGGGGCGTGGAGACCTTCCTCGGCCCCTTCGTCCCCACCACCGACGAGATGGTCGCCCAGGTCGACGCCCAGCTGCTCAGCCTCGGCCGCTGCCGGCGCGGCGACATCGTCATCATCACCGCCGGTTCGCCCCCCGGCCTGGCCGGCTCCACCAACCTGGTCCGGGTGCACCACGTCGGCGAACTCCACAACTGACCGCCCGCACCCCGCCCCGCAACACCGCACCGGCGCCGCCCCTTTGGGAGGGGGCGGCGCCCTCGTGCGTCCGGCGGCCTTCACGGTCCGGCACCGATCACGGCGGCCGGGCACCGGAACCGTCCCCATCCGGTCACAGCGCCCCCCGCGCCCCGCCCGGCCGGGTACGTTCCCCTCGACCGGCCCGGCAGCAGGGCCGCCCACAAGGGGACCAACCCGCCATGAGCAGCAGCAGACCGCGCAGAACCACCGCCCTCGCCCTCGCCGCAGCCCTCCTCACCGCAGGCCTCGCCACCGCCTGCCAGCCCGACGGCAGCGACGACGCCGCCCCGGCCGCCACCACGGGTGCCACCACCACCCCCGGCGCCGGCTCCGGCACCGCGGCCGCCACCGCGGCGGCCACCGGCAAGGCCGGCACCGTCACCATCGGAAAGACCGCCTACTGGGGCGGCCTGCGCTTCGACGTCAAGAGCGCCACCTACGCCCCGGACCCCGACGGCGAACACTTCAAGGTCACCCTCGCCACCACCGTCACCAACACCTTCAGGACCACCGCCGTCCGCGACTGGCCCGACATCGCCATCGACGTCAACGGCACCCCGCTCACCGGCGACCGCGGCGCCGCCGTCCCGCCCACCCCCGGTGCGAGCAACCCGCTGCCGCTCACCTTCACCGGCACCGGCGCCTTCTCCCTCGACGGCGCCTCCCTGGTCCTCGGCGACGCCGGCCAGGCCCAGGCGGTCGTCCCGCTCGGCACCGGCGGCCGCCCCGCCGTCACCCTCGCCCCCGTCGACCTCAAGCTCCCGGCCAACCCCACCCTCACCTCGGGGCGCCTGACCCTCAACCTCAAGACCGCCCAGCTCCGCGCCGACGTCGGCGGCGGCAACGGCAGCGGCGCCCTCACACTCGGCCAGCGCGGCCTGCTCGTCGTCTTCGACATGACCGGGCAGGTCGGCCCCGCCGGGATGGCCGTCGACGGCGGCAGCCTGCGGCTGAAGCTCCCCGGCGGCGAGGAGATCGGCCCCACCGTCGCCCCGATCGAGGCCATCTACCCCGACCGCCCCGGCCGCCAGGACCAGGTCGCCTGGTTCGTCTTCTCCGGCGCCACCGACGGCGACTACACCCTCTCCGTCACCGACCCCGACCACGCCACCCCCGCCACCGCCGTCCTCCCCGCCACCGGCGTCAAGGCCAGCGGCCCCACCGGCTGACCACCCACCCACCGACCGACGGCGCAGCCCTCCGGGGGGAGGGCTGCGCCGTCACCACTTGGCCCCCACATGCTCGTCCAGCAACGCCACCGACGCCCGCCGGGCGATGGACACGTTGACCTGCCCCTGCGGCCGGGGGACGGACGCCTTCCATGCCACGCCCAGGGTGTCGAGGGTGTCGGTGAAGATCCGCCTGATGTCGCCGGAGGTGTTGGTGAAGAAGTACCTGGGGTACTCGTGGCGGCGCACCACGCCCTCGACGGTCCGGGTGGCCCAGTTGGTGATCCGGCACCCGTCGGAGTGGATCAGCCCGCGGACCAGGCCCCAGGGGTGGGCGTCCACCAGGGCCTGCTGCCAGGGGGCCAGCTCGATCGGACGCTCGTGCTTCTTCCCGGGCCCGTGCTGGGGGAAGTAGCAGGGCAGGTGTTTCGAGTAGACCTTCACGTCATGGCATCCGGTGCGTCGCACCCGGCAGGGGGTGTTGTTGGGCAACACCTGGCGCATGGCCTGCTCGGCGGCGTCCTGGAGGCCCGGCCATTTGTCGTCGCAGGTGATGGCGAGGTTGGGTGCGCGGTGCTGCTTGGGCTGGATGATGTGGCCGTCGCCCAGGTACAGGCCGAGCAGGTACGTGTAGGCGGCGCCGTCCAGGGGATCCCCGTGACAGTGCGGACAGGTGGAGCGTTTGCGCCCGGGGAGGGCGTTGCGCTCGGCCAGATCCCGGTGCTTCCACCAGCCCACCGTTCCGACCGGCACCCCGAGCCGGCGGGCGACCTCGGCATTGGGGCGGCCCTTGCGGAGGAGGTGGAGGGCCTGTTCGCGCGTGGAGTGTTCGACCATGCCGCCCAGGATCGAACGCCGGTCGGTGTGCGAAGGGCTTCGACGTTAAGTGCCACCCAAGGTGATGAACTTCGCCCAATCTCCTGCGGGATTGGATTCAAAGGGAAATCGCTGTGCCGGGTGCGGGATTCGAACCCGCAAGCCCTCTCAGGCAGATGTGTTTGAGACATCCGTGTATGCCATTCCACCAACCCGGCGAGGTTGAGCGTCAGAAGGATACCCTGTGCACGCGATCGGGCGCAGCTAGGTAGGCTCGTGCATGCAGCACCCCGCCGGAACGAGGAGCCCCGTGAGCACCGCCGACGAGCAGCCCCAGCCGCTTGAGACCGACCTGCCCCAGATCACCCGAATTGTCATCGCCGAGGACGAGGCGCTGATCCGCCTCGACCTGAAGGAGATGCTGGAGGAGGAGGGCTACACCGTCGTCGGTGAGGCGGGCGACGGCGCGACCGCGGTGCGGCTGGTCGAGGAGCTCAAGCCCGACCTGGCGATCCTGGACGTGAAGATGCCCGTCCTGGACGGCCTCTCCGCGGCCGAGCAGATCCACGAGGCGCACCTGGCGCCGGTCCTGATGCTCACCGCCTTCTCCCAGCGCGAGCTGGTCGACCGGGCCCGGGACGCGGGCGCGATGGCGTACATCGTGAAGCCGTTCAGCAAGAGCGACCTGGTGCCGGCGATCGAGATGGCGGTCTCCCGCTACACCGAGATGCGCACGCTGGAGGAGGAGATCGCGGATCTCACCCAACGGCTGGAGACCCGCAAGCTGGTGGACCGGGCAAAGAGCGTCCTGCAGACCAAGTTCGGGCTGAACGAGCCGGCCGCGTTCCGGTGGATCCAGAAGACCTCGATGGACCGCCGGATGACCATGGCGGCGGTGGCCGAGGCCGTGATCGAGGAGGGCGACGCGCAGGACCGGAAGAAGGCCGAGACCGAGGCCTGACCGGGCGTCACCACAGGCCAGTGCCCCGCCGGGCGGACCCGGCGGGGCACTGGTGCGTACGGGCGGCGGTGCTCAGTCCTCGCCGAGGTACGCCTTGCGGACCGACTCGTCGTGGAGCAGGTCCGCGCCGGTGCCGGTGAGCACGATGCGGCCGGTCTCCATGACGTAGCCCTGGTCGGAGAGCGAGAGCGCGGCCTGGGCGTTCTGCTCGACCAGCAGGATGGTGGTGCCGGCGGCCTTCAGCTCGACGATGGTCGCCATGATCTTCTGCATCATCAGCGGGGACAGGCCCATCGAGGGCTCGTCCAGCATCAGGAGCTTCGGACGGGACATCAGCGCGCGCCCCATGGCGAGCATCTGCTGCTCGCCGCCGGAGAGCGTGCCGGCGGCCTGCTTGCGGCGCTCGCCGAGGATCGGGAAGAGCGTGTAGGCGCGCTCCACGTCCTCGGTGATGCCGGGGGTGTCCTTGCGGAGGAAGGCGCCGAGGAGGAGGTTCTCCTCGATGGTCATCCGCGGGAAGATGTGCCGGCCCTCGGGGGAGTGGGCCAGGCCGAGCGAGACGATCTTGTGCGCGGGCACCGTGGTGAGTGGCTGGCCCTCGAAGCTGATCTTGCCCGCGGTGGGCCGCAGCAGCCCTGAGAGGGTGCGCAGGGTGGTGGTCTTGCCGGCGCCGTTGGTGCCGATCAGGGTGGTGACCTCGCCCTGGTTCACCGTGAAGCTGATGCCCTTGACGGCTTCGATCTTGCCGTACGAGACGCGGAGGTCCTCGACCTCAAGGAGCGCGGTCACTGGTCTGCCTCCGTGCTGGTGTCCGTGCTTGCTGCCGGGGCCTCGGTGGCCTCGGCGGCGTCGGTGGCGCCCTCGAGCGGCGCACCGAGGTAGGCGGTGATGACCCGCTCGTCGCTCTGGACGGTCTCGCGGTCACCCTCGACGATCTTCTGGCCCTGGACCAGGACGGCGGTGCGGTCGCACAGGTTGAAGATGAACCGCATGTCGTGCTCGATGACCAGGATCGCGATGCCCTTGTCGCGGATCGCGAAGACCAGCTCCTCGGCGGCGCGGGTCTCCTGCGGGTTCATGCCGGCGGTGGGCTCGTCGAGCAGCAGCAGGCCGGGGTCGCTGGCCAGCGCGCGGGCGATCTCCAGCTTGCGCTGCTCGCCGTAGGGCAGGTTGCGGGCCAGGTGCTCGGCCTTGTGGGCGAGGCCGCAGAACTCCAGGAGCTCCATGGCCTTCTCGCGGCTCTCGGCCTCGGCGCGCCGGTAGCCCGGGCCGCGCAGGATGGCGGAGAAGAGGCCTTCCTTGGTGCGGCTGTGCCGGCCGACCAGGACGTTCTCCAGGACGGTCATGTTGGCGAACAGCCGGATGTTCTGGAAGGTCCGCGCGATGCCGGCCTGGGTGACCAGGTGGGGCTTGGGCGGCAGGACGGTGCCCTTGTACCGCACGGTGCCCTCGGTGGGCACGTAGAGGCCGGTGAGGCAGTTGAAGAAGGTGGTCTTGCCGGCGCCGTTGGGACCGATCAGGCCGACGATCTCGCCGCTGTTGACGGTGAGGTCGACGTTGTTGACGGCGGTGAGGCCGCCGAAGCGCATGATGACGCCGGTGGCTTCGAGGATCGGGACGGCGCTCTGCGGGTCGGCCGGGCGCGGGGCGGGGACGGTGCTGGTGGTCATGGTGCGGGTCACGCCCCTGCCTTGGTGAGTGCGGGCTCGGTCGGTTCCGGTGCCGCGTCGGCGGCGTCCTCGTGGAACTCCAGCTGGGCGCGGCGGTTGGCGATCAGGCCCTCCGGCCGGACGCGCATCAGCAGCACGAGGGCGATACCGAAGACGAGCAGCTGGTAGTTCTTCAGGAAGACCAGCTTCTCGGGGATCAGGTACAGCAGGGTGGCGCCGACCAGCGGGCCGCTGATGGTGCCCATGCCGCCGAGCACGACCGCGGCGACCAGGAAGGCGCTGTTGGGCGGCACCGAGGCGGCGAACTGGTAGGGGTCCGGCACCACGCTGTAGCTGACGTGGGCCATCACGGTGCCGGCCAGGCCGGCCAGTGCGGCGCCGAGGGCGAAGGCGAGCAGCTTGAGCTTGAAGCCGTTGATGCCCATCGCCTGGGCGGCGGTCTCGTCCTCGCGGATGGCGACCCAGGCGCGGCCGATCCGGGAGTCGTTGGCGCGGCTGAAGATGACCACGACGAACGCGGTGACCAGGAGCATCAGCAGGAAGTAGTTGGCGAACCGGCCGAGGGTGAAGGACCCGAAGGTGTGCTCGGCGCCGAAGTTGAACCCGAGGATGTCGAGGTCCGGGATGTTGCGGATGCCGTTGGGGCCGTTGGTGACCTTGGGGCCGGAGACGCCGTCGAGGCTGTTCACGGCGATCCGGAAGATCTCACCGAAGCCGAGCGTGACGATCGCCAGGTAGTCGCCGCGCAGGCGCAGCGTCGGCGCGCCGATGACGACGCCGAACACCAGGGCGGCGGCCATGCCGGTCAGGGCGGCGGCCCAGAACGGGAAGTGCAGGCCGACCGGGGAGGAGGTGGAGCCGGAGACCAGGGCCGCGGCGTAGGCGCCGACGCCGAGGAAGGCGACGTAGCCGAGGTCGAGCAGGCCGGCGAGGCCGACGACGACGTTGAGGCCGAGCGCGACCGTGGCGAAGATCAGGATGTTGACGCCGACGGTGGCGAAGTGGTCGTCGCTCTGGGTGAACGGGAACGCGGCGGCCGCGGCGAAGGCGGCGGCGGTGGTGGTGCCGCGGTGGCGCGCGGTGATGGCGGTGAGCTGCGCGAGCAGGCCGCCGCGGACCAGCGCCCAGGTGCCCAGCGCGGTGATGATCAGGAAGCCGATGAACAGCTCGCCGTACTCGGTGGTGATGCCGTAGGTGAAGACGGTGAGGCCGACGGCGGCCGCGCCGATGATGATCAGCGTCTCGACCCAGCGGTTGAGCGGGGCGGCGGGGCGCTGGTCGGGGCGGGCGCCGATCAGGTGGGTGATGGCGTAGCGGGCCGCGACGAACGGGTTCTTGGTGTCGGGGGCCGCGGCCTCGGTGCTGCGCTGGGGCAGGCCGAGGGCGCCGATGAACGGGATCAGCGAGGCGAGGCCGGCCAGGAAGCCGCCCGGTTCGAGGTTGGCGACGCCGCCGAGCTCGACGCTGATGGCGATCAGGGTGAACCAGGTGGTGGCGAGGCCCGCGGCGGCCAGGATCAGCGCGGCGGCCTCGGGGCCGGCCGGGCTGAGCCAGCGGGTGCCCTTGACGCCGTACAGCGGGAGGGCGAACAGGGTGGTGAGCAGGCCGGCGACCAGGGTGAGGATCTGCAGGCCGCCGGGGTAGCCGTCGACGGTGAGGTCGCCGGGGAACTCCGCGGTGTAGGTCCAGTGGATCATGGTGCTGGCGGCGGTGGCGAGGCCGCCGACGGCGACCAGGGCCTTGGCCGCGGCCGGGGGCATCGGGATGACGCGACGCGTGTAGGTGCTCATGGTGTGGGTCTCCCGCTTCCTCAGGCTCGGTCCGCGACGCGTTCCCCGAGTAGGCCTTGTGGCCGCACGAGGAGGACGACGATGAGCAGGACGAAGGCCCACACGTTGGCCCAGGAGCCGCCGCCGAGCTGCTGCATGCCGGGGACGTCCTGGATGTACGCGGTGGCCATGGCCTCCGCGACGCCGAGGACGAGGCCGCCGAGCATGGCGCCGTAGATGTTGCCGATGCCGCCGAGGACGGCCGCGGTGAAGGCCTTGAGGCCGGCGAGGAAGCCCATGGTGGGGCTGACCTGGCCGTAGCGCAGGCCCCAGCCGATCGAGGCGACGGCGGCGAACGCGGCACCGAGCGCGAAGGCGATCACGATGATGCGGTCGGTGTTGATGCCCATGAGCTTGGCGGTGTCGGGGTCCTGCGCGGTGGCCTGCATGCCGCGGCCGGTGCGGGTCTTGCCGACGAAGGCGGCGAGCGCGCCCATGCACAGCGGGGCGGCGACGAACAGGTAGATGTCGGCGGGCTGCAGCGTGATCGGGCCGAAGACGTACGGGCCGCCGGGGAGCTGCGGGAAGCTGCGGCCGGACTTGGCGCCCGGGTAGAACTGCTCGACGGCCTGCTGGAGGGCGATCGACAGGCCGATCGCGGTGATCAGTGGTGCGAGCTTCGGGGCCCCGCGCAGCGGCCGGTAGGCGAAGCGCTCGGCGGCCACGGCGATGACGACGGCGACCAGGACGCCGCCGAGCAGCATCAGTGGCAGGGCCAGCCACAGACTGGTGCCGGACGGCAGGATGATGTAGGTGGTGAGGGCGCCGAACCCACCTGTCATGAAGATCTCGCCGTGGGCGAAGTTGATGAGCTGGACAATGCCGTAGACCATTGTGTAGCCGATCGCGATCAACCCGTAAAGGGCGCCGAGGATCAGGCCGTTGGCCAGCTGCTGCGGCAGTTCGTGCACCGCTGGGCCTCCGAGGGGGTTCGGTGGGTGGGTTCGCTGTGGGGGTGGGCTCGAACCGCTCGCGTACAGGTGGTGTACAGCGGGGGGCGCTGGTTCACAGCGCCCCCCGCCTGGTGGTTCGTGATGTGGTGCCCCGGTACGTCGTCAGTCGGTCCGGCGCGTACCGCGGTGGTGCCGGAGTGTCAGCCGGCGAAGGTGCCGGACTTGCCGACGGTCCAGGCGCCGCTCTTCACGACGTAGACGGTCAGCTGCTTGTTGACCGCGTCGCCGTACTCGTCGAAGGCGACCTTGCCGGTCACACCGTCGAAGCTGACCTTGCTGAGCGCCTCGACGACCTTGCCGCGGGCGCCGTCGGGCAGCTTGCCGCCGTTGGCCGCGGCGACGGCCTTGACGCCCTGGACGATGGCCCAGGCGGCGTCGTAGGAGTAACCGCCGTAGGCGGCGTACGGGTCCGCGTACTTGGCGGCCGCGTAGTCGGCGACGAACTTCTTGGCGGAGTCGAGCGACTCGACCGGGGCGCCGACCGAGGTGGCGAAGTCGCCCTCGGCGTTCTTGTTGGCCTTGTTGATGTACTCGGGGTCGTACATGCCGTCGCCGCCCATGAGCGGGGCGGTGACGCCGGCCTTCTTCAGCTGGTCGCTGAGCGGGCCGGACTGCGGGTACTCGCCGCCGTAGTAGATGATGTCGGCGCCGGCGGCCTTGGCCTTGGTGACGACGGCGGAGAAGTCCAGGTTGTTCTCGTCGATGTGGTCGCTGCCCGCGACCGTGCCGCCGAGCTTGGTGAACTCCTTCTGGAAGGCCGCGACGAGACCGACGCCGTAGGTCTTCTTGTCGTCGATCAGGTAGGCCTTCTTCTTGCTCAGGTCGTTGTAGGCGTACTGAGCGGCGAAGGGGCCCTGGATGGCGTCGGTGGTGGCGGTGCGGAAGTAGGTCTTGAACGGACGCTTCTTCTCGGTGTCGAACTTCTCGCCCTGGGTCAGCGCCGGGTTGGTGTTCGCCGGGGAGATCTCGGCCAGGTTGGCGGTCTCGAAGATCTGCTGCATCGACTGGGCGACGCCGGAGTTCAGCGGGCCGACGACGCCGAGCACGGTCTTGTCCGCGACCAGCGCGGTGGCGTTGGACTGGCCTTCCTGCGGCGACTTCTTGTCGTCGAGGGCCTTGACCTTGAAGGTGACGCCGGGAACTTCCTTGTTGTCGTTGGCGATCTTCGCCGCGAGCTCGGCCGAGTGCTGGATGCCGAGGCCGAGCGGGGCGAGCGGACCGGTGAGCGGCGCGTCGACGCCGATGGTCACGACGGTGCCGCCGGCGGCGTCGTCGCCGGCCTTCTTCTCACCGCGCGAGCCGCAGGCGGAGAGGGTGAGAGCTCCGGTGACGGCAATGCTCACGACAAGGAGTGAACTCTTACGCACGAGGGTCCCCTTCTGGATCAGGAAGGCACGGCGCCAGAGCTGGCGGGTGCCGGGTCGCGCGCTGGGCCAGGCCCAATCGGTTGGCGCGGTGACTGGCCGTGACTCTAGAACGGGTTTGGCGGCTCGGGCAGAGGTCCGGACATGCTGTGATTCTCTTGTTATCAGCACCCCTGGCGAAAATCTCACATGCTGAGCCAACAAGGGTTTTCGGGCTCCGGATAGCGGACCGCGTCTCGTCCTGTGGAAGGGTGTACTGCCGGATCCCCAGCTCACCCAAGGAATGTCCGGTAATCGGACGGCAGTGTCCGGGGGGAGTCGAACGGTCGCCAGTGTCCGGATATCGGAATACGGGCAGCCGATATGGAGGTTTCGCGGCAGATCTCCCCCGCGGGTGCTTCCGGGGATCCGTCCCGGCGGTCGAATGGCCTGCGTGTTACGCAGCGTTACATCCGGAAAAGTTCCCGCCTTCCGGGTGCGCGTCGGCGGGGCCGCACGGCCACTCTGCGGAGCTGCGGGGGAGGGGAGTTGGGCTCCCGGCGGGGTCGCCTCGGGGCCCGCCCGCCCTCGTCGCGCCGTGCCCAGGACATGCCACCGCCCCCTCGTCACGGCATGGCCTGCCCCGGTCCGGGGAGAATCAAACCGGCATTCGAACGAGGGGGCGGTACAAGGGAGTTGCGGCCGGAGCTATAGGTCCCGCAGCATGCAGGTCAGCCGGCAGCTGGTGATCCGGCGGCCGGTGTCGTCGGTGACCGCGATCTCGAAGGTGGCCGCCGTGCGCCCCTTGAAGACGGCGGTGGCCACGCCGGTGACCACACCCGAGGTCGCCGAGCGGTGGTGTGTGGCGTTCAGGTCGACGCCGACCGCGTACCGGCCCGGACCGGCGTGCAGCATCGCCCCGATCGAGCCGAGCGTCTCCGCCAGCGCGGCCGACGCCCCGCCGTGCAGCAGCCCGTACGGCTGCTGGTTGCCGTCCACCGGCATGGTGCCGACCACCCGGTCCGGTGAGGCCTCCAGGACCTTGATGCCGAGCTTGTCACCGAGCAGGCCGCCGGAGAAGGTCGCCGGATCGACGCCGAGCTTGGCGAAGTGGTCGAGCACGTCCTGGGGCACGTTGAGTACGGGGGCCTCGTCGGTCATGGCGCTCCTGCCGCTGTGGGGTGATCGCGTGGTGGTGCTGACTGCGATCGTACGACCGCGCCGCCGGCGGCCGGAGTGCGGCGGTCTGCGTCCTTACGTCCGTTGTCGGCGCCGGGCCATAGGATCTGTTGCTGGCAGTGGAACCGGCAGGACGGACGTGGACGTGGCTACGCAGAGTGCAGGCAAGGGCGCGGGCGAGGGTGCGGGTGGCCGGCCCCGGCTGATGCTGCTCGACGGGCATTCGATGGCCTACCGGGCCTTCTACGCCCTGCCCGTGGAGAACTTCAACACCACCACCGGCCAGCCGACCAACGCCGTGTACGGCTTCGCCTCGATGCTGGCCAACACCGTGCGGGACGAGCGGCCCACCCACCTCGCGGTCGCCTTCGACGTCTCCCGGCAGACCTTCCGCTCCGCCGAGTTCCCCGACTACAAGGCCAACCGCGCCAAAACCCCGGACGAGTTCCGCAGCCAGATCGGCCTGATCCACGAACTGCTGGACGCGATGAGCATCCGGCGGCTGTCCGTCGAGGGCTTCGAGGCCGACGACGTGATCGCCACCCTGGTCACCGCCGCCGAGGCCGAGGACTTCGAGGTCCTCATCGTCACCGGCGACCGCGACTCGCTCCAGCTGGTCACCGACCGCACCACGGTGCTCTACCCGACCAAGGGCGTCTCCGAGCTCACCCGCTACACCCCGGAGAAGGTCGCCGAGAAGTACGGCGTCACCCCCGCCCAGTACCCCGGCCTCGCCGCGCTGCGCGGCGACCCGTCGGACAACCTGCCCGGCATCCCCGGCGTCGGCGAGAAGACCGCCGCGAAGTGGGTCAACCAGTTCGGCTCCTTCGAGCAACTGGTCGAGCGGGCCGACGAGGTCAAGGGCAAGGTCGGCGACAAGCTCCGCGAGCACCTCGATTCGGTCAAGCGCAACCGCGTGCTGACCGAGCTGGTCCGCGACGTCGAACTGCCGCTCGGGGTGGCCGACCTCGGCCGCGAGCCCTTCGACAAGGAAGCCGTCGGCCGGCTCATGGAGAGCCTGGAGTTCCGCAACCCCAACTTCCGCGACCGCATCCAGGGCATCGACCCGGCCGGCGCCGAGCCCGAGACCGCCGCCGAGGCCTCCCCGGGCCTGGCCGTCGACGGCGAGCTGCTCACCGAGCCCGGCGCCCTGGCCGGCTGGCTCGACCAGCACGGCAAGGGCCTGGTCGCGGTCGCCGCGGTGTACCGGTGGGCGCTCGGCTCCGGCGAGGTCCAGGAGATCGCCCTCGCCGCCGGCGAGACCGCCGCCTGGTTCGACCCGGCCCAGCTGGCCGAGGCCGACGACCAGGCCTTCACCGGCTGGCTCGCCGACCCGGCCCGCCCCAAGGCCCTGCACATCGCCAAGCACGTGATGCGCGCCTTCGCCGAGCAGGGCTGGCAGATCGCCGGCGTCACCGCCGACACCGCGCTCGCCGCCTACCTGGAGAAGCCCGGCCGCCGCACCTTCACGTTGGACGTGCTGGCCGAGGAGTACCTGGCCCGCTCGCTGGCACCCGCCGCGGCGGTGGAGAGCGGCCAGCTCTCCTTCGACGCCGAGGAGGAGGACGACACCGCCGCCGCACAGGCGCTGATGGTGCAGGCCCGGGCGATCCTCGACCTGGCCGCGCTGTTCGAGACCCGGCTGGCCGAGGTCGGCGCGGTCGAGCTGTTCCACGACATGGAGCTGCCGATCGCCGCGCTGCTGGCCAGGATGGAGCGCTACGGCATCGCCGCCGACCGCGACTGGCTGACCGGCCTGGAGACGCAGTTCGCCGCCGAGATCCAGCGCTGCGTCGAGGAGGCGCACGCCGCCGCCGGCCACCCGTTCAACCTGGGCTCGCCCAAGCAGCTCCAGGAGATCCTGTTCGGCGAGCTGGCCCTCCCCAAGACCAAGAAGATCAAGACCGGCTACACCACCGACGCCGACGCGCTGCTCTGGCTCGCCGGGCAGACCACCAACGAGCTGCCGGTCATCCTGCTGCGCCACCGCGACCAGGCCAAGCTGCGCACCACCGTGGAGGGCCTGCTCAAGACGGTCTCGCCGCAGGGCCGGATCCACACCACCTTCAACCAGATGGTCGCCGCCACCGGCCGGCTCTCCTCGCAGGACCCGAACCTGCAGAACATCCCGGTCCGCACCGAGGAGGGCCGGGCGATCCGCCGCGCCTTCGTGGTCGGTGCGGGGTACGAAGCGCTGCTCACCGCGGACTACTCGCAGATCGAGCTGCGCATCATGGCGCACCTGTCCGAGGACGCGGCGCTGATCGAGGCCTTCGAGAGCGGCGAGGACCTGCACACCACGGTCGCCTCGCAGGTCTTCGAGGTCGCCCCGGAGGCGGTCGACGCCGAGATGCGCCGCAAGATCAAGGCGATGTCCTACGGCCTCGCCTACGGCCTGTCCGCGTACGGGCTCTCGCAGCAGCTCGGGATCAAGCCGGCCGAGGCCCAGGGCCTGATGGACACCTACTTCCTGCGCTTCGGCGGGGTGCGGGAGTACCTGCACCGGGTGGTGGAGGAGGCCCGTGCGGTCGGCTACACCGAGACCCTGCTCGGCCGCCGCCGCTACCTGCCGGACCTCACCAGCGACAACCGCCAGCGCCGCGAGATGGCCGAGCGGATGGCGCTGAACGCCCCGATCCAGGGCTCGGCGGCCGACATCGTCAAGATCGCCATGCTGCGGGTCGACGAGGAGCTCACCAAGGCCGGCCTGGCCTCCCGGATGCTGCTCCAGGTGCACGACGAGATCGTGCTGGAGCTGGCCCCCGGCGAGCGCGAGCGGGTGGAGGCCCTGGTCCGGGCGCAGATGGCGGGGGCGTACCCGCTGCGCGCGCCGCTCGACGTCTCGGTGGGCGTCGGCCCGAACTGGGAGGCGGCCGCGCACTGATCCGGGCTACGGTCGCAGCGGGTGGCGGGGGCCGCCCGCGGCGACGACGGGGGAGTGGCGGATGTTCGGTGCGGCGAGGTGCCCGGTCGGGCCCAGGGAACAGCGCTGGATCGAGGAGTCGACCGCCTGGCTGCTGGCCGAGTTCGGTCCCGAGGTGCTGCTGCGGCCGCCGGTGCTGCCGACCGCCGAGTACTTCCCCGGGCCCTTCGACGGTTCGGTGGCGCAGATCGGCGAGCTGGTGGGCCGGATCTGCGGCTACTTCGGGGTGGATCCGGGCGGCCTGCTGGTCGAGGTGGAGCCGTACGACCCGCAGGCCGACCTGCTGGTCGCCGAGCTGGGGCTGACCGAGCGCTCCAGCGGGGCGGCCGGCCACTTCCGGATCGAGCACGGCCGGCCGGTGGTCGCGATCGACCAGGAGCAGGCCGCCCGCCCGGTCTCCCTGGTCGCCACCATCGCCCACGAGCTGGGCCATGTCCGGCTGCTCGCCGAGCGCCGGATCGAGCGGGGCCGCTCCGACGGCGAGCCGCTCACCGACCTGCTCACGGTCTTCTTCGGCTTCGGGGTCTTCAACGCCAACTCGGCCTTCACCCGGACCGCCGAGGACGGGCGGATCAGCCGCCGCCGGCTCGGCTACCTGACCCAGGAGGCGTACGGCTACGCACTGGCCTGCTACGCCCAGCTGCGCGGCGAGGGCCGGCCGAGCTGGGCGGCGCACCTGGACACCAACCCGCGCGGCTACCTCCGGCAGGGCCTGCGCTTCCTGCGGCGCCACCCGCTGGGCTTCACGCTCTGACGGCAGGCTCCGGAGGTCGGCGGCACCTCCTGGCCGAGCCCCTCGGTGGACGCCCCGGCGGCCGCCGCCGGGGCCGAAGGCCCGCCTCAGCGGCGCGGGTTGGCCCGGCGGGTGGGTTCCGCCGTGGCGGGGTCCTCCGGCCAGGGGTGGCGCGGGTAGCGGCCGCGCAGCTCGGCCCGGACGGCTCGGTAGCCCTCCCGCCAGAAGCCGGCCAGATCACCGGTGACGGCGGCCGGGCGGCCGGCGGGGGAGAGCAGGTGGACGGTCAGCGGTACCCGTCCGCCGGCCAGGGCCGGGGCGGCCTGCCAGCCGAACAGCTCCTGCAGCTTCACGGCCAGCACCGGCCGGTCGCCGCTGTAGTCGACCCGGATCCGCGATCCGGTCGGCACGGTGATCCGCTCGGGCGCCAGCTCGTCCAGCCGTCCGGCCTGCCCGCTCGCCCAGGGCAGCAGCCGTTGCAGGGCCGCCGCGGTGTCGATCCGGGCCAGGTCCGATCGCCGCCGGGCGCGGGAGAGTTCGGGCTCCAGCCACCGGTCGGCGGCGGCCAGCAGGGCCTGGTCGGACACCTCGGGCCAGGGCTCGCCGAGCACCCGGTGCAGGAAGGCCAGCCGCTCGCGCAGCCCGGCCGCGGCCGGCGGCCAGCCGAGCAGGGTGCCCACACCCTCCCGGGCCAGCCCGTCCAGCAGGGCGGCCCGCACCAGCGCCGGATCGGGTGCCTTCAGCGGCTCGGCGGCCAGTTCGACCGCGCCGAGCGCGAGCACCCGACGGGCCGTCAACTCGCCTTCCCGGGTCGACCACTCGACCTCCTGGCGCTCCGTCAGCAGGGCCGCGCCGGCCTGCCGGGCGGTCTGCTCGTCCAGGGCCACCGCCCGCCGGATCCGGGCCGAGTGCGCGAGTGCCGGCCGGTCGGCGACCGCCACCACCAGCCACTCGGTGCCGGACAGCCGTGCGCCGCCGGGGAGTTCGGCCGCCGTCCCGGAGGCCATCAGGTACCGGTCGGCCGCGCCGCGGGCCCGGGCGATCCGTTCGGGGTGTGCCAGCGCGACCACCAGGCCGGCCGCCGTCCGGTCCGGCACCGCGGTCGGCGGGGTGTCCACCGCGCGCAGCAGCCGCCGTACCTCCTCCCGCCAGCGGCGGGTGTACGGGTCGCTGCCGCCGCGCACCGCCCGCCAGACCTCGGCGAGGTCGTCGCCGAGCGCCTGCGGGGGCTCCTCCGACAGCAGGGCGACCAGTTCGGCGGCGCGCCGGGCGCCGACCAGCTCCGCGCCGTCCAGCAGGGCGCGGGCGAGCCGGGGGTGCAGCCCGGTGCGGGCGATCCGTCGGCCGCGTTCGGTGGCCCGGCCGTCCGGGTCGACCGCGCCGAGCGCCGTCAGGGTCTTGCGGGCGGCGGCCATCGCCCCGCCCGGGGGGCGGTCGGGCAGCGCCAGCGTGGCCGCCGCCGGGTCGCCCCAGCAGGCGCTCTGCAGGGCGAAGGAGGTGAGGTCGGCCAGCGCGATCTCGGGGGTCGGGTAGCGGGGCGCCAGCGCGTCGGCGGCCTCGGCCCAGCAGCGGTAGACGGTGCCCGGGGCCTCGCGTCCGGCCCGGCCGGCCCGCTGGCGTCCGGCGGCCAGCGAGGCCCGTACGGTGACCAGGCCGGCCAGGCCGCGGGCGTGGTCGGTGCGCGGCTCGCGGGCGAGTCCGCAGTCCACCACCACCCGCACGCCGGGCACGGTCAGCGAGGACTCGGCGACCGAGGTGGCCAGCACCACCCGCCGCCGCTCGCCGGCCGCCAGTGCCGCGTCCTGCACCGCCTGCGGGGCCTGTCCGTGCAGTTGCAGCAGGTCGACCGGCTGGTCGGCGAGCTGTCCGGCGACCTTGGCGATCTCGCCGACCCCGGGCAGGAAGCAGAGCACGTCGCCGTCCCGCTCGGCCAGCGCCCGCCGGACGGTGGCCGCGACGTGCTCCAGCAGCGCGCTGTCCACCCGGGTGCCCTGCGGGGGCCTGACGGCCCGCGGCGGGGGCGCCCAGACCGTCTCGACCGGGTACGAGACGCCCTGCGCCTCGACCACCGGCGCCGGGCCGTCCTCGCCGCCGAGCAGCTCGGCCCAGGCCGCGGTGTCGGAGGTCGCCGAGGCGCAGACCAGCTGGAGCTCGGGGCGCAGCGCGGCCCGGACGTCCAGCAGGAAGGCCAGCGCGGTGTCCGCGTCCAGGTGCCGTTCGTGGCACTCGTCCAGCAGCACCAGGTCGACCCCGGCCAGCTCCGGGTCGCGCTGCAGGCGTTGCAGCAGGACACCGGTGGTGACCACCTCGACCACGGTCCGCGGTCCGACCCGGCGTTCGCCGCGCACGGTGTGGCCGACGCTCTCGCCCACGGCGGAGCCGAGCAGCCAGGCCATCCGCCGGGCGGCCGCCCGTACGGCGAGCCGTCGCGGTTCGGCGACCAGCACCCGGCGGGCCGGCCCGTCCAGGCCCGGCGCCAGCCCGGCCAGGGCCAGTGGCACCAGGGTGGTCTTGCCGGTGCCGGGCGGTGCGGCCAGCACCGCGACCCCGCGCTCGGCCAGTGCCCGGTGCAGCGCGGGTACGGCGGTGCGGACCGGTAGTTCGACCCCCACGGAACGCACCGGTCAGCCCCGCTCCGCCACGAAGATCGCGGTGCCGGGGATCAGCCGGCCGCGCAGCGGGCTCCAGCCGCCCCACTCCTGCTCGTGCCCGTCCGGCCACTCGGGCTCGATCAGGTCCAGCAGCCGGAAGCCGGCGCCGGTCAGCTCCCGCACCCGGTCGCCCAAGGTCCGGTGGTGCTCGACGTAGGTGGCCCGGCCCTGCTCGTCCTGCTCGACGTAGGGGGTGCGGTCGAAGTACGAGGCGGCGGCCGTCAGCCCCTCGGGGCCGGGCTCGTCGGGGAAGGCCCAGCGGATCGGGTGGGTCACCGAGAACACCCAGCGTCCGCCCGGTCGCAGCACCCGGTGGACCTCGCGCATCAGCGCGGCGGTGTCGGCGCTGAACGGCACCGCCCCGTACGCCGAGCAGGCCAGGTCGAAGGCGCCGTCGGCGAACGGGAGCACCGCCGCGTCGGCCTGGACCAGGGCGACCGGCTCGCCGCCCCGGCCGAGGTCGATCCGCCGGGCGTGCTGGAGCTGGCGGAAGGAGATGTCCAGGGCGAGCGGCCGGGCGCCCTGTGCGGCCAGCCAGCGCGAGCACTGGGCCGCGCCGGCGCCGATCTCCAGCACTGCCAGGCCCTTCAGCGAGCCGGCCTCGCCGAGCAGCCGGGCCTCGGCCTCGTCCAGTCCCTCGGGGCACCAGACGAACCGGTCGTCGCCGAGGAACGCCCCGTGCTCGTCCTGGTAGTCGTCCGCGTTGCGGTCCCACCAGTGCCGGCTGGCGCGGCTGCTCTCGTGCTCGCCCGCGGTGCGGCGCACGGCGTCCCCGTCGTCCTCCTCGTCCAGGCCCTCGGGGGGCAGGTCGTCGAGATCGTCGGGCCGGAAGTCGGGGGTGGTGGCCAAGGTGGTAGTGCCCGTCGCGTAGGGTATGGGGTGCGGAAGCGCAACTGCCGCGACCGGCCCCGACAGGGTGCCGGCATCGGGCAGTGGCATCCGGGGTGGGCCCCTGCGGCTGCCTGTCTCACACCCAGGTGTGAGGAGCGCAGTTCGGAGGATATGGCCTGATCGATCCCGGCCTCTACCGGTCTCGCCTTCCTTGGCGTTGACCGTGCCCGGCTGTCCCCGTATGCTACAAGTTGCGCTGCGGGCCTGCGCGCCTCGGACGGAGCAGGTCGCGCTCGCATCTGTCGAAGACCCCACGGTCGCAAGACGGACGTCGGTTCTCGTGGTACGGGATCTTGGCGGGCCGTGTTCTTGGCTGTCCGGCTTTCGGTGGGAGCGATACGGGCCCCCCGCGTGGCATTACCTACGACTTCATGTCCGTACCGGAGCCCTTTTCCTAATGACGAGCCCCACCGACACCTCTGTCAGCACCACCCCGCAGGTTGCGGTCAACGACATCGGCGACGCCGAGGCCTTCCTCGCCGCCATTGACGAGACCATCAAGTACTTCAACGATGGCGACATCGTTGAGGGCGTCATCGTGAAGGTCGACCGTGACGAGGTGCTCCTCGACATCGGTTACAAGACCGAGGGTGTCATCCCGTCTCGCGAGCTCTCGATCAAGCACGACGTCGACCCCCACGAGGTTGTCTCCGTTGGTGACAACATCGAGGCCCTGGTTCTCCAGAAGGAGGACAAGGAGGGTCGTCTGATCCTGTCCAAGAAGCGCGCTCAGTACGAGCGGGCCTGGGGCACGATCGAGAAGATCAAGGAAGAGGACGGCATCGTCACCGGTACCGTCATCGAGGTCGTCAAGGGTGGTCTCATCCTCGACATCGGCCTCCGTGGCTTCCTCCCGGCCTCGCTGGTCGAGATGCGCCGCGTCCGCGACCTCCAGCCGTACGTCGGCAAGGAGCTCGAGGCCAAGATCATCGAGCTGGACAAGAACCGCAACAACGTGGTTCTGTCCCGCCGTGCCTGGCTGGAGCAGACCCAGAGCGAGGTCCGCCAGACCTTCCTCACCACCCTGCAGAAGGGCCAGGTGCGCTCCGGCGTCGTCTCCTCGATCGTCAACTTCGGTGCCTTCGTGGACCTGGGCGGCGTCGACGGCCTGGTGCACGTCTCCGAGCTGTCCTGGAAGCACATCGACCACCCGTCCGAGGTTGTCGAGGTCGGCCAGGAGGTCACCGTCGAGGTTCTCGACGTGGACATGGACCGCGAGCGCGTCTCCCTGTCGCTGAAGGCGACCCAGGAGGACCCGTGGCAGCAGTTCGCCCGGACCCACCAGATCGGCCAGGTCGTCCCGGGTAAGGTCACCAAGCTGGTTCCGTTCGGTGCGTTCGTCCGCGTGGACGAGGGGATCGAGGGTCTGGTCCACATCTCCGAGCTGGCCGAGCGCCACGTGGAGATCCCGGAGCAGGTCGTCCAGGTCGGCGACGAGATCTTCGTCAAGGTCATCGACATCGACCTCGAGCGCCGCCGCATCAGCCTCTCGCTGAAGCAGGCCAACGAGTCCCTCGGTGCCGACCCGGCGTCGGTCGAGTTCGACCCGACCCTGTACGGCATGGCTGCCTCGTACGACGACGCGGGCAACTACATCTACCCGGAGGGCTTCGACCCCGAGGCGAACGACTGGCTGGCCGGCTTCGAGAAGCAGCGTGAGGAGTGGGAGCGCCAGTACGCCGAGGCGCAGTCCCGCTTCGAGCAGCACCAGGCCCAGGTCATCAAGAGCCGTGAGGCCGACGCCGCCGCTGCCGCCGAGGCCGGCGAGGAGGCCCCGGTCTCCGGTGGTGGCTCGTACTCCTCCAGCAGCGACGAGGGCTCCGGCGCTCTCGCTTCGGACGAGGCGCTCGCCGCGCTCCGCGAGAAGCTGGCCGGCGGCCAGAGCTGATCGCTGACGCTCCGTCCTTGACGGTAGGTCACTGAGAAACCCCCATCCGGGTCACCGGGTGGGGGTTTCTCGTTCTGCTTATGTGGTCTTTATGTGAAGGAAAGTGTGATATGAGGCTCATGGGACGCCTATAGGCTGAACATGCGGTTGCGCATACGTTTGGGGCAACTGTCCGAAAGGCCTCCTGCACATGCGCCACTCGCACACCGCTGCACCGCACGCGCCCGCCGATCCCAAGGTCGGTGGGCGGCTCGCAGCCCTCGGTCGGGCGTGTTACCGCCACCGTCGCTGGGTCCTCGGGTTCTGGGTGGTGGTGCTCGCCCTCGGTGTGCTGATCGGAGGCCGGGTCTTCGAGGGCACGGTCGCCTCGACCGGCGCCGGCGGTTCCGAGTCCGCCCGCGGCGAGGCGGTCGTCCAGGCCGCCGATCCCGTCCAGGGCACCGTCACCGCGGTGGTGGACGGGGTGGCCGCCACCGATCCGGCCGTACGGGCCGCCGTGACGGCGGCCACCGCCGAGATCGCCGGCCTGCCCGGCGTCGCCTCGGTCGCCGACACCTACGGCTCGGGCGGCTCGCTCACCTCCGCCGACGGGAACGCCAGCCTGGTCTCGGTGCGGATGTCCGACGCCAGCACCGAGGCGCAGCAGGGCGCCGTCACTCACCGGTTGGCCGACATCGAGGCCGCCGGGGCGCACGTCACCGTCGGTGGTGATCTGGTGCTCCAGCAGGAGGTCAAGAGCCAGACCGAGAAGGACACCCGGTTCGGTGAGATCGTCACCCTGCCGTTGACGCTGCTGGTCATGGTGCTGGTGTTCGGCGGCCTCGCCGCGGCCGGGCTGCCCGGGATCGGCGCGATCGCCTCGGTGGGCGGGGCACTGCTGGCGATGTTCGGCTTCAGCCGGATCATGGACATCGACACCAGCGTGCTGCCGATCGCCACCGTGCTCGGCCTCGGACTCTCGATCGACTACGCGCTGCTGATGGTCAACCGCTTCCGCGAGGAACGCGGCAACGGCGCCACCATCGCGCAGGCCGTCGAGCGCTGCTCGGCCACCGCCGGCCGGACCGTGGCCTTCTCCGGCCTGACCGTGGCGGTCGCGCTGTCCGGCCTCTTCGTCTTCACCAGCCCGGTCTTCCGGGCGGTGGCGGCGGCCGGGGTGTCCGTGGTGGTGATCGCGGTCGCCGTCGCGCTGACCATGATCCCCGCGCTGCTCGGCTTCGTCGGCCGGCGGATCAAGGCGCCGAGCGCGCCGGTGTCCGACGAGGGTTTCTTCTCCCGGATCGTCCGGCTGGTGCAGAAGCGCCCCGTCCCGGTGATGCTCGCCTGCGTGGCGCTGCTGCTGGCCGCGGGTGCGCCGTTCCTCGGCTCGCAGTGGCGCAACTCGGGCGCCGATGTGCTGCCGAAGTCGTTCGCCGCCCGGCAGGTGGCGCAGACCGTCGACCAGCGCTTCCCCCAGCAGGCGCCGGCGCCGGTCACCGTGGTGGTCGAGGCCGGCCAGGCCAAGGCACAGGCGTACGCCGACGGGGTGGTCGCCAAGCTGCCCGGGGTGAGCGGGGTGCGGGCGGTCACTCCGGTCGGCGACGGGCTGAGCACGGTCGACGTGCTGGTGCAGGGCGACCCGCAGGGGGCCCAGGCCAAGTCGGTGGTCCAGGAGTTGCGGGCCGACCGGGGCGGGCTGCAGACCTATGTCACCGGTGACGCCGCCTCGGTGGTCGACTTCCAGCACGAGATCTCCAGTCGGGGCCCGTGGGCCCTCGGCCTGGTCGCGGCCGGCACGCTGATCCTGCTGTTCATGATGACCGGTTCGGTGGTGATGCCGGTCAAGGCGCTGCTGATGAACGTGCTCTCGCTGGGCGCCTCGCTCGGCGCGCTCACCCTGGTCTTCCAGCACGGCTACTTCAGCGGCCTGCTCGGCTTCACCCCGACCGGCGGGATGGAGACCTTCATCCCGGTGCTGGTCTTCGCCTTCGCCTTCGGCCTCTCGATGGACTACGAGGTCTTCCTGCTCTCCCGGATCAAGGAACTGCACGACCAGGGGTACGACTGCGCCAAGGCGGTCCAGCTCGGCCTGCAGCGCAGCGGAAAGATCATCACCTCGGCGGCGCTGCTGATGGTGATCGTCTTCGCCGGCTTCGCCGCCGGGCAGATGCTCATGGTCAAGCAGATGGGCGTCGCGCTGGCGGTGGCCGTGGCGGTGGACGCGACGCTGGTCCGCTGTCTGCTGGTGCCGGCCACCATGTCACTGTTCGGCAAGCTCAACTGGTGGGCGCCGGCGCCGCTGCGCCGGCTGCACCGGGTGATCGGGCTGAGCGAGCACATCAAGCTGCCCCCGCTGGGCCTGGCCGCCCGGCTGCCCGCGCCGCGGCTGCCCGGGGTGCGGCTGCCCGCTCCGGTCAGCGATTGACGCAGCCGTTGCCGTAGCTCGGGGTGAGGCCGGTCGCGACGTCCAGCACCCCGCAGGCGGCGGCCGGGCCGGTGCCGGCGGCCAGCAGGCCGAACAGGGCGGCGGCGATGATCAGGGCCGAGCGGGTGGTGCTGCGCATGGGGCTGCCTCTCTGGGTGGACTGCTGCCCAGCACAACGCGCGAGCCCCGGGCGGGGCATGCGGCGTCGCCCGTTCGGCCGTACGGGGGTGCGCTCGGGTCGGCCGTCGTCAGGCCAGCCGTCGCAGCAGGGCCACGCTCTCCTGCAAGGTCCGGCGCTCCGCGGGGGTGAGCCGCTGGGTGATCGCGGCGGCGATCTCGGCCTCGCGGCGGGCCCGCTGGGCGTGCAGGGCGGCGGTGCCGCGCTCGGTGGCGGCGATCAGCACCTTGCGGCCGTCGCTGGCGTGCGGCCGCTGCTCGACGAGCGCGGCCTCGGTGAGCAGCGCGACGGTGCGGGCCATCGACTGGTGGCGCACCCGCTGCAGCTCGGCCAGCTGGCTGGTGGTGCGGGGGCCCTCGCGGACCAGCCAGCCCAGCACGGCGGCCTGGTTCTGCGGCAGCTCGTCGCCGACCCGCAGCCCGCGTACCAGGGTGCCGAGGGCGAGCCGCAGCTCGGCGGCGAGTTCCATGGGGTCGACATCGTCCATGGGGCCAGCCTAGCCGGTCGATCTACAGCAAAACTGTGCAGCCTTGCTGTAGTGTCCGTCCCATGCGACTGACGAAGCTTGGCCATGCCTGTGTCCGGATCGAGCGGGGCGGCTCCACCGTGGTGATCGACCCCGGGATGTTCACCGAGGCCGACGCCCTGCGCGGCGCGGACGCGGTGCTGATCACCCATGAGCACGCCGACCACTTCGCGGAGGACCGGCTGCGGGCGGCCGTCGCCGACAACCCGGGGCTGCGGATCTGGTCCAACCGGGCGGTGGCCGGGGCGCTGGAGGGCATCGGGGCGAAGGTCTCGGTGGTCGGCGAGGGCGATGCCTTCGAGATCGACGGCCTGGACGTGAGCGTGCACGGCGAGTGGCACGCGGTGATCCACCCGGACATCCCCCGGGTCGGCAACATCGGCTTCCTGCTCGGCGGCACGCTCTTCCACCCCGGCGACGCGCTGACCCTGCCGCCGCACCCGGTGGAGACCCTGCTGCTGCCGATCGCCGGGCCCTGGGCCAAGGTCTCCGAGCTGATCGACTACGTCCGGGAGGCCGGCCCCTCGCGCGCGCTCGCCATCCACGAGGCGGTGCTCAGCGACGTCGGCCGGATGGTGCACGGCCGGCTGCTCGGCGAGGGCGGTCCTGGCACCGGCGCGGAGTTCAGCCAGCTCGCCGTCGGCGAAGGCGTCGACCTGGCCGGCTGAACGCCTGCCGGGCCCGGTCCTGCCACCGCGCCGGCCACCGGCTCGCGCGACCGGCGCGCGGCACCGGATTGAACCGGGCGCGCGGGCAGCCGCGTCCAGATCGGTATGGACCATCTGCCCGCGCTGCTCGCCGCCCTGCCCGCCCTCGACCGGGGGGAGGAGGTGGCCGGCCCCTGGCGGCTGCGCCGGGCCGGGGCGCTCGACCTCTCCGACTCCGGCGAGTGCTGGCTGGAGGACCCGCTGGGCGGCGAGGCGTACGGCTTCGGCGGTGGCGTCGCCTACCTGGTGCTGGACGGCGACCGCCGGCGCCCCTCGGTCCTCGCCCTGCTGCTGCACCACGGTGACACCCCGCCGGTCGCGGTGGGCGAGGACGGCGACCCGGTGGAGAGCGACTCGGGCGTCCTGATGCTGCACGCCCTCGCGGCGGCCGACCGGGCCGCGCTGCTCGACCGGGCCCGGGCCGCCCGCTCCGGCGAGGGCCCGGCCGGGGCCGAGTTCGCGGACGGTTGGCTGATGCTGCCCGACCGGGCCTCGGGCGGCCCCGCGCTGGTGCTGCTGGTGGAGGGCGACGGGCACCGCCTGGTCCCCGTCCTGGACGCGGCAGGCCGGGCCACCGCGGCGCTGGTGCACCGCTGAGCGACCCGGCCGGGGCCGGTGACCGCGGGCCTCAGCGCGCCGGCACGGGCTCCTCGGCGGGGGTGAACGGGCGGCCGTCCAAGGTCCAGTGCGGATCCGGGGTGATCTCCAGGGCGGCGTAGACATGGGCCGCGACATCGGTGTGGTGCAGCGGCCGGACCGCCGCCCCGGGGAGGATGCCCGGGCCCTGGGCGGCGATCCACGCGGTGCGCTCCAGCTCGCTGCGCCCGCCGTGGCCGCCCTGGTCGACGTGGCCGTGGTCGGTGACCACGATCACCGTCCACTCCTCCTCGGCCCGGCCCGCCCGGCCGTCGACCGCGGCCAGCAGCCGCCCGAGCCGCCGGTCGGCGGCCTCGGCGGAGCGGCGGTACTCCTCGCCGCAGCCCAGGAAGTGGGCGGTCTCGTCGACCGCGCCGAGGTAGACGAAGGAGGCCTGCGGGTCGTCGTCGCTGCGGCCGAGCACGTACTCGGCCTCGGCGGTGACCCGCTCGTCGCAGACCTCCCAGGCCTCCGGGGTGTCCTCCAGCGGCGCGATGTACGACAGCCGGCCGGGCGAGACGAACAGCGGGCCGCCGCCGCGGGCCAGGAACAGCGGCTCCCAGCCGCCGGCCGCGAAGGTCCGGCGGCGGTGGGTGGCGGCGAGCCGGGTGGTGAAGTCCGGGAACACGTCCAGCCGGTTGCCGCCGAGGTGGTTGCCCAGCACCCCGTGCTTGGCCACCCCGACGCCCGTGACGATGGTGGCCCAGCACGGACCCGACATGGTGGGGGTCGCGTCGTCGACAAGCACCGGGGCCAGGAAGCCGGCCTTCGCCACCGCGTCCAGGTGCGGGGTGTGCAGCTCGGGCAGCAGGTCGAGCCGGACGCCGTCGATGCCGACGACCAGGACCCGGCGCGGGCCGGTGGGCCAGAGGCTGGACATGGGGGTTGCTCCGTCCGTTCGAAGGTCTGTCCGGCACCCTAGCCGGGCTGACCCCCCGACAGCAGACCCCGGGCCCGGGGCTGCGGGGGCGGCGGTCGAACTGTTCGCCGGATGTTCGACCGGCGTTTCTCCGGCCGGGCCGCCGGCCGGGCCCGACCGGCCCGGCGGTAGCCTGGCGGCATGCTGAGGATCGGACTGACGGGTGGGATCGGCGCGGGCAAGAGCGAGGTGTCGCGGCAGCTCGCGGAGCTGGGCGCGGTGATCGTCGACTCCGACCTGATCGCCCGTGAGGTGGTGGCCCCCGGCACCGCGGGCCTGCGGGCCGTGGTGGCCGAGTTCGGCCCCGCCGTGCTGCGGCCCGACGGCTCGCTGGACCGCCCCGCGCTCGGTGGGATCGTCTTCGGCGACCCGGACCGCCTCGCCGCGCTGAACGCGATCGTCCACCCGCTGGTCCGGGCCCGCTCGGCCGAGCTGGAGGCCGCCGCCGGGCCGGACGACCTCGTGGTGCACGACGTGCCGCTGCTGGCCGAGAACGGGCTCGCCCCGCTCTACGACCAGGTGATCGTGATCGACGCCCCGGACGAGGTCCGGCTGGACCGGCTGGTGCGGCTGCGCGGGATGGCCGAGGAGGAGGCCCGGGCCCGGATGGCCGCCCAGGCGAGCCGGGAGGACCGGCTGGCCGTCGCCGACCTGGTGATCGACAACGGCGGCCCGCTGGCCGACCTGGCGCCGCAGGTGCGGGAGATCTGGCAGCGGCTGGGCGAGCGCCGGGCCGGCTGACCGGGTGCAGGGCGGGCCGGGCCCCGTCCTCGGAATGTGTCTGAAGAACATGGCAACCCGGTAGGCCTGCCGTGCGTGGCACAGCCGGGTGCACGGGCACCCGATCGAGACGACGGAGCACGACGGGATGACCGACGAGGAGTACAACGCGTTCTACCTGTCCTCGTTCTCCCCATTGGTGCGGCAGATCTACGCCATGACCGGGGACTTCAGCGAGGCGCAGGACGCGGTGCAGGAGGCCTTCGTCCGCGGCTGGGCGCAGCGGGCACGGCTGTCGAACGAGGAACGCTCGCCCGAGGCGTGGATCCGGACGGTCGCCTGGCGGCTGGCCGTCAGCCGGTGGCGGCGGGCGCTGCGCGGCCGGGCGCTGGAGCGCAAGCAGTTCACCCACCAGGACATCGCCGGGCCGGGCCCCGAGCACACCGCCCTGGTGGCGGCGCTGCGCAAGCTCCCGGCCGCGCAGCGGCAGGCCGTCGTGCTGTTCCACCTGTGCGATCTGAGTCTGAGCCAGATCTCCGAGGAGACCGGGGCCGCGATCGGCACGGTCAAGGCGCGGCTGTCGCGGGGCCGGGCCGCCATGGCCGAGTACCTCGGCGACGAGGAGGGCGACCGGGTGCGGGAGCGAGCGCTCCGCGGCACGCCCGCGGCTCGCCGGACCGGGCGCGGCCAAACCTCGATCCCGCACTCCGCCGAGAGGATCGGTCACTGTGCCTGACCTGGACGATGGCATCACCGCGGACCCGCTGGTGGTCGCCCTGCGCGGCCTGACCGCGGACGCCCCGCACGCCCTGCCGCTGCCCTACGAGACCGTCCGCGCCCAGGGCCGGCGCCGCCGCCGGGCCCGGCGGGTGATCATGGGCACGGCCGCAGCCGTCTGCATGGTGGCGGTGGCGGCCGGCGGAGTGCTGCTCCGACCCGGATCCGTGCCCGGTGCGGTGGCGCCGGCCGCGTCGGCACCGGTCGACGCCCCGTCGACCGCCGAACCGCGGCGGCCGGTGCTGGTCCGCGCCGAACAGCCGACACTGACCGTTCCGGACGGCCCGCAGCAGCGGAACCTGGAGCTGTCCACCGGCTGGCCGCTCACCCCGAGCGGCGGTATCCCGTCGATGACGGTGACCGCGCTGCGGGAGGAGGCGACCATGAACTCCGCGACCGGCAACGTGCTGGACGCGGGCTACGCGGTCGTCGGGGACCAGCCGATGCACTGGTGCGTGCGGATCGACACGTCGGACGACTACCGGATCTGGGTCTGCGCGAAACCGGCCCTGCCGACCGAGGCGCTCGGCCGGCGCAACCCGACCCAGGCCCAGGTATGGCTGTCCGAGCCGGACGCGATCTGGTTCTTCCACCAGGTCGCGGTGGGCGACCGGATCAGGTTGGCCCCCTGACGGATCAGCCCTTGGGCTGGAGCAGGTCCCAGCGGTTGCCGTAGAGGTCCTGGAAGACCGCGACGGTGCCGTAGGGCTCGTGCCGGGGCTCCTCCAGGAAGACCACACCCGCGGCGGTCATCCGCCGGTGGTCCCCGGCGAAGTCCTCGGTGGTGAGGAAGTGGCCGACCCGGCCGCCGGTCTGGTCGCCGATCCGGGCCTGCTGCTCCGGCTTGGTGGCCCGGGCGAGCAGCAGGCCGGACTCGGTGGCGCCGCGCGGGGCGACCACCACCCAGCGGTTGCCGTCGCCGCGCGGGGTGTCCTCGCGCAGCTCGAAGCCGAGGGCGTCGACGTAGAACGCGATCGCCTCGTCATAGTCGCGGACCAGCAGGGCGGTGAGGGAGATGTGCGCCATGCCGGCGATTCTCCCAGCCGGGCGGCCCGGGCACCGCGGCGCCCCGCCCGCCTGGGCCGGGTTACGGCTTGCGGCCGACGCCCGCCCAGATCGCGACCTGGCGGTCGGTGTCCTGGGGGTCCTCGTCCGGCCGCCAGAGCGGGGCGGTGACCAGGCCGGGCTCGGCGAGCTCCAGGCCGTCGAAGAACCGGGCCACCTGCTCCTTGCTGCGCATGGTGAGCTGGGCGGTGGCGCCGCGGTAGACGGCCGGGCCGCGGTCGGCCTCCTCGGGGGTGAGGAAGTCGGCGGTGCCGTGCGAGAGCGCCAGGTAGCTGCCGGAGGGCAGCGCGTCCAGCAGGGTGCGGACGATGCCGGACGGGTCGTCGACCTCGTCGATGAAGTGCAGGACGGCGTAGAGCAGCAGGGCGACCGGCCGGTCGAAGTCGATCACGGCGCGGACCGCCGGGTCGCTCAGCACGGACTTGGGGTCGCGCAGGTCCCCCTGGACGACGTTGACGATGCCGGTGCTGGAGCCGGTCAGCAGGGCGCGGCCGTGCACCAGCACGATCGGGTCGTTGTCCACGTAGGCGACCCGGGCCTCGGGCAGGACCTGTTGGGCGACCTCGTGGGTGTTGCCCGCGGTGGGGATGCCGGTGCCGATGTCCAGGAACTGGGTGATGCCCTGCTCGGCCAGGTACTGGACCGAGCGGCGCAGGAAGGACCGGTTGGCGCGGGCGCTGATCCGGACCAGCGGGCCGAGCGAGACGACCTGCTCGGCGGCCTCCCGGTCGGCCGGGAAGTTGTCCTTGCCGCCGAGGTAGTAGTCGTACATCCGGGCCGGGTGCGGCACGTCCGGGCGCAGGTCGACCGGGACGTGCGGCTCGTCGTCCTCGCCCGACATCCAGTCCAGCGCCACGTCCTGATGGTCGGTCATGATCTTCTCCCCCGGTGTGCTCGTGGTCTCGCAGGCAGCATAGACGGGGCCGCCGCGGCGCCCGGGCCGAACCGGCAACTGGCGGGCCGTCAGAGGCCGGCCGGCAGTGGCTCGGGCCCGGTCGCCGGGTCGCCGGTCCGCAGGTAGCGCGCGCCGCTGCCGGCCCGGCCGGCCCGGTCGTCGGCGTTGTAGAGCCCGCAGCGGGTGAGCGAGAGGCAGCCGCAGCCGATGCAGCCGGTCAGCTTGCGCTTCATCAGCTCCAGCTCCTCGATCTGCCGGTCGATCCTGACCTGCCAGGTGCGGGCCACGGCGTTCCAGTCCTCGTGGCTGGGGGCGCGGTCGACGGGCAGCCGGTCGAGCGCCGTGCGGACCTCCTCCAGCGAGAGTCCGACCTGCTGGGCGGCCCGGACGAAGGCGACCCGGCGCAGCGTGGAGCGGGCGAAGCGGCGCTGGTTCCCGGTGGTGCGCTCGGAGTGGATGAGCCCCATCCGCTCGTAGTAGCGCAGTGCCGAGGTGGCCAGGCCGCTGCGCTCGGCGAGCTGGCCGATGGTCAGGAGGTCGTGCCGGCTGAGTCCCATGGTCGCCGAGGATAGCGGCCGCCCGGGCTTGACCTGAAGCCGACTTCAAGTTGCACGATCTTCGTATGACCACCGCGACCCACCCCCTGCGGCCGGGCCAGGCGCCGTACGGCTTCGCCGACCTGCCCGAGCTGCTCTCCCGGATGACCGGCGCCGAGAAGCACGGCCCCGCCGCCACCTCCACCCTGGACGCCCTGTGGGTGCTCTACGACCGCGTCCTGCGGGTCACCCCGGCGACCGTCGAGGACCGGGCCCGGGACCGCTTCCTGCTCTCCAAGGGTCATGGCCCGATGGCCTACTACGCGGTGCTGGCCGCCAAGGGCTTCCTGCCGCCCGAGCTGCTGGCGAGCTTCGGCGGCTACGACTCGCCGCTCGGCCACCACCCGGACCGGCTGCTCGTCCCGGGTGCGGAGATCGGCTCCGGCTCGCTCGGCCACGGCCTGCCGCTGGCGGTCGGCACCGCGCTCGGGCTGCGCGCCCAGGGCCTGCACGACCCGGCGGTGTGGGTGCTGATCGGCGACGCCGAGTTCGACGAGGGCAGCAACCACGAGGCGGTGGCCTTCGCCGGCGCGTACGGGCTGGACCGGCTCCAGGTGGTGGTGATCGACAACTCCTCGGCCACCCACGGGTGGCGCGGCGGGATCGCGGCCCGGTTCGAGACCGAGGGCTGGTCCACCGCGACGGTGGACGGCCGCGACCACGAGGCGCTCCACCGCGCCTTCACCACCCCGCACCCGGGCCGCCCGCACGCCGTGGTCGCCCGGGTCGAGCCCAAGAACTCCTGAACCGCCCGCCCGAACTCCCGAACCGCCTTTCGCCCGCAGAGGAACCCCGATGGACACCATGCGCGACCGCTTCATCGCCATCACCGCCGAGCTGCTCGACTCCGACCCCCGGCTGGCGGTGGTGCTGGCGGACATCAGCGCGGCCGGCTTCGCGGACGCCGCCGTCCGCCACCCCGACCGGGTGGTCAACGTCGGCATCCGTGAGCAGCTGCTGATCGGGGCCGCCGGCGGGCTGGCCCTGACGGGGCTGCGGCCGATCGCCCACACCTTCGCCAGCTTCCTGATCGAGCGGCCGTTCGAGCAGGTCAAGCTGGACCTCGGCCACCAGGGCGTCGGCGCGGTGCTGGTGAGTGCCTCCGGCTCGTACGACTGGCCGGCCGGCGGCCGCACCCACATGGCACCGGGCGACGTCGCGCTGCTGGACACCCTGCCCGGCTGGAACGTCCACGTGCCCGGCCACCCGGACGAGGCCGAGGCCCTGCTGCGGCACGCCACCGCGGCCGGCGACAGCCTGCAGTACGTCCGGCTCTCGGTGCACGCCAACCGGCAGGCCAGGCCGGTCGAGCCGGGGCGGTTCCTGACGGTCCGCCGCGGGAGCGGGGCGGTGGTGCTGGCCGTCGGTCCGATGCTGGACGCGGTGCTGGCCGCGACCGAGGGCCTGGACGTCACGGTGCTGTACGCCGCCACCGTCCGGCCGTTCGACGCGGCGGGCCTGCGGGCGGCGCTCGGCGACCGGGCCGATGCGGTGCTGGTCGAGCCGTACCTCGCCGGGACGTCGGCCCAGGCCGCCCACGACGCCCTCGCCGACCTGCCGCACCGGGTGCTCGGCCTCGGTGTCCCGCGCGCCGAGCACCGCCACTACGGCTCCATCCCCGAGCACCTGGCCGCCTACGGCCTGGACGCGGCGGGCCTGCGGCAGCGGATCACCGGCTTCCTCGGGTAGCGCCGGGCCTCAGCCGGAGTATCAGCCGGAGCCTCGGCCGGAGCCGACCACGGCCACCGAGTCCGGCCCGAGCCGCAGGACGCCCTCGCCCGGCGCCACCTCGCCGAAGGCGGCCAGCAGCCGGCCGTTCGGGGTGTCCAGCGGGACGTCCACCGGCCCGCTGCCGCCGATCCGCACCGCGACCCGGTACGGACCGCGGTGCACCACCAGCCAGCCCCGCTCGCGGTCGTGCCGGACCTCGACGGCCGCCAGGTCCTGGTCCATCAGCTCGGGGCAGGAGCGGCGCAGCCGGATCAACGTCCGGTACCAGCCGAGGAGTTCGGCGTGCGGGGGCAGCGCGGGCTCGGACCAGTCCAGGACCGAGCCGAGCACCGTGGCCCGGGCCTGCGGGTCGGGCACGTCCTCGGCGGCCCAGCCGTGCTCGGCGAACTCCCGCCGCCGCCCCTGCCGGACCGCCTCGGCCAGCTGCGGGTCGGTGTGGTCGGTGAAGTACTGCCAGGGCGTGCCGGCGCCCCACTCCTCGCCCATGAAGAGCATCGGGGTGAACGGCGAGGTCAGCACCAGCGCGGCCCCGGCGGCCAGCCGGCCCGGGGGGAGGGTGGCCGAGAGCCGGTCGCCGGTGGCCCGGTTGCCGACCTGGTCGTGGGTCTGCAGGTAGCCCAGCAGCCGGTGCCCGTAGCCGGCCGGGAACGGGCGGCCGTGCCGGCGGCCGCGGAACGAGGACCGGCTGCCGTCGTGGAAGAAGCCCCTGGTCAGCGCCTTGGCCACGGCCGCGTACGGATCCTCGGCGAAATCCCCGTAGTAGCCCTGGGCCTCGCCGGTGAGCAGCGCGTGCAGCCCGTGGTGGAAGTCGTCGCTCCACTGCGCGGTGAGCCCGAGCCCGCCGGCCTGGCGGGGGTTGGTGGTGCGCGGGTCGTTCAGGTCGGACTCGCCGATCAGGAAGAGCGGGCGGCCGGTGGCGGCGGCCAGCCGGTCCACCTCGGTGGCGAGTTCCTCCAGGAACGGCAGCGCCCGGTCGTCGGCCAGCGCGTGCACCGCGTCCAGCCGCAGCCCGTCGATCCGGTAGTCGCGCAGCCAGGCCAGCGCGCTCCCGATCAGGTACGCGCGGACCTCGTCCGAGCCGGACGCGTCCAGGTTGACCGCCGCCCCCCACGGGGTGTGGTGGCGGTCGGTGAAGTACGGGCCGAAGGCGGGCAGGTAGTTGCCGGACGGGCCGAGGTGGTTGTGCACCACGTCCAGCACCACGCCGAGCCCCTTGCGGTGGGCCGCGTCCACGAACCGCTTCAGCCCGTCCGGGCCGCCGTACGGCTCGTGCACCGCCCACAGGCCGACCCCGTCGTAGCCCCAGCCGTACCGGCCGGGGAACGGGCAGACCGGCATCAGCTCGACGAAGTCCACGCCCAGCGCGACCAGGTGGTCGAGCCGCTCGGCGGCGGCGTCGAAGGTCCCGGCGGGGGTGAAGGTGCCCACGTGCAGCTCGTACAGCACCGACCCGGGCAGGGCCCGGCCCGACCACGGGGTGTCGGACCAGGCGAAGGCCGCGTGGTCGACGGCGAGGCTCGGCCCGTCCGGCCCCTGCGGCTGGCGCGGCGAGCGCGGGTCGGGCAGCGCCGGGCCGCCGTCCAGGCGGAAGCCGTACGCCCCGGCCGGGGCCTCGCCCGCCCACCAGCCGGGCCGGCCGGCCGCCGGGCGCAGCGGGTGCGCCGCGCCCGCCACCTCCACCTCGACCTGTTCGGCGGCCGGCGCCCACACCCGGTACTCGGTCACGGCCGACGCCCGCTGGTCAGCAGTGCCACCGGAAGGTGCTCCAGCAGATCGGCCACCCTGGTCTCCCCACCCGCGAAGTGCCGTTCGGTCAGTTCGTCGGTCCACCGCCCGGCGGGCAGCGCCAGCACCGTGTCGCCCCAGCCGCCCCGCCGGTGCAGCCCGTACGGCAGCCGGGTGGCCACCGACACCACCGCCTCGCCGCGCCCGAAGGCGAGCAGGTGCTCGGCGGCCGGGCCGCTCGCCGCGAGCGGGCGGTAGGAGCCGAAGGGGTGGGTGCGGCGCAGGTGCAGCGCGGTGGTGGTCAGGTGCAGCTTCTCGCGGGCCAGGTCGCCGGCGCGGTCGGCCGCCGAGTCGGTCAGCCGGACGGCCAGCGCGCCCAGGTCGACCGGTGCCCGGTTGTCCGGGTCCACCAGGGTGTACAGCGGCTCCTCGCTGCCCTGGTAGAGGTCCGGCACGCCCGGCACGGTCAGGTGCAGCAGCGCCGCCGCGAGGCTGTTGCTGCGGGCGAACGGGGCCAGCAGCGCCACCAGCCCCTCGATCCGGGGGGCCAGCCCGACGTTGCCGAGCACGCCCTGCGCGTACCGGGCGAGCCGGTGCTCGAACTGCTCGTCCGGCGCCGTCCAGGAGGTGTGCAGCTTGGCCTCGCGGGCCGACTTGAGCACCACCCCGGTCAGCCGCTCCGGGCCGATCGGCCAGGCCGCGACCAGGGTCTGCCAGAGCAGCCAGGCGCTCGGCCGGTCCGGGCAGGCGCCGGAGGCGGTGGTCCAGGCCGCGCACTCGGCGGCCCACATCTCCGGCAGCTCGGTCAGCACCGCCAGCCGGGCCCGGGCGTCCGCGCTGCGCTTGGTGTCGTGGGTGGACAGCGCCGTCATCGCACCCGGCCAGGCCCGGTCCAGCTCGGCGCACCAGCGGTGGAACTCCTGCGGGCGCACCCCCGGCCGGCCCGGGTCGCCGCCGACCTCGTTCAGCCCGAGCAGCGCCGTCCAGCGGTAGAAGGCGGTGTCCTCCACCCCCTTGGCCGCCACGGCCGAGGCGGTCTGCGCGAAGCGGGCGCAGAACTCGTCCTTCTCCGGGCCGCGGCCGAGCCGCCCGAGGGCCAGGTCGCGCAGCAGTTGCGCGGTCGGGCCGGCCAGCGCACCGGCCTCGCGGACCGCCTCGAACTCGGCCACGGCCGCCGCCGGGGCCGGCTCGCCCGGCACCACGTACGGGCGGTAGACCGGGTACGCGGTCAGGATCGCCCCGAGCGCCTGCCGCAGCGCGCCCCGGCCGTGGTCGGCGAGCGCCGGCTCGGCGGCGCAGATCCGAGCGGCGAGCCGCACCAGCCGCTCCAGCTCCGCGGCCAGTTCGCCGTCCGGCGCGGTCAGCTCGGCCCGGGCCAGCCGGCCGGCCTCGGCGGCGCCGGTGCGGTCCGCGACGTCCCGCTGGTAGCTGGTGGTCAGCCGCTCGGCCCCGGCGTGGTCGGTCAGCACCCCGTCGATCCGGCGCAGCGCGTCGTAGCCGGTGGTGCCGGCGCACGGCCAGTCGGCGGGCAGCCGCTCCTCGCCGGTGAGGATCTTCTCCACCACGGTGTACGCGCCGCCGGTGGCCGCCGCCAGCTGGCGCAGGTAGCCGCGCGGGTCCGCCAGGCCGTCCGGGTGGTCGATCCGGAAGCCCTCCAGCACGCCCTCGGCGTGCAGCCGCAGCAGGGTGCGGTGGGTGGCCTCGAAGACCTCGGGCACCTCCATCCGGACCGCGATCAGCTCGTTGACGGTGAAGAACCGGCGGTAGTTCAGCTCCTCGGCGGCCAGCTGCCACCAGGCCAGCCGGTACCACTGGCGGGCCAGCAGCTCGGCCAGCGGGAGCCGCTCGGTGCCGGGGCGCAGCGGGAAGGCGTGGTCGTGGTAGCGCAGCACGTCCCCGTCGACGGTGAGCTGGTCGAGCACGGCGCCGAGCCGGTCGCCGAGCAGCGGGAGCAGCAGCCGCCCGCGCCCGGGCGCGTCGGTGGGCCCGGGCTGGGCGGCCCAGTCGATGTCGAACCAGGGCGCGTACGGCGAGTCGGGGCCGTCCCTGAGCACCTGCCAGAGCGGCTGGTTGAGCTGCTCGGGGACGGGCAGCGCCATGTGGTTGGGCACCACGTCGGCGATCAGGCCGAGGCCGTGCCGGCGGGCCTCGGCGGCCAGCGCGCGCAGCGCGGCCTCCCCGCCGAGCTGCTCGCTGATCCGGCCGTGGTCCACCGTGTCGTACCCGTGGGTGGAGCCGGGGACGGCCTCCAGCAGGGGCGACAGGTGCAGGTGCGAGACGCCGAGCGCGGCCAGGTAGGGCACCGCGCGCTCGGCGTCGTGCAGCGTGAAGCCGGGCTGGAGCTGGAGCCGGTAGCTGGCCGTCGGCGGTCGGGCGGCGGCTGAGGTCATGGGGTCATGCCTACCCGTGCCGGGGGCGGGCTACCTCCGTCCTGGTACGAATGGCGCAGTGCCGGCCGGGCCACGGCTCAGGCGGGCCGTTGCAGCACCAGCAGCGAGCGGTCGGTGAGCCAGACGGTGTCGCCGGCCTTGATCCGGGTGCCGGTGCCGGGGGCGGGCAGCACCGGCAGGGTGGTGTCGACCACCACCTGCCAGGCGTCCCCGTGGTCGGCCGGGACGGTGAACTCCAGCTGCTCGGAACTGGCGTTGAAGAGCAGCAGGAAGGAGTCGTCGACGATCTTGCCGCCGCGCCGGTCCGGCTCGGAGATCGCGTTCCCGTTCAGGAAGACGGTGAGCGACTTGGCGTAGCTGGTGGACCAGTCCCGCTTGGTCATCTCCTCGCCCGCGGGGGTGAACCAGGCGATGTCGGTCAGGTCGTCGTGGGTGCCGGAGACCGGGCGCCCGTGGAAGAACCGGCGGCGCCGGAAGACCGGGTGGTCGCGGCGGAGCCAGATCATGCCCTGGGTGAACTCCAGCAGCTCGGCCTGCGGGCCGTCGCCGGTCGGCCAGTGCACCCAGGTGAGCTCGTTGTCCTGGCAGTAGGCGTTGTTGTTGCCCCGCTGGGTGCGGCCGAGCTCGTCGCCGTGCGAGAGCATCGGCACGCCCTGGGAGAGCATCAGGGTGGCGATGAAGTTGCGCTGCTGGCGGGCTCTGAGGTCGAGGACCGCGCGGTCCTCGCTCTCGCCCTCGGCGCCGCAGTTCCACGAGCGGTTGAAGGACTCGCCGTCCCGGCTGTCCTCGTGGTTGGCCTCGTTGTGCTTCTCGTTGTACGAGACCAGGTCGCGCAGGGTGAAGCCGTCGTGGCAGGTGACGAAGTTGATCGAGGCGATCGGGCGGCGGCCGTCGTCCTGGTAGAGGTCGGAGGAGCCGGTCAGCCGGGAGCCGAACTCGGCCAGGGTGGCCGTCTCGCCGCGCCACAGGTCGCGGACGGTGTCCCGGTACATGCCGTTCCACTCCGTCCACAGCGGGGGGAAGTTGCCGACCTGGTAGCCGCCCTCGCCCAAGTCCCACGGCTCGGCGATCAGCTTGGCCTGGGAGACCACCGGGTCCTGCTGGACCAGGTCGAAGAACGAGGACAGCCGGTCGACCTCGTGGAACTGGCGGGCCAGGGTGGCCGCGAGGTCGAAGCGGAAGCCGTCCACGTGCATCTCGGTCACCCAGTAGCGCAGCGAGTCCATGATCATCTGGAGCACGTGCGGGCTGCGCATCAGCAGGCTGTTGCCGGTGCCGGTGGTGTCCTCGTAGAAGCGCTGGTCCTTGGCGAGCCGGTAGTACGAGACGTTGTCCAGGCCGCGGAAGGAGAGCGTCGGGCCCAGGTGGTTGCCCTCGGCGGTGTGGTTGTAGACGACGTCGAGGATCACCTCGATGCCGGCCGCGTGCAGCGCCTTCACCATCGACTTGAACTCCTGCACCTGCTGCCCCCGGTCGCCGGTGGAGGAGTAGGAGGAGTGCGGCGCGAAGAAGCCGATGGTGTTGTAGCCCCAGTAGTTGGACAGGCCCAGGTCGCGCAGCCGGTGGTCGCGGACGAACTGGTGCACCGGCATCAACTCGATCGCGGTGACGCCCAGCTTGGCCAGGTGCTCGATCACCGCCGGGTGGGCCAGCGCCGCGTAACTGCCCCGGATCTCCTCCGGGATGCCCGGGTGCAGCCGGGTCAGGCCCTTCACATGGGCCTCGTACAGCACGGTGCGGTGGTAGTCGGTGCGCGGCGGCCGGTCGGTGCCCCAGTCGAAGTAGGGGTTGATCACCACCGAGTGCATGGTGTGCGGGGCCGAGTCCAGGTCGTTGCGCCGCTCCGGGGCGCCGAAGTGGTACCCGTAGACCGACTCGTCCCAGTCGATGTTCCCGCTCATCGCCTTGGCGTACGGGTCCAGCAGCAGCTTGGCGCTGTTGTGCCGTTGGCCCAGGCCCGGATTGTGCGGGCCGTGCACCCGGAACCCGTACCGCTGGCCCGGCTGGACGCCGGGCAGGTAGGCGTGCCGCACGAAGGCGTCCGTCTCGCGCAGCTCGATGGCCGTCTCCGAGCCGTCCTCCGCGATCAGGCACAGCTCGATCCGGTCGGCGCTCTCGGAGAACACCGCGAAGTTGGTGCCCGCTCCGTCATAGGTGGCGCCGAGCGGGTACGGCTGTCCTGGCCAGACCTGCATATGTCCTCAACTTCCGTGTAGCGAACGGAGACTGGCGCTCACAGCGGTGTTCCCGGCGGAGCCCCGCGGCATGTACCACCCGTCCGTACCGTGACGCACGGCACATGTCGCATACTCCCCAACGGCTGCCCGCAGACCGAACCCATTCACCACTTGTTCGCCCGAACGGGTGTCCGTTGACCGAAAGTGACGGTGTCGCGGCCCATCTCGACGGGTCGCCGATCGGATCGTCGTGCCGCCAACCGGCTGCGCCCCGCGCGACCGGGGCAGTACCCTTGATCGTCCGGCACGCCACCGGACCGCCTGCCGGCCCGGGAGTCCTCCGCGGCCGCCAAGGTTGAGTCCGTGTCAGTGGACGGCCCGTCACCCCGGTGAGCGGAAGGCCGGGAGGTGAGGTAGCGCATGGGGTTCCCCGCCGACGGCCAGGGTGGGCCCGAGCAGGGGCCCCGGCGCAGCGAGGCGCCGACCCTGGTGATGCGGCCCTCCGGCGGAGCCCGCACCACCGTCCCGGGGCAGGCCGGCCCGGTCGAGGGGCCGCTGATGGCCTGGACGGCCGGCGAGTGGGAGACCGCCTACCGCAGGGTCCGGCTGGCCGGCCGGGCCTACGTCTGGCTCAACCTGGTCGAGCAGCGGATGCGCGCCCTGGTCGACGAGGTGCTGCGCCCGCTCTACGCGCCCGCGCACGGCGAGGACTGGGTGACGGCCGCCGCCGGCCCGGCCGGCGAGGAGTGGGTGCACCGGGCCGGCGCCGTCCGCGAGGTCAGCCGCCGCAAGGGGTACCTGCTGGACCCGGCCGACGACGATCCGCTGGTCTTCCTCACGCTGCCCCAGCTGCGCGAGCTGATGGTGCAGCACTGGCCGTGCTTCGAGCCCTACCTGGTGGAGCGCCGGGAGGTGGAGCTGGCCCTGGACGAGCTGGAGGTCGCCCGGCACGTGGTCTCCCGCAACCGGAGCCTGTCGCAGACCGTGCTGGACCAGACCGAGCGGGCCGCCGCCCGGCTGCTCGCGCTGCTCGACGGCGGCCACGGCGGCGTGCCGGCCGATGTGGTGGAGGAGCTGGTGGCCGGCCGCTACGCGGACGTGGTCGCGGTGCACGCGGACCGGGTCGGGCTGCAGCGCGAGCTGCCGGTCGAGGACCTGCTGGAGGGCGCCCGCCGGCTGGACGCGGTCGGCATCGGCCTCGGCATGCTGTGCCAGAACTACACCGGCAAGCGGCTGGTGCGGCTGGCCGCCGAGGGCTGCCGGGTGCGGCTGCTGTTCCTCAACCCCGCCTCCAGCGCCGTCCGGCGCCGCGAGCGCGAGCTCGGGATCGGACGCGGCGAGCTGTCCCGCTCGATCGAGATGAACATCATGCACGTGCGCCGGGTCCGGGCCCGGCTGCGCGACCAGGGCGGCTTCGAGATCCGGGTGTTCGACGAGATGCCCCGGTTCACCGCCTACCTGGTGGAGGGGCCGCGCACGGCCGGGCCGGGCGGGCGGCGCCGGTCGAGCGACCTCGGCGTGGTGCAGCCCTACCTGCGCCGGGCCCGCGGCATCGAGTCGCCCGCGCTGGTGCTGCGCGGCGGGGCCGGGCAGGAGCCGGGCGGCACCGAGCCGGGTCTGCTGGAGGTCTACCGCGAGGAGTTCGAAGGCCTCTGGGCGGACTCGCGGGCGGTGTCCTGAGCGGTTGGCGCCCCGGCCGGCCGGGGTCGGTGCCTCGGCCGGCCGGCTCAGCGCCGAGTTGCCGCCGGTCACCGCCCCGGATAGCAAACAGGTGAGCGGTTCGTCCCTTCCCGATCCGGACGGCCGCGCCCCGCACCCCACCACCTGGGAGCCCGTCCGATGACCAGTCAGCCCGCCGTCGAGGGCGGCCCGGCCCGCCGCAGCCTGCTCAAGACCGCCGCCCTCGCCACCGGCGCGCTCGCCCTGCCCGCCGTCACCGCCCCGGCCCCCGCGGCCGCCGCCGGGCTGCGGCAGATCCCCCACCTCGGCCCGCACCAGGCCGGCATCACCACCCCGGCCCAGCCCTTCGCCGCCTTCGCCGCCTGCAACGTGCAGGCCCCGGACCGGGACGCGCTGGAGCGGCTGCTGCGCACCCTCACCCGGCGGATCGCCTTCCTCACCACCGGCGGGAGCCCGGCCGACCAGGACGGCGACAACGGGATGCTCGGCCCCCTCGTCCCGGCGGACAACCTCACCGTCACGGTCGGGGTCGGTGCCTCGCTCTTCGACGACCGCTACGGCCTGGCCGGCGCCAGGCCGCTGCGGCTGACCGCGATGCGCGCCTTCCCCGAGGACCGGATCGCGTTCGGTGACGCGCACGGCGACCTGTCCCTGCAGATCTGCGCCGACAGCCGGGACACCGTGCTGCACGCGCTGCGCGACCTGCTCGCGCACACCGACGGCGCGCTGGAACTGCGCTGGCGGGTGGACGGCTTCCAGAACCGGCCCCGGCCGGACAGCGCCCAGCGCAACCTGATGGGCTTCAAGGACGGCATCGCCAACCCCGACACCGGCTCCGACCGCGAGATGGACCGGCTGGTCTGGGTGCAGCCGGACGGCGGCGAGCCGGCCTGGGCGGCCGGCGGCAGCTACCAGGTGCTCCGGGTGGTCCAGATGCTCAGCGAGGCGTGGGACCGGATGCCGGCCACCGACCAGGAGCAGGTCATCGGCCGCCGCAAGGACAGCGGCGCGCCGCTCGACCGGATCCCGCCGGGCGCGCACATCCGGCGGGCCGACCCGCACACCCCGCAGACCGCGGACAGCCGGATCCTGCGCCGCGGCTACAACTTCGACCGCGGCGTCGATGCGAGCGGCCGGCTCGACCTCGGCCTGCTGTTCTGCTGCTACCAGCAGGACGTGGTGCGGCAGTTCGAGGCCGTGCAGGCCAGGCTGGCGGGGGAGCCGCTGGCGGACTTCACGGTGCCCACCGGCGGCGGGTACTTCTTCGCCCTGCCCGGGGTGCGGGACGACTCCGACTGGCTCGGCCGGGGGCTGCTGGCGGCCGGCTGAAGCACTGCGGGCGCGGGCGCGGGCCGCCGCCGGCCCGCGCCCGCCGGCCGTCAGAAGTTCAGCGGCTGGAAGAAGGTCGGCGAGCCGCTGGAGGCGCCGCCGCTGATCAGGCCGAGCCCGGTGCCGCCGTCGTAGACCGGGCCGCCGGAGTCGCCCTCGCCGCCGCTCTGGTTGCTCCTGACCAGCCCGCGGACCACCCCGTCGGGGTAGTTCACCGTCACGTTCAGCGCGGTGACCTGCCCGCAGCTGGTGCCGCTGGTGGAGCCCCGCCCGCACACCGGCTCGCCCAGCGCGGCCTTGCCGAAGCCGGTGATCGGCGCGGCGGCGCCGAGCACGTCGCCCGGCAGCGACCAGCCGCTGACCGGCGTGATCACGGACCAGTCGGCGCCGGGGTAGCGCCAGTCGGTCACCGTGCCGAGCCGGTTGCCCCCGGCGTCGTACCAGGTCTTCGCGGCGTGGCCGCAGTGCCCGGCCGTGGTGGTGGTGCCCGGGCGGTAGTTGTTGAAGCCGTTGGTGCAGCGGTAGACCAGTCCGGAGGTCCCGCTGTAGATCGCGCTGCCGCCGTGCAGCGTCCCCGGGCCCCGCAGGGTGTGCCCGGCCGCCGCCGGGGCCAGCGCGATCCGGCGGCCGACCGGCTCTGCCACCTCGGTGAGCTGGGTCAGGCCCGGCGCGGCCAGCGCGGCGCCGACGAAGTCCTCGGTCCGCCCGTCGCCGTTGTCCGGCAGCACCGTGACGCTCAGCCGGCAGGCCTGCGGGTCGACGTACCAGTACTGGGCCCGGCCGGCGGTACCGGCTTCGGCCCGGGCGTCCAGGTCGGACTTCAGGCCGTCCAGCCGGGCCAGCTCGGCCGCGCCGCAGCGCGGGCCGTCCTCGGCACCCGGCACGGCGACGGCTGCCGCCGCCGGGCCGAGCGCGGCGGTGAACGCGAGCGCGGCTGCCGGCAGCAGCGGGCGCAGGACCTTACGTGGCATCGGGCGAACTCCTCTCGTCGGCCGCCCGGCTGCCCGCACGGGGTCCCGTGCGCCGGAGCGGCCCTGAGCGGCCACGCTACGAAGGCGAACCATCCGCACCGCAGAGCGCGCCCGGCACCTCACCTGATCGGCCCCGGCCGAGGTCCCGCCGGCCGGGCTGTCACTGGCGCACGCCATGATGGAGCCCGTTCACGGCAGGACAGACGGAAGGACGTGCCGCATGAGCTGGTGGAAGGGGCCACTGGTCGGATTCGACCTGGAGACCACGGGCACCGATCCGGCGGAGTCCCGGATCGTCACCGCCGCCCTGGTGGACACCGAGGGCGGCCGGGTCGAGGCCACCGCGGGCTGGTTGCTGGACCCGGGTGTCCCGGTGCCGGCCGAGGCCACCGCGGTGCACGGCATAGCCGACGAGTACGCGCGCACCCACGGCGGCCCGGCCGCCGAGGGCGTCGAGGAGATAGCCGGGGCGCTCTGCTCCCGGCTGCTCGCCGGGCGCCCGGTGGTGGTCTTCAACGCGCCCTTCGACCTCTCGCTGCTCGACGCCGAGCTGCGCCGGCACGCGCTGCCGAGCCTGGCCGAGCGGCTCGGCGGTCCGGTCGGCCCGGTGCTCGACGCGCTGGTGATCGACCGCACGGTCGACAAGTACCGCAAGGGCTCGCGCACCCTGCAGCGGGTCTGCGAGGTGTACGGCGTGGAGCTGGCCGACGCGCACCACGCGGGCAGCGACGCGCTGGCCGCGGTCCGGGTCGCGGTGGCGCTCGGCGAGCGGTACCCGGCGCAGGCCGGTGAGCTGACGCCGGAGCAGCTGCACGAGCGCCAGATCGACTGGTACCGGGCCTGGGCCGAGGGGCTGCAGGGCTGGCTGCGGCAGGGCAAGGAGCCGGGGGCGGTGGTGGACGCGCGCTGGCCGCTGCGCTGAGCCGGCGCCTCATCGGGCGGGGAAGTCGAAGCCGTAGCCCTGGGCGGTCAGCCAGGGCAGCAGCTGCCGCAGCGCCTCGACGGTCTGGCTGCGGTCGCCGCCGCCGTCGTGCAGCAGCACCACCCCGCCGGGGCGCAGGGTGCGCTGGACGGTGGCGACGATCGCGCCCGCGCCGGGCCTGCTCCAGTCCCTGGGGTCGACCGACCAGGCCAGCGAGCGCATCCCGTACCGGGCGGCGATCTGCTCGTTCTCGGCGGTGAAGTCCCCGCCGGGCGCGCGGAACCAGGCGATCCGGCCGCCCGCGCCGCCGGCGGCCGTGGTGATCATGTCCTGGGCGGCGGCGATCTCGTACACCTGCCGGTCGTGCGGGAGCGCGTGCAGCGGCTGCGGGTGGTGCACCGTGTGGTCGCACAACTGGTGGCCCTCGGCGACGATCCGCCGGACGGTCGCCGGGTCGGCGGCGGCGTTGGGGCCGATCTGGCAGAAGGTCGCGTGGGCGTGGTAGCGGGCGAGCAGGTCGAGGATCCGACCGGTCGCCGGGCCGGGGCCGTCGTCGAAGGTGAGGGCCACGGTGCGCCCGCCGGAGGCGGTCGAGCGGACCAGCCCGGCGGCGGCCAAGGGCGGCGGCGCCGCCGGGCCGGCCGGCCGGCTCGGGGCCGGCGCCGGGGTGGTCGGCCGGGGGGTGTCGGGCCGGCCGGTGCGCGGCGTGGCCGCGGGGGTGCCGGGCGGCCGGGTGCCGGTGGGTGACGGCGCGCCGGGGGATGGCGTGCCCGATGGGCCGCTCGGATGTGCGGAGCCGGGCGACGGGGCGGTGTCGGCGGGCGACGCGCTGCCGGACGGCCGGGCGGTGGCGGTGGACGGCGGCGCGGCCGCGCCGGACGCGGCGTGGCCGGCCGCGCAGCCGGCGAGCAGGGCGGGGGCGAGCAGGACGGCGAGGGCCGCGCCCGCGGCGCGCCGGTGCTGTGACGGGTGGTGCGGGAGCAGCATGGTGACGACTCCTGAGGCCGCACGGCCGCCTCGCTGCGGGCCGGCCGACTGCGCCGTAGGACGCCGGACCCCGCCGCCCGGTTCCGCCGGTGTGTGCGAGCCGTACCGGTGGCTCGAACGGGTCAGAAGGCGTACCAGCGCACCTGGGGATCGCCCGCCCGCAGCGAGGCCACCCGGCGGCGGAACTCGGCCAGCGCGGCGGTGGAGGCGGCCGCCTGCTGGGCCACCCAGGCGGCGCTGGCGGTCTCCCGGGCGCCGCGCAGCACGGCGAAGCCGGGCCAGTCGCGGACGTCCCAGCCGTAGGCCGCGGTGAAGGCGACGTAGTCCTCGGTGGCCACGCCGTACCGGTCGTGGCTGAGCGCCAGCACCACCAGGTCGTGCTCGCGCAGGTCGTCGGCGACGAACTCCAGATCCAGCAGGACGGGCCCGTCCGGGCCGAGGTGGACGTTGCGCGGCAACGCGTCCCCGTGGATGAAGCCGGGTGTCAGAGCGGGCGTCAGCTCGGCCACCGCGGCGGTCGCCTCGGCCCGGCGCTCGCGCAGGAAGCGGGCGTCCGCGGGGTCGATGTGCCCGTCGGCGGCGGCCAGCCAGCGGTCCACCGGGGCCAGCAGGTCACGCGGCCGCAGCGGGAACGGCGGTGCGGGCAGCCGGTGCAGGGCGAGCAGCAGCGGGGCCAGGTCGACCGGGCGGGCCGAGCCGACGGCGGGCGGCAGCCGGTGCCAGAAGGTCACGGGGTGCCCGCCGGCGTCCACCGGCTCCGGCAGGTACGGGCCCACCACCGGTACCTGCCGGCCCTCCAGCCAGCGGGCGACGGCCAGTTCGCGCACGGCCCGGCCGGTCAGCCCGGGCGCCCGGCCGACCTTGGCGACCACGCCGGGGGCGCCCAGGTCGAACACCGCGTTCTCGCCGAGCGCCAGCAGGCCGGCGGTGGTGGGCGCGGGCAGGCCGGCGGTGGCGCAGGCGGTGGCGAGCAGGGCGCGGGCGCGGGCCTCGTCGAAGGTGGCGGCGGGGCTGGTCATCGGGGCGGCTCCGTTCTGGCTGGTGCCGCTCAATCCTGCCGCAGGCACCGGGTGCGAACGGCGCCGGGCCCCGCGCGACGCGCGGGGCCCGGCGGGTGGGCGGCGGCCGGCCGTCCCCGGTGCGGTCGGCCGCCGCACCCGGTGCGGGGCGGTTCAGCGGCCGGCGGTCTGCCGGTCCTGGGCGGGCCGATCTGCGGTGGGCCGGTCGGCCGCGTGCCGGGCCTGCGGGAGCGGTGCGGCCGACTCGGTGTGCGAGAGGTCCGGCAGCCAGGAGAGCCAGCGTGGCAGGTACCAGTTGTGTTCGCCCAGCAGGCTCATCGCGGCGGGCAGCAGGACCGCCCGGATCACGGTGGCGTCGACCAGCACGGCGACCGCGAGGCCGACGCCCATCTGCTTCATCGACTGCATCGACAGGGTGCCGAAGACCGCGAACACGCCGACCATGATCACGGCCGCGCTGGTCACCACGCCGGCGGTGCTGCGGATGCCGTGCGAGATGGCGGCCTGGGTGGACAGGCCCCGGTCGTGCGCCTCCTTGATCCGGGAGACCACGAACACGTGGTAGTCCATGCTCAGACCGAACAGGATGACGAAGAGGAACAGCGGCACCCAGGACTCCACCGCACCGACCCCGGCGGTGCCCAGCAGCGAGGCGCCCACCCCGTGCTGGAAGACCAGCGCGAGCACCCCGTAGGCGGCGCCGACCGAGAGCAGGTTGAGCACCACGGCCGTGACGGCGATGCCCAGCGAGCGGAACGAGGTGAGCATCAGCAGGAAGGCGAAGACCACCACGAAGCCGAAGACCGGCAGCATCGCGTCGGACATCTGCCGGTTGAAGTCGTGCGAGCCGGCGGTCTGGCCGGTCACCGGGGCCTCGGTGCCGGGCACCTTGAGCAGGGTGTCGGCGACCACCCGGCCGCGCAGGGCGTCGAGCGCGGCGGTGCTGGTGGCGTCGTTGCCGCTGCCCGGCAGCGGGACGTCGATGGTGGCGACGTTCTGCTCCCGGTGCACGGTGACCTCGATCGGGCCGTGCACGCCCGCGGTGGCCAGCGCCGCGGCCTGGAAGTCGGCGATCGCCCTGGTCATCTCCGGCGAGCCGATGTCCTTCGCCTTCACCACCACGGTGGCCGGCGAGGGGCTGCCCGGGAAGGCGGCCTCGATCCGGGCGGAGGTGGCGACCAGGGCGTTGCCCGCCGGCAGTTGCTGCTGGAAGGTCAGGTTGGCGGTGTGCATGGTGAGCAGCGGCGCGGCCAGGGCCAGCAGCAGGCCGCCGGCCAGCACGGCGGCGGCGAGCGGGCGGCGCAGGACGGGGGTCAGCAGCGCGTTCCACACCCGGCCGCCCTGGCCGGAGTCGGCCTTGCGGAGCCGGTGCAGCAGCGGCAGGCGGCCCTTGCCGACCCGGTCGCCGAGCATCGACAGCAGCGCGGGCAGCACGGTCAGCGAGCCCAGCACCGCGGTGATCACCACGATGATGGTGGCCAGCGACATCGCCTGGAAGTCGGCGATGCCGGTGAGGAACATGCCGGCCATCGCGACCACCACGGTGACGCCGGAGACCAGCACGGCCCGGCCCGAGGTGGCGGCGGCGATCTGCAGGGCGCTCGCGCAGTCCCGCCCCGCGGCCCGCTCCTCGCGCTCGCGCCGCAGGTAGAACAGGCAGTAGTCGACCCCGACGGCGAGCCCGACCAGCAGCATCACCGAGCTGGCGTCGTCGCTGGTGTGCAGCAGCCCGCTGCTGAGCGCGACCAGCCCGCCGGCCGCGATGAAGGCGGTCAGCGCCAGCAGGACCGGCAGCACCGCGGCCACCAGCGCGCCGAAGGCGACCAGCAGGATGCCCAGCGCCAGCGGCACGGCCGTCCACTCGGCCCGGGCGAAGTCGTCGGTGAACTGCTCCTGGAACCACTTGCCCGAGCTGGCCTCGCCGAACTCCTCGACCGTCAGCTCCCGGTGCGCCGTCTGCACCCCGGCGACGGCGTTCAGCACGGCGGGCACGTTCTGCACCGCCTGCTCGTCCTCACCGGTGATGGTGAACTGGAGCAGGGCGGAGTGCCGGTCCGCCGAGATCGCCCCGCTGTCGTACGGGCTGTGCAGGTCGGCGGTGCGGCCGGTGGCGCCGACGGCGGTGGCGACCTGGTCGACCACCCGGTGGAAGGCCGGGTCGTCGGCGGTCAGCGCGGCGCTCTGGACCAGCACCACCTCGCCCGCCGGGCGCTTGATCCCGGCCTCGTCCAGGATCTTCGCGGCCCGGGCGACCTCGCCGGGCATCGACTCGGACTGCTCGACCTTGGTGCTGCCGTGCAGGCCACCGAGGAAGGCGGCGAGCACCACGAACAGCAGCCAGCCGAAGACGGCGGTCTTCCTGTGCCGGGCGCTCCAGGCCCCCATGGTTGCGGCAAGTCCGGTTCTCACGAGTCTGATCCCCCAGGGAGAGCGGCGGCGGTGGCCGCCGGAAGCGGTCGCCGGTGGTGTCCGGCGCGCTGTGGAAGCTGCACCACAGAGGCTAGGAAAGCGCGGTCGGAGGCGACATCCGGCTGGCGGGGGAGCCCTCCCTGGGCCTTCCCTCACCCCCGGGGTGGGGTTTCCCCTACCCGTCGCCCCCGAGATCTCCCCCGGTAAGGGCGGCGCGGGAATCCACCCTGAGGGGGAGGCGTCTCCACCCGGAGTACGAGGTGCCGGCGGTGGTACGCAGGTCAGGATGGTCGAGGGGCGGCACGAGGCCTCCCCCTAGGGGGCGCGTCCGGGGAATAGTCACTTGCCGGGCGGCAAGTAAATTCCCGTAGGATGCCAACCGTACTTACCTGCCGACCGGCTAAGGGCTGCCGTTGCCGCTCCGCGCCCGGTCCAGCGCCGTCGCCCGACGTCCCGTCCCCCCAAGGGCTGCGGTGAACCATGCCCAGGAGGCAGAACGAGCATGTTCCACCGAATAGGACAATTCGTCGTCAGGCGGGCCTGGTGGGTGATCATCGGCTGGCTGGTCGCCGCCGTGGCCATCATCGCCACCGCGCCCGCGCTGACCGCGCAGACCGACGAGAGCGCCTTCCTGCCCGAGCACTACGAGTCCATCCAGGCCTCCAAGGTGCAGGAGCGGGCCTTCCCGGCCAACTTCACCCCGGCCGCGATGGTGCTCTTCGAGCGCGCCGACGGCGGCAAGCTGGACGCCGGCGACAAGGCCGCCATGGACAAGGTCGTCAAGGGCCTCACCGACCAGCACGTCAAGCTGGTCGAGACGATCCTGCCGGTCGGTGACCAGTCCACCTCCAAGGACGGCCGGTACGCGCTGTCCATGGTCGGGATGGAGAAGAACTCGGCGCACAAGCCGGAGGCCGCCGACTCCGCCAAGGAGTTGCGCGAGGGGGCCAAGAAGCTCGCCGAGGGCAGCAACCTGAAGGTGCAGCTGGGCGGCCAGGCCGCGCAGAACCTGGACCAGAAGGACTCCTCCGAGCTGGCCAACATGCTGATCGGCGTCGGCACGATCGTGATCATCCTGCTCACGCTCGGCGTCATCTTCCGCAGCCCGATCATCGCGCTGCTGCCGATCCTGTCGATCTTCGTCTTCTCGATGGTCGCCAACGGCCTGATCGCCGACGCCAGCAAGGCCTTCGGGCTCAAGGCGGACAGCTCGGTCTCGGCCATCCTGATCATCGTGCTGTTCGGCGTCGGCACGGACTACTTCCTCTTCCTGATGTTCCGCTACCGCGAACGGCTGCGCGCCGGCGACGACCGCAAGACGGCCGTGGTCAACGCGGTCGGCCGGGTCGGCGAGGCGATCGCCTCGGCGGCCGGCGCGGTCATCGTGGCCTTCAGCGTGCTGCTGCTGTCCAGCCTCGGCATGTTCCAGGCGCTCGGCCCCTCGCTGGCGATCGCGGTCTTCGTCACCGCCCTGGCCTCCGTCACCCTGGTGCCGGCCATCCTGTCGCTGATCCCGGAGAAGGTGCTGTTCTGGCCCTCCAAGGCCTGGCAGAGGGACCCGGCGAACGCGCGCTTCGCCGCGCTCGGCCGCACCGTCGAGCGCCGTCCGCTGCTGGTCACCCTGGTCTCCGGCGCCCTGCTGGTGGCGCTGTCCTTCGCCGCCTTCGGCTACAAGGGCACCTTCGACCTGGCCTCCGGCTCGATGCCGAAGACCAAGGAGTCGATGGTCGTCCAGGACACCCTGATGACCGCCTTCTCGGCCGGCGCCGCCGACCCCAGCCACGTCTACCTGGAGAGCAAGAACGGCGCCAAGCTCGACCCGGCCGCGCTGACCGGGTACATCGGCGAGCTCGGCAAGGTGCCCGGCGTGGCCCAGGTCGTGCCGCAGCCCCACCTGAACGCGGACGGCACCGTCGCCGACATCACCGTGATGCTCAAGGACGCCCCGGCGACCAACCAGGCCATCGACACCATCGACGGGCTGCGCAAGGTCGCGCACGGCTCCGCACCGCAGGGCAGCCAGGCGCAGGTCGGCGGCATCACCTCGGTGTACAAGGACATCAACACCGCGATGGCCCGCGACTACTCGCTGGTCTTCCCGGTCGCCGCGCTGCTGATCATGGTGATCCTGGCCCTGCTGCTGCGCAGCGTCGTCGCCCCCTGGTACCTGATGGGGGCGGTCGGCCTGGGCTTCGGCGCCACCGTCGGCGCCACCAGCCTGGTCTTCCAGAAGATGCAGGGCGAGGCCGGTCTGATGTTCATGCTGCCGATGTTCATCTACCTGTTCGTGGTGGCGATCGGCACCGACTACAACATCCTGATGATCGCCCGCCTGCGCGAGGAGGCGGCCGAGGGCCACAGCCCGCGCAAGGCGGCCGGCCTGGCCATGCGGCACGGCGGCCCGACGGTCGCGGCGGCGGGCAGCATCCTGGCGCTCACCTTCGCCACCATGCTGCTGGCGGGCAACTCGCTGTTCAGCCAGATCGGCTTCTCGGTGGCCTTCGGCATCGCCGTCTCGGCCTTCGTGATGGCGATGTTCTTCACCCCGGCGCTCACCGCGCTGCTCGGGCGGGCGGCCTGGTGGCCCGGCCACGGCTCGCTGCCCGGACACCCGGAGCCCGCCCCGGCGGTCACCGACCAGCGGGAGCCGGCCGGCCGGCACTGAGTTCACTGCTCGAAGGCGAGGGGGCGCGCGGAGCCTGTCCGCGTGCCCCCTCGGTTTGTCCCTCAAACGTAGTGTGACCAGGGGAACTTTCCGATCACCACACCGATCGGCCGTGCTACAGTCGAGGCAGTTGCAGTATTGGTTCCCATGAACGTGTGTGTGCGCCTGCTGGTTCCAACCGACAGGCGCATTTGTTTTGTCCGGTGTTTTGTCTCCGGATGGGGATCGCGGCTATTTGGGGTTCACGAGGTGTGGACCCTGACGCCCCAGTGAAATATGGAGACGGTTATGGCTACCGGCACCGTGAAGTGGTTCAACAGCGAAAAGGGCTACGGCTTCATCGAGCAGGACGGCGGCGGCGCTGACGTGTTCGCCCACTACTCGAACATCCAGTCCAACGGCTTCCGCGAGCTCATCGAGGGCCAGCAGGTCGAGTTCGACGTCACGCAGGGCCAGAAGGGCCCGCAGGCCGAGAACATCCGCACCATCTGAGACCCGGCTTCCAGCCGACTCAAAAGTGCTGCGCGAGGGCCCGCACCGCAGGGTGCGGGCCCTCGCCCATGCCGCCGAACGGCCGGGGCGGCGCACTCCTCTCCCCGAAACGGCCGACCTCCCCCAGCACTCGCCGGGGGTGCCCCCCACCAGGGGCCCACTGCCACGGCATGCGCCGTAGCGGTCGGCCGAACAGGATTTGGAGCACGATGACCGACCCCGCACGCAACCAGCGCACCCGTACGACCGGCAGCGGCCGCCCGCCGCGCAAGCCGGCCGGCGCCTCCCGCCCCCGGAACGCGGCCCCGCGCCCGTCCGAGGAGTTCACCGTCGTCCAGGGCACCCCGGCGCGCCCGCCGGCGGCGAGCTTCGCCGAGCTGGAGATGCCCAAGGCGCTGCTCACCGCGCTGACCCGGGAGGGCGTCACCGAGCCCTTCCCGATCCAGGCCGCCACCCTGCCCGACGCGCTCGCCGGGCGCGACGTGCTCGGCCGCGGCCGGACCGGCTCCGGCAAGACGCTGGCCTTCGGCCTGCCGCTGCTGGCCCGGACCGCCGGCCAGCGGGCCGACTCGCGCTACCCGCTGGCCCTGGTCCTGGTGCCCACCCGCGAGCTGGCCCAGCAGGTCACCGACGCGCTCAGCCCCTACGCGATCGGGCTCAACCTGCGGATCACCACCGTGGTCGGCGGCATGTCGATCACCCGCCAGTCCAACCAGGTGCGGCGTGGCACCGAGGTCCTGGTCGCCACCCCCGGCCGCCTGGACGACCTGATCAACCGCGGCGACGTCCGGCTCGACCAGGTGAAGATCACCGTGCTGGACGAGGCCGACCAGATGGCCGACATGGGCTTCCTGCCCCAGGTCGCCAAGCTGCTGGAGCAGGTCGCCCCCGGCGGCCAGCGGATGCTGTTCTCCGCCACCCTCGACCGCAACGTCGACCGCCTGGTGACCCGCTTCCTGACCGACCCGGTCACCCACTCGGTGGACCCCTCGGCCGGCGCGGTCACCACCATGGACCACCACGTGATCCAGATCGACCCGGCCGACAAGGCCGAGGCGACCGCCCGGATCGCCGCCCGCGAGGGCCGCGTGATCATGTTCGTGCACACCAAGCACGGCGCCGACCGGCTGGCCAAGCAGCTGCGCGCGGCCGGTGTCCAGGCCGCCGCCCTGCACGGCGGCAAGTCCCAGCCGCAGCGCAACCGCACCCTGGACCAGTTCCGGGAGGGCCAGGTCAGCGCGCTGATCGCGACCAACGTCGCGGCCCGCGGCATCCACATCGACGGGCTGGACCTGGTGGTCAACGTCGACCCGCCGATCGACCACAAGGACTACCTGCACCGCGGCGGGCGCACCGCCCGGGCCGGCGAGTCCGGCACCGTGGTCACCCTGGTGCTGCCCGAGCAGCGCCGCGAGGTCTCCCGGCTGATGACCACCGCCGGCATCCGCCCCACCGTCACCAAGGTCCGCCCCGGCGACGGCGAGCTCAACCGGATCACCGGCGCCCGGACGCCCAGCGGCGTCGCGGTCCTGCCGCTGCTGGCCCCCACCCAGGTGGCGGCCCAGGCCGCCGCGGCCGCCGGCGCCGAGGCCAAGGCGGAGGGCCAGGGCCGCCGCCGCCCGCAGTCCAAGCGCTCCGCGCTGCCCAAGGACGTCGACCTGAACGGCAACCCGCGCCGGCCCCGCCCCAAGCAGCGCCTCGGCGCGACGGCCGGCGGCAACCGCGCGGCGGCCGGTGGCAGCCGTCAGGCCGCCGGCTTCATCGGCAAGACCTCCGGCCGCGCCCAGCCCGGCTCCGGCTCGAAGAGCGGCTCCAACTACGGCACCGGCCGCCAGCGCCGCAAGTCGGACTGAGCCGACCCCCGTCCCGAAGGGGCGCCCGACCGCCCGCGGTCCGGCGCCCCTTCGGCGTACCGGGGGAGCGGTACCCGCAACCGGCGCCGGGCGGCGGCCGGGTGCCGCGTAGGGTGGCGGGATGGACCACCGGATGGATCTCGGGGAGCGGCTCGACCTGCAGGAGCGCAGTCTGGACGAGTTGCTCGCGGGGCTCGAGCTCAGCTGCGGGGAGCCGGGGGACGAGCGGGTCGAGCGGCTGGCCGAACGGCAGCCGCACTACCGGCAGTACCACCGGATCGGGCACAAGCGGCAGACCGCGTTCCAGGCGCTGAGCGCCGACCGGGCGCTGGCCGAGCGGCACTTCGAAGCCGCCGTGCGCGCGCTGCTGCACGACGACGACCCCAGCTCGCCGCGCTGGCTGGCCCAGGCGCTGGCGGCCGGGGCGGGGCGCCGCCGGCTGCTGGAGGCGTTGCTGCGCGCGGCCGAGCAGGGTACCCCGTACCAGCGGGCCTGCGCCGCGAACGCCTGGCGCTGGGCCGAGCCGCCGCTGCGGTACCCGAGCGAGCAGGCCCGGCGTGCGGGCCGGGCGACCGCCACCAGTCGCGCGGAGCGGGAGGCGGTCGCGGACCTGGAGCGGCGCTTCCGGGCGGTGACCGGCTGACGCACGGCGCCGGGGTCCACCGGCGGTCGCGGTCGAGGCCGTAGCTCCCGTACGGGTCCTGTCCGGCGGCTGTGCTCGCTCGCGGACCCGGACAGGCCCGCGGGTGTTCGGCGGGGTTTCGACCCGCCCGGTCCAGCAGGTGACTGTCGCCGGCCGAGAACTGGTCGGGGACGGGTCGCGGAGGTTCGGCCGGCGCGGATCCCGCCGCCGGCGCCGTAGCGGGCCCGGTCCTCGGGCGGGGCGGTCAGCGGGGCCCGGTAGAGCGTCGAGGGCGTGACCGGGTGTCAGGCGCTGAGGGCGGTGGCCGCCGGGGTGGCGAGGCGGGCCCGGTCGTAGCGGTGCAGCAGGAGGGCGGCCAGTTCGGGGGTCGCGCCGAGGACGGCTGCGGTCAGGTCGGCGCCGGCGGCGGTGGCGGCGGTCGTGATCCGGTCCGGGAGCAGACCGGGGGCCAGCAGGTAGGGGGCGACGGCCACCCGCCGGACGCCGGCGGTGCGCCGCAGGGCGGCGACCGCGTCGGGGACGTGCGGCGGGACGGCCGAGGCGTGGGCGGTCTCCACGGCGGCCCAGCCGCGGGTGCGCTGCCACCGGGCGGCGAGCTCCCGGACGGCCGCGTTGGCCGCCGGGTCGGAGGACCCGGCCGAGGCCAGCACCACGCCGGTGCCGGCCCGGACGGCGGCCGAGCCGAGGTCGAGCCCGGCCTCGGCCAGCCGCCGGTCCAACGCGTCCAGCAGCAGCGGGGAGGGGCCCAGCACGTCGGCCAGCGGCAGGTCGGCCGCGGCCGCGCGCAGGGCGGCGGGGATGTCGCTCCGGGCGTGGAACGCCCGGCCGAGCAGCAGCGGTACGGCGACCGCGGCCCGGCCGTCGAGGCGGCCGACCACCTGCGGGATCCGGGGTGCGCAGTGGTCCAGGTAGGCGGTGGCGACCTCCAGCGACGGCCGGGCCGAGCGCACCAGGTCGACCAGCGCCTCGACGGTGGCGGCGTGCCGCGGATCCCGGCTGCCGTGGGCGATCAGCAGCAGGGCGGGGCCGCCCGCCGCACCGGCGGGGAGTGTGCGGGGGAGGGCGGACAGCCGGCCGTGGTTCATCGCGGCGGCCTCAGCGGGTGGTGACGAGCAGGCCGCGGCTGCGCAGGACGCGGCGTTCGATGGGGGAGAAGACCAGCAGGTCGATGGCGACGCCGACGATCAGGATCAGGGCGATGCCCAGCAGCACGCCGGACATGTCGGAGAACTCACGCTGGTTCTCCAGGTAGCGGCCCAGGCCCACGCCGAGGTCGGGGGAGGCGGCGATGAGCTCGGCGGCCATCAGCGAGCGCCAGGAGAAGGCCCAGCCCTGCTTGAGGCCGGAGAGGTAGCCGGGCAGGGCGGCGGGCAGCAGGACGTGCCGGGCGCCGGCCAGGCCGGTGGCGCCCAGGGTGCGGCCGGCCCGCAGGTAGAGCGGCGGCACCTGGTCGATGCCGGAGATCAGGCCGTTGGCGATGGAGGGCACCGCGCCGAGCAGGATGACGGCGTACATCGCCGAGTTGTTGATGCCGAGCCAGATCACGGCGGCGGGGACCCAGGCGACCGAGGGCAGCGACTGCAGGCCGGACAGCACCGGCCCGAGGGCGGCGCGCACCGGCTTGACCCGGGCGACCAGCAGGCCGATCGGGGTGCCGATGGCGACGGCGGCCAGGAAGCCGGACAGGCCGCGCCAGAGGCTGGTCCAGATGATCGAGAACAGCGTGCCCGCGTACCAGAGCTTGGTGAGCGCGTGCCAGACCTCGCCGGGGCTGGGCAGCTTGTCGGTGGTGGTCAGCTCCAGGGTGACGGCGAGCTGCCAGACACCCAGCACCAGCAGGATGCCGAGGACCGGTGGAAGCACCTTCTGGCGCAGCGCCCGGCCGACCGGGGTGCGCTCGGTCCGGACGGTCTCCAGGGCGTCCAGACCGGCCTCGACGCTGGCGGAGTCGCTGGGCGCGGTGTCCTTGGCGAGGGCGGGCGCGGGGGAGGTGTCAGTGCTGGACATGGCGGCGGATCTCCCCACGCAGTTCTTCGGTGATCTCGATGGACAGATCGGCGACGCCGGCGGACTCGATCCGGCGCGGCTGGGGCAGGTCGATCCGCCACTCGCGGGCGATCCGGCCGGGCCGGGAGGAGAGCAGCACGACCCGCTGGGCGAGCCGGACCGCCTCACGGACGTTGTGGGTGACGAACAGCACGGTCAGCTGCCGCTCGGCCCAGATCCGGGTGATCTCGTCGTGCAGCACGTCCCGGGTGATGGCGTCGAGGGCGGCGAACGGCTCGTCCATCAGCAGGACGTTGCCGCCCTGGGCGAGCGAGCGGGCGAGCGCGACGCGCTGGCGCATGCCGCCGGAGAGCTCGTGCACCCGCTTCTTGTACGAGCCGCCGAGCCGGACCAGCTCCAGCAGGCGTTCGGCCTCGGGGCGGCGCTCCTCGCGGGGCACACCGGCCAGGCGCAGGGCGAGCTCGATGTTCCGGCCGGCGGTGAGCCAGGGGAACAGGGCGTGGTCCTGGAACATCAGGGCGGGGCGGCCGCCGGGCACCTCGATGGTGCCCGCGGTCGGCCGGTCGAGGCCGGCGACCAGGTTGAGCAGGGTCGACTTGCCGCAGCCGGAGGCGCCGAGCAGGGTGACGAACTCGCCGGGGGCGACGTCCAGCGAGATGTCGTCGAGAACGGGGGCGGCGGTACCGGGGCGGCCGAAGGTCTTGTGGACGTGCGAGAGCCGGACGGCCACCTGGCCGGCGGGCACCTCGACGCCGCCGGCGTCGTGCGAGGTGGTCAGTGTCGGGGTCATCCGGACACCTCCTGCGTGATTGGTCTGGCGTCGGGCTGGCGGAGTGGGGGCCGGGGCCCGGCCCCGCCCCGTCCTGTGATTGGGCATCGACCAAGACGGGGTCGGGGCGCGGACCGCGGAGTCACGGGGTGTGGGTCACTTGACCCCGAGGCCGGCGTCCGCGACGGACGGCTGGCCCTTCTCCTTGAGCACCTTGTTGAGCAGGGTCAGGTCGTAGATGCCGGCCAGGGTCGGCTTCTCCAGCAGGCCCGCCTTGACCGCGTGGTCGGCCTCGGCCTGGAAGGTGCCCGCCAGCGGGTCGTCCAGGAACTCGATGTCCTTCCACGCCGGGTCGAGGATCGCCGGGTCCAGCGCATTGCCGGCCGCGGCCTTGATGGCCTCGTTGGCGTCGGCCTTCGCCTTGTCCGGGTTGGCCTTGATGAAGGCGTTGGTGTTCACCGAGCCGCGCAGCACGGCCTCCACCACGTCTGGGTGCTCCTTGAGGAACTTCTGCGAGACGATGATGTTGGTGATCACGAACTTGCCGTCGGGCCAGACCTGCTTCTCGTTCAGCAGCTCCTTGGCGCCGAGCGTGACCAGCTTGGACGCGGTCGGCTCGGGTACCCAGGCGCCGTCGATGGAGCCCGACTTGTAGGCGTCCGGGGTGACCTTGTTGTCCGAGCGCACCACCGAGACGTCGCCGGCGCCGGACTGCGCGTCGACCTTGTAGCCCTTCTCGGCCAGGTAGTTGAGCAGCGCCACGTCCTGGGTGTTGCCGAGCTGCGGGGTGGCGATCTTCTTGCCCTTGAGGTCGTCCAGGGTCTTGATCTTGTCCGGGTTGACCACCAGCTTCACGCCGCCGGAGGCGGAGCCGCCGATGACCCGCAGCGAGGTGCCCTTGGACTTGGTGAAGCCGTTGATCGCCGGGGAGGGGCCGATCCAGCCGATGTCGATCGAGCCGGCGTTCAGCGCCTCGATCTCGGCGGGGCCGGCGTTGAAGATCTGCGGCTTGATCTGGGTGGCGCCCAGCTCCTTCTGGAACAGACCCTCCTGCAGGCCGACCAGCGGGGTGCCGTGGGTCAGGTTGGCGAAGTAGCCGATCTTCACCGTGTCGGCGGAGAGCTTCTTGTCCGAGGCGCCGGAGGCGGCGGCCGGGGTGGCCGCGGCCTTGTTGTCGGTGCTCTTGGCGCCGTAGCTGCAAGCGGTCAGCAGACCGGCGACGGTGACCGCGGCGACGACGGCGACGGCGGACCGTCTGATCCGGCCGGCGTTGGGGCGGGCGGGGGTATGCGTGGAGAAGGTGCTGGGTGCCATGAGAGTCGTCCCTGTTCCATGGAAGGAGAGATTGCGGTGGTGCTGTCGGCATCGGGATGCCGGGCAAGCCGGTCGGTCCTGCTGTGGGAAGGGCCGGACCGGTGACAGGGGATCAGTGCCCCTGTCCGCCCCCACATCGCGTCAGTCCGCCCTGGCCGCTGCCGAGGACGCCGCTGCCGATGCGGCCGCCTTCCTTGTCCATGCCCGAGAACGCCTCGCTGGGCATCAGACCCAGTCCTCCTCGTTCGGATCGGTGGTGCGTACGGTGTCGAACGCCTCGCCCGCCATGCCGGCGGTGAGGGTGGTGCCGTCGGCCGGGTCGATCAGCAGGAACGATCCGGTGCGGCGGTTGGCGCTGTACTCGTCGAGGGCCAGCGGCTCGGCGGTGCGCAGCAGCACGTGGCCGAGGTCGTTGACGTGCAGGCCGTCGGCGCCGGAGCGCTGTTCGAGGGTGGTGATGTCGATCCGGTAGGAGATCTCTTTCACCAGTGCGCGGACGGTGCGGGTGGTGTGCTTGAGCAGCACTTTGTCGCCGGTGCGCAGCGGGCGTTCGGCGAGGTGGGCGACGGTGGCGGTGACGTCCTTGGTGGGCTGCGGGGTCGGGCCGGCGGCGATGAGGTCGCCGCGTGAGATGTCGATGTCGTCGGTGAGGCGGAGGGTGATGGACTGGGGGGCCCAGGCGATGTCCGTCTCGACGCCGAGGGCGTCGATGCCGGCGACGGTGGTGGTGCGGCCGGAGGGCAGGACGGTGACCGGGTCGCCGGTGCGCAGGACGCCGGAGGCGAGCTGGCCCGCGTAGCCGCGGTAGTCGCGGTGCTCCTCGCTCTGCGGCCGGATCACGTACTGGACCGGGAAGCGGGCCGGCTCCTCGCCGGGGTCGCTGCCGACCGGCACCGTCTCCAGGTGCTCCAGCAGGGTCGGGCCGCCGTACCAGTCCATGTGTGCGGAGGGCAGTACGACGTTGTCGCCGGCCAGTGCGGAGATCGGGACGGCCACCACGTCGCGCACCCCGAGCGAGGCCGCGTAGGCGGTGAATTCGGTGGCGATGGCGGCGAAGACGGGTTCGGCGTGGTCGACCAGGTCCATCTTGTTGACGGCGAGGACCACGTGCGGGAC
>NZ_JBFAQT010000009.1:0-104542 GCF_040678895.1 Kitasatospora sp. NPDC049258
CTTGTACTCCTCGACGGCGCGCTTGCCGACCTCGCCGCCCATCTGGGCGCCGCTGAAGCCGATCCGCGGCACGAGGTCGCTCTTGGCACAGGAGGCCGGGGCGGGGCCGGTGGCACAGATCTGGTCGTCGGAGGTGAGCAGGGCGACCTTGGCGTCCTTCGCGGTCTGCACCACCTGCGGGCCGACGGCCGGGTCCGGCACGACGATGATCAGGCCGTTGCTCTTCTGCGCGATCGCCGACTGCACCTCGCTGACCGTCTTGTTGGCGTCGTTGCCGAGGTTCACCACCTTCAGGTCCACGCCCAGCTCCGCGGCCTTCGCCTTCGCGCCGGCGGCCTCGCCGATGAAGTACTCCTGGTCGCCCTGCTTCTGCAGGTAGGTGATCGAGATCTTCCCGCTGACCGGCGCGACCGAGGCGTCGCCGCCGGTGGCCTCCCGGCCGGTGGAGCAGCCGGTGGCCAGGCCGAGGACGAGCAGCAGGCCGGCGGCGGCGGCCTGGTGGCGGTAGGTACGGGACACGATGACGCTCCTTGATGCGCTCGCCGCGGCTCGGCGGTGGCACGGTGTCGGGGTGGGATCGGCTCGGTGCGGGGAGCAGTTCGGTTCAGTGGCCCACTGGCCAAAAAGCGCCCATAACTCAACATGTTCAAACGTGATGGGCCATATGACATCCCTGTTACGGCGACTGCGTCAAGAGGTTCGGGCGGCTGAGATCCCCTTGTGACGTTCTGCCCGGGTTGCCGGTGGGTGCCCGGGTCGGAAAACCGAACAGGATCGCCCGAAAACCAACACCTGGATGCGAGCTGGGCCATCCGCCCTCGCTGCGCTCCGTGATGAGGGATGATCTCCGTGTGACATGCGGGGGTTGGTGGGAACGACGTCGGGATGCCCTGCTGCACGCGGTCGCCCGGGAGCTGCTGCTCTGGGGCGAGGACGTGCTGGACGACCCTGGGGCGGGGGAGATCGCCGAACTCCTGGCCGCCGTCGCGGCCGAGACCGCCGCGGACGGGCGCCATCCGGACTTTCCGGACGCGGCCGACCTGCTGGCCCGCGCGGCCGCCGAGCTCGCCCGCGCGGACCGGTTCCGCGGCACCCTGCTGCCGCAGGTCGCCCGGCACCTGCGGACCGCGCTCGGCCTGCTCCGGGAGGCGCGCCTGGTGCTCGCCTGCCACCACGGCGCGACCGTCCGGGGTGGTGGCGGGGGCGGCGGTTGAGGGTGGGGTGTCGTCCGGCCGGGCTGTCCTACCCCGCCCCTACCATGGCCGGCATGAGAGCCTCCGGAACGTTCAGCGTGAAGTCCTTCGTCCCGACCGAGCTGGTGCCGGCCCCGGCGATCGGCACCAACCTCCCGGTGGGGGTGGCGACTTTGGAGAAGAGCTTCGAGGGCGAGGTCGTCGGCCGCTCCGCCACCCTCTTCACGGCGGCCTTCGACCAGGAGACCGGTGTCGGCACCTATGTGGCGATGGAGTCCTTCGAGGGCTCGTTGAACGGGCGCGAGGGTGCCTTCAACTTCGCCCACTCGGCGACCACCTCGGGCAGCGACCGGACGGCCGAGTTCTTCACCATCGTGCCCGCCAGCGGCACCGGGGAGCTGGCCGGGATCCGCGGCGGCGGCGGGCTGGCGGTCGACGCCGACGGTACGCACCGGATGTGGTTCGACTACGAGCTGGATGCCGGGCCCGGCGCCTCCTCCTGACGGCTCCCGTCGAGGTGACCCGGCGGCGCGGCCCCGCCCTGGCGGATGACTAAGCGCTTGCTTAGACTGTCGGCAGTCGCGTCGCGGGGCCACCCGTTTCGACCCAGAAGGCCACAGGAGACCTCATGCCGGGAACCAACCGCCAGATCCGCCTCGCCGCCCGCCCGGTGGGCGAGTTGAAGCCCGAGGACTGGGCGCACGTCACCGAGCCGGCCGAGGCCCCCGGCGAAGGCCGGTTCGCCGGCCGGACCAGGTACATCTCGCTGGACCCGGCGATGCGCGGCTGGCTCGACGACCGCCCCTCCTACCTGCCGCCGGTGGGTCTGAGCGAGGTCATGCGGGCCGGGTCGGTCATCGAGGTCACCGAGTCCAACCACCCCGACTACCACCCCGGCGACCACGTGGTCGGCACCTTCGGCGTGCAGGAGTACGTGGTCTCCGGCGGCAAGGGCGCGCTGAAGATCGACCCGGCGCTCGCCCCGCCGTCCACCTTCCTCGGCGCGCTCGGGATGTCCGGGATGACCGCCTACTTCGGCCTGCTGGACGTCGGCGCGCTCAAGGAGGGCGAGACCGTCGTGGTGTCCGGGGCGGCGGGCGCGGTCGGCACCATGGTCGGCCAGATCGCCAAGGTGAAGGGCTGCCGGGTGGTCGGGATCGCCGGCGGCGCCGAGAAGTGCGCCCTGCTCACCGAGGAGCTCGGCTTCGACGCGGCGATCGACTACCGCGCGCAGGACGTCCGCAAGGCACTGCGCGCCCACGCCCCCGACGGCATCGACGTCTACTTCGACAACGTCGGCGGCGACATCCTGGACGCCGCGCTGACCCGGCTGGCGATGCACGCCCGGGTGGTGATCTGCGGTGCCATCAGCCAGTACAACAACGAGGCCGCGGTGCAGGGCCCGGCCAACTACCTGACACTCTTGGTGCGCCGTGCCCGGATGGAGGGCTTCGTGGTCTTCGACTACGCCCCCCGCTTCGCCGAGGCCGCGCGCGAGCTCGCCGGCTGGATCGCGGACGGCCGGATCAAGGTCAAGGAGCACCTGGTCCGGGGAGGTGTGGACGACTTCCCGCAGACCCTGCAGATGCTCTTCCGCGGCGAGAACACCGGGAAGCTGGTGCTGGAGATCGGCTGACCGCGGGCCGCGGCGCGGGGCCGGTGGCGCCCGCCCGGCGTACTGGACCGTTGCGGATCATCGCCCTACGCTGGCACCGTCCTGGCGGCGACCGGGCCCCGAGCGGGTGACGCCCGGAGCGCGGCCGCCGCACCACGGGGCACCTGAGCGCCGCCGAACAGCACGAACTGCCCGCAGCCCCCGCAGTCCGCCCCCGCAGTCCGCCACCGCGCAAGGAGACCCCGACATGATCCGCAAGGTGCTCGTGGCGAATCGCGGCGAGATCGCCATCAGGGCGTTCCGCGCGGCGAACGAGCTGGGCATCCGCTCGGTGGCCGTCTACCCGCACGAGGACCGCCACTCGCTGCACCGGCAGAAGGCCGACGAGAGCTACCAGATCGGCGAACCCGGGCACCCGCTGCGCAGCTACCTCGACGTCGAGGCCATCGTCGCGACCGCGGTGCGCTGCGGCGCCGACGCCGTCTACCCCGGCTACGGCTTCCTGTCGGAGAACCCCGAACTCGCCCTGGCCTGCGCCCGCGAGGGGCTGACCTTCGTCGGCCCGCCCGCCGAGGTGCTCGACCTGGCCGGCAACAAGGTCCGCGCACTGGCGGCGGCCCGCTCCGCCGGGCTCCCCGTGCTGAACACGGTGGACCCGCAGGACGACCCGGCCGCCCTGGTGGCCGCGGCCGAGGCGATCGGCTTCCCGCTGTTCGTCAAGGCGGCCGCCGGCGGCGGCGGCCGCGGGCTGCGCCGGGTCGAGGACCGGGAGGCGCTCCCGGCCGCCGTGGACGCGGCCATGCGCGAGGCCGCCTCCGCCTTCGGCGACCCCACGGTCTTCCTGGAGGAGGCCGTGGTCCGCCCCCGCCACATCGAGGTGCAGCTCCTCGCGGACGCCACCGGGCAGGTCATCCACCTGTACGAGCGCGACTGCTCGGTCCAGCGCCGCCACCAGAAGGTGGTCGAGATCGCCCCGGCCCCGGGCCTGGACCCGGAGCTGCGCGAGCGGATGTGCGCCGACGCGGTGCGGCTGGGCCAGGAGATCGGCTACCTGGGCGCCGGCACCGTGGAGTTCCTGCTGGACGAGCGCGGCCGGTACGTCTTCATCGAGATGAACCCGCGGATCCAGGTCGAGCACACCGTCACCGAGGAGGTCACCTCGGTCGACCTGGTCCAGGCCCAGCTGCGGATCGCCGGCGGCGAGAGCCTTGCCGACCTGGGGCTGACCCAGCAGGGCGTGCGGCTGAGCGGCGCCGCCCTCCAGTGCCGGATCACCACCGAGGACCCGGCCCACGACTTCCGCCCCGACACCGGCCGGATCACCGCCTACCGCTCGCCCGGCGGCGCCGGGGTCCGGCTGGACGGCGGCACCTACAGCAGCGCCGAGGTCACCCCGTACTTCGACTCCCTGCTGGTCAAACTCACCTGCCGGGGGCGGGACTTCGACACCGCCGTGAGCAGGGCCGAGCGGGCGGTGGCGGAGTTCCGGATCCGCGGCGTGGCCACCAACATCCCGTTCCTGCAGGGCGTGCTCAAGGACCCGGACTTCCGGGCCGGCCGGCTGACCACCTCCTTCATCGAGGACCGCCCCGACCTGCTCACCGCACCCACCGGCGCCGACCGCGGCACCCGGCTGCTGGCCTACCTGGCGGACGTCACCGTCAACCGGCCGTTCGGCGCCGCGCCCGCGGTGGCCGACCCGCGCACGGCGCTCCCGTCCACCGACCTGACCCGGCCCGCCCCGGAGGGCAGCCGCCAGCGGCTGCGGGCGCTCGGCCCCGAGCGGTTCGCGGCCGAGCTGCGCAGCAGCCCCGCGCTGGCCGTCACCGACACCACCTTCCGCGACGCGCACCAGTCGCTGCTGGCCACCCGGCTGCGGACCAGGGACATGGTGGAGATCGCGCCGCACGTGGCCCGGCTCACCCCGCAGCTGCTCTCCGTGGAGGCCTGGGGCGGCGCCACCTACGACGTGGCGCTGCGCTTCCTCAAGGAGGACCCGTGGCAGCGGCTCGCCGAGCTGCGCGAGGCGATGCCCAACCTCTGCCTGCAGATGCTGCTCCGGGGCCGCAACACGGTCGGCTACACGCCCTACCCCGACCGGGTGGCCCAGGCCTTCGTCCACGAGGCCGAGGCCACCGGCATCGACATCTTCCGGATCTTCGACGCCCTGAACGACGTCGGGCAGATGCGGCCCGCCATCGACGCGGTGCTGGAGACCGGCGCGATCGCCGAGGGCACGCTCTGCTACACCGGCGACCTCTCCGACCCGGCCGAGCGCCTCTACACCCTCGACCACTACCTGCGCACCGCCGAGCAGCTGGTGCGGGCGGGCGTGCACGTGCTGTGCGTCAAGGACATGGCCGGCCTGCTGCGCCCGCCGGCCGCGCACCGGCTGGTGCAGGCGCTGCGGGAGAACTTCGACCTGCCGGTCCACCTGCACACCCACGACACCGCCGGCGGCCAGCTCGCCACCTACCTGGCCGCGGCGGCGGCCGGGGTGGACGCGGTGGACGGCGCCTCGGCCGCGCTCTCCGGCACGACCAGCCAGCCCGCGCTGTCCGCGATCGTGGCGGCCACCGACCACACCGAGCGGGCCACCGGGCTGTCGCTGGACGCGCTGTGCGAGCTGGAGCCGTACTGGGCCGGTGTCCGTGCCCTGTACCGGCCGTTCGAGAGCGGCCTGCCGGCGCCCACCGGCCGGGTGTACCAGCACGAGATCCCCGGCGGGCAGCTCTCCAACCTCCGCCAGCAGGCCGCCGCGCTGGGCCTGGCCGACCGCTTCGAGCAGGTCGAGCGCCTCTACGCGGCGGCCGACCGGATCCTCGGCCGGATCATCAAGGTCACCCCGACCAGCAAGGTGGTCGGCGACCTCGCCCTGCACCTGGCGGCGGTGGACGCGGACCCGGCCGATTTCGAGGCCGACCCGGGCTCCTTCGACATCCCCGAGAGCGTGGTCGGCTTCCTGTCCGGCGAACTCGGCACCCCGCCCGGGGGCTGGCCCGAGCCGTTCCGCGGCAAGGCGCTGGCCGGGCGTCCGGTCCCGGCGCACGGCGTGGCGCTGACCGCGGAGCAGGAGGCCGCGCTCGGCGGTGACCAGGTCCGGCGCACCCTGGACGACCTGCTCTTCCCCGGGCCCTCCCGGGAGTACCGGGCGTCGCTGGCCGAGGGCGGCGACCTCTCGGTGCTGCCGAGCGCCGCGTTCTTCTACGGTCTGCGGCCGGAGGAGGAGGTGTGCGCCGAACTGTCCGCCGGCGTCTCGCTCTACCTGGGCATCGACGCGGTCGGCGAGCCCGACGAGCGGGGCCACCGCAGCGTGTTCTGCCGGCTGAACGGCCAGCCCCGCACGGTCTCGGTGCGCGACCGCTCGATCGAGAGCAGCAAGCCCGAGCGCGAGCGCGCCGACGCCGGCAACGCCCGCCAGGTCGCGGCGCCGTTCAGCGGCGTCGTCACGGTCACCGTCCGGCCCGGGGACGAGGTCAGCGCCGGCCAGACGGTCGCCACCATCGAGGCGATGAAGATGGAGGCCGCCATCACCACCTCGGTGGCCGGCACGGTCGACCGGCTCGCCGTCGCGGACGTGGCCGGGGTGGACGGCGGTGACCTGCTGCTGGTCATCCGCTGACCGGCTCCCGGCCGACGGCCGCGGCGAGCGGGGAGCGGGGGGCGCGGCCCAGCAGGGCGCGCAGATCGCCGCCGGTGCGGGCCAGGAAGCCGGCGGCGACGGCCGAGCAGGTGCCGACCGCCATCGGCACCTGGAACGGCTCCGCGCCCGAGGCGGCGATCCCCGCCCTGGCCCGGGCGAGGGTCTCCGGCCGGTAGACGACCCCGGGGCCGTGCGCCCGGGCCAGGTCCGCGCCGCCCACGGTCTCCTCACCGACGAGCTCGTAGCTGCGGCCGGCATGGGCGGCGGGATCCAGCACCACCGCGACCGCGGCGTCGGCCAGGTCCGCGCGGGCGACGGCCGCCACCCGCCCGTCACCGAGCGGGGCGGTGATCCGCCCGTCCGCCGAGGGCGCCGCCAGCCGGCCCAGCAGCTCCGCGTAGAGGCCGTTGCGCAGGATCGTCCAGGCCGGGCCGCTCTCCCGGAGCCGGCGCTCGGTCCAGCGGTGCGCCAGCGCGTACGGGAGGTGGTCGCCGTCGCCGGTGAGGCTGGTGTAGACGACATGGCGCACGCCGGCCTTCGCGGCGGCGTCGAGGGCGGCGCCGTGCCGGGCGATGACGGTGTCGTCCTCGCCGTAGCCGGCCGAGATCAGCAGCAGCACGTGCACGCCCTCGAAGCCCTCGACCAGGGTGCCGGGATCGTCGAAGTCGATCCGGCGGACCGGCAGCGGGGAGTCGATCCCGTCCGGATCGCGGGTGCCGAGGACGGTGTCGTCGCGCTCGGCCAGCCGCTCGGCGATCAGCGTGCCCAGAGCGCCGGTGGCGCCGGTGACCAGGATCATCGGGGTCTCCCTCTTCGGGTAGGTTCTGTTCGGTAACCAGGACCATCCTGCGGTTCTGCACCGGAAGGCGTAAGGAGGCACTTCGGTGTCGGTGGGGCACACGGAGGTAACCGACTCACCCGTCGTCAGCTGCGGGGAGGAGCACGAGGATTGCGGGATCCGTGAGGTGCTGGATCGGATCGGGGACAAGTGGTCGGTCCTGATCGTGGTCGAACTGGCCCAGGGCGTACGGCGGTTCCGGCAGCTGCAGCGCGCCGTGCCGGGCATCTCGCAGCGGATGCTGACGCTGACGGTGCGGCGGCTGGAACGGGACGGGCTGCTCGCCCGCACCGTGCACCCCACCGTGCCGCCGCAGGTCGAGTACGAGCTCACCGCGACCGGCCGCAGCCTGACCCACCTGGTCAGGGCCCTCGCCGACTGGTCCGCGGCACACCGCGACTCCATCGCGCGGGCGCGCCGCGCGTGGGACGCCGAGCACCCCGACTCCGGCATCCGCTGAGCGGGGGGCAAGCCCTAGCGATCCGGCGTGGCCCCGGCGGTGTGGATCGGGGGGTGGGCGGGGCCGGGGCCGAGAGTGGTGGTGCCCGGGGCGGCGCGGTGGCCGAGGCCGGTGCGGTAGACGTCCAGGGCGAGTTCGATCCGGCCGGTACGCCGCAGCAGGTCGCCCAGCAGCCGGCAGAGGTCGGCCAGGTCACCGGCGGCCCCGGCCCGCTCCAGCAGTGAGAGCGCCGCGACGTAGTGCTCCTCGGCGGCCTCGGTGTCCTCCCGCTCCTCGGCGATCAGGCCGAGCAGGCGGTGCGCCCCGGCGGCGTGCACGGCGCCGCGCTCCGGGCCGATCCGGTCCAGCAGCCGGTGGAGCAGGTCGCCGGCCTCCTGGTCGCGGCCGCGCCGGCGCAGCACGTCGGCCAGCTCGACGTCCACCTGGTGGGTGAAGAGTTCGGCCCGCTGGGAGGCCAGCATGGCGCGGGCCGTGCGCAGTTCGTGCTCCGCCCGGTCCAGGTCGCCGGCCTGCGCGTGCACGTAGCCGCGCATCCAGTGGCACTTGGCCAGGTCCGAGTTGAGCCGGAGCCGCTGGTAGAGCTCCTGGGCCTTGGCGAGCGAGGCGTCGGCCTCGGCGGTGCGGCCCTCGGCGATCAGGGTCCGGGCCACGCTCCGGTGCAGCCCGGCGACCAGGGCCGGGTCGGTGGCGCCGGGGGCCAGCGCGAGGGCCAGCTCGGCGGCCTGGGCGGCGCGGGCGTGCGCCCCCATGTCCATGTACGGGCCGATGACGGCGGAGTAGAGGAGCAGCAGGGCGTCCGGATCGTGCAGCCCGCCGGCGTTGAGCTGGTCGATCGCGGTCTCCAGCAGGTAGCAGGCGTAGCGGAGTTCGCCCGCGAGCAGGTGGGCCACGGCGCGGCCGCGGACCGCGGCGGCGCGGCGCGGTGGCGCCTCGGCGGCCAGCAGGAGTTCGGCCGATTCGAAGTGCTCGCGGGCCTCGTCCAGGCGCCCGCTCTCCAGCGCGCACTCGCCGAGGCCGAGCAGGGCGGCGGCCCGGGCGGGCGCCAGGCCGTGCCGGTCGGCGCGCTCCAGCACGGTGGCGAAGCCGGCCGCCGCGGCGGCGGTGTCACCGGCCGCCAGCGCGCTCTGGGCCTCGGTCAGGGAGAAGCTCAACTCGGTGGCCAGGTGGGCCGGTCGGCCGGTGGCGAGCTCGTCGTAGGTGACGCCGAGCCGGTCGGCCAGGTGCCGCAGGGCCGCCTCCGAGGGCCGCACCCGGCCGGCCTCCACGGTGGAGACGTAGGCGGCGGTGTAGGCGGGCTCGGCCAGCGCTCGCTGGGTCATCCCCCGTTCGTGCCGCAGCTGTTGGACGCGCCGACCGATCTCGGCGGGGCCCTGCTCCTCGGTCATGGCCGCCCCTTCCGTCGCGAACTCGCCGTTGCCACCGACCCATTGTCGGGGACGCGGTGGTGCCCTACATTAACTCATCGATTAAGCCTGATTAATCGTCAAGTTAAGTCGATCCGGGAGGACCTCATCGTGGGCAAGGGAAGACTCGCCACCATCGCCCTGGCCGCTGCCACCGCCCTGGCGGCCGGCGCCACCGGCGCCGGACCCGCCGTCGCGTCCGGGCCGGCCGGGCCGAGCGGCCGGCCGGCGCACCAGGTCGAGGTGTTCGCCGAGGACGGCGGCATCAGCCGGGTCGAGGTGCCGGCCCGACCGGCGCTCGCCCCCCGGGCGCGCCCGGCCGCCCCCGCCGCCGGGGACGGCACCGTCACCCCGATCCTGCAGAGCGGCAGCACCGCGGCCAAGCTGGACGTGGTGATGATCGGGGACGGCTACACCGCCGCCGAGCAGGACAAGTTCCGCGCCGACGCCGCCACGAAGTGGCAGGAGATCACCGCGGTCGAGCCCTACGCGACCTACCACGCGCTGTTCAACGTGTGGGCCGTCTCCGCCGTCTCCGCCCAGTCCGGGATCACCGGCGACCCGGACCGGGCCACCGTCCGGGACACCGCGCTCGGCTCGTACTTCTGGTGCGAGGACGTCGAGCGCCTGCTGTGCGTGGACACCGACGCGGTCGACCGCTACGCGGCCAAGGCACCGCAGGCCGACCTCGTGGTGGTGGTCGCCAACAGCGCCAAGTACGGCGGCGCCGGCTACAACGACGTGGTCTCCCCGCTCGGCTACTCCGGGATAGCCACCGTGGCCGGCGGCAACGACCGGTCCGGCCAGATCGCCGTGCACGAGACCGGCCACTCCCTGGGCCACCTCGCCGACGAGTACTTCTACGAGGGCCAGGGCGCCTACCAGGGCGAGGAGCCGGCCGAGGCCAACACCACCACGCTGACCGCCGACCGGCTGCGCCGCACCCACACCAAGTGGTACCGCTGGCTGGGCCGGCAGTCGCCGGACGGCGGCACCGTCGGCGCGTACGAGGGGGCCGGCTACTACCCGCAGGGGCTCTACCGCCCCACCGACAACTCGATCATGCGGTCGCTCGGCCGGGAGTTCAACCTCCCCGGGCGGGAGGCCATGATCGCCGGCTTCTACCGCTACGCCGCCACGCTCTCCAGCGCCACGCCGACCGACCGGCCGCTCACCGCGGCCGACCGGCTCACCGTCGAGCTGCCCGTCCCGGGCACCCGGCTGCGCTGGTACCTGGACGGCATCGAGCTGTGGGCGCTGCGCGACCGCACCAGCATCCCGCTCGCCTGGCTCGGGCTGCTGCCCCGCTGGGGCGCGCCGCACCGGCTCACCGCGGTGGCCACCGACCCCACCCCCGCGGTGATCGACCCGGCCCTGAAGGCCTCCCTCACCGACTCGCTGACCTGGCAGGTGGGCCGCTGACCCCACCCTCGGCGGCGGCGCCGAACTCGCGCAGCGCCCCGGCCACGATGGCGTCCAGACTGGCGTGGTGGGCGCCGCGCCAGTACACCTGCGCGCACTCGGTGCAGCGGGCAAAGGTGTCGTACGCGCGCTCGGTGCCGCCCTCCAGCCGGTCGTGCACCTCCTCCTTGGTGGCCGGGCGCAGCGTTCCGTTGCAGGCCGTGCACCTGGTCCACGGGCGCAGCGGCGGCGCGAACCGGGCCAGCACCTCCCGGAGCTGCTCGGCGGGCCGGTGGCTGTAGACGTAGGCGCCGGCCCACAGCTCCCGGCGCCGCAGCAGGCCCCGGTCGCGGGAGAGCAGGACGCGCTGCTCGGCGGCGGAGCGCGTGGCCAGCGCCGGATCCCCGATGTCCACGCTCTCGTAGGCGGTGTCCACGCCGAGCAGCCGCAGCCGCCGGGCGAGCGTCCCGAGGTGCACGTCGAGCAGGAAGCGGGCCGGCCCGGCCAGCCGCTGCGGGCGGCTCACGGCGCGGACCGTGACCTGCTCGCCGTGGCGGGGCAGGTGTGCGGTGCGCACCGGCTCGCCGTCCACCAGCAGCTCGCCGACCTCGGTCAGCGGCACCCCGAGCGACTCCACCAGGTGCCCGAGCGTCGAGACGCCGTCGGTGGTGAGCGCCGAGCGCCCGGCCCGCCGGGCCGAGGGCACGAAGACGTGCAGTTCAGGGGCGAAGTCGATCCAGATCTCCGGTCTGTCCACCCGGCCAGCATGCCAGCGCGGCGCGCCGGGCTGCGAGCGGTTAACCCGGGGGGCGGGCCCGGGGCGCGCGACGCGGCTCGATCCGGGGGTCGGTGGAGTGCGGGGGCGATCCCGAGATATCTTGATGTCGAGACGTTGTCGACGTGGAGCGGAGTACCGGTGACTGACTCGACCATCATCTATACGCATACTGACGAGGCCCCGGCCCTGGCAACGTATTCGTTCCTGCCTGTGGTCCAGGCGTACGCCGCCAGTGCGGGCGTCACGGTGGAGACCCGTGACATCTCGCTGGCCGGGCGCATCATCGCCAGCTTCCCGGAGCGTCTGGAGGAGGGTCAGCGGATCGCCGACGCCCTCGCCGAGCTCGGCGAGCTGGCCAAGACGCCGGGCGCCAACATCATCAAGCTGCCGAACATCTCGGCCTCCATCCCGCAGCTCAAGGCGGCGATCACCGAGCTGCAGCAGCAGGGCTACGCGCTGCCGGACTACCCGGACGACCCGAAGACCGACGAGGACCGCGACGTCCGCGCGCGGTACGACAAGGTCAAGGGCAGCGCCGTCAACCCGGTGCTGCGCGAGGGCAACTCCGACCGGCGCGCGCCGCTGTCGGTGAAGAACTACGCCAAGGCGCACCCGCACCGGATGGGCGTGTGGACCGCCGACTCGAAGACCAACGTCGCGCACATGGGCGCCGACGACTTCCGCTCCACCGAGCGGTCCGCGGTCGTCACCGAGGCCGGCGCGCTGAAGATCGAGCTGGTCGGTGCCGACGGCACCACCACGGTCCTGCGCGAGTCCGTCCCGGTGCTGGCCGGCGAGGTCGTCGACGCCTCCGTGATGCGGGTGTCCGCGCTGCGCGAGTTCTTCGCGGCCCAGGTCGCCCGGGCCAAGGCCGAGGGCGTGCTGTTCTCGGTGCACCTCAAGGCCACCATGATGAAGGTCTCCGACCCGATCATCTTCGGCCACGTGGTGCGGGCCTTCTTCCCGAAGACCTTCGCCGCGTACGGCGAGGTGCTGGCCGCCGCCGGCCTGAACCCGAACAACGGCCTCGGCGCGGTCCTGCACGGCCTGGACGCGCTGCCCGAGGGCGCGGCGATCAAGGCGTCCTTCGACGCCGAGCTGGCCGACGGCCCGGCGCTGGCCATGGTCGACTCCGACCGCGGCATCACCAACCTGCACGTGCCGAGCGACGTGATCGTGGACGCCTCGATGCCGGCCATGATCCGCACCTCCGGCCACATGTGGGGCCCGGACGGCAACGAGGCCGACACCCTCGCCGTCATCCCCGACAGCAGCTACGCGGGCGTGTACCAGGTCGTCATCGACGACTGCCGCGCCAACGGCGCCTTCGACCCGGCCACCATGGGCTCGGTGCCCAACGTCGGCCTGATGGCGCAGGCGGCCGAGGAGTACGGCAGCCACGACAAGACCTTCGAGATCCCCGCCGACGGTACGGTGCGGGTCCTCGACGCCGCGGGCAACGCGGTGCTGGAGCAGCCGGTCGGCGCCGGCGACATCTTCCGGATGTGCCAGACCAAGGACGTGCCGATCCGTGACTGGGTCAAGCTCGCCGTCAACCGCGCCCGCGCCACCGGCAGCCCGGCGGTGTTCTGGCTGGACGAGGGCCGCGCGCACGACGCCAACCTGATCGCCAAGGTCCGGGCGTACCTGCCGGAGCACGACACCGACGGCCTGCAGATCGAGATCATGTCGCCGGAGCGCGCGACCGCGTTCTCGCTGGAGCGCATCCGCCGCGGCGAGGACACCATCTCGGTCACCGGCAACGTGCTGCGCGACTACCTGACCGACCTGTTCCCGATCCTGGAGCTGGGCACCAGCGCCAAGATGCTCTCGGTGGTCCCGCTGATCAACGGCGGCGGCCTGTTCGAGACCGGGGCCGGCGGCTCCGCGCCGAAGCACGTCCAGCAGCTGGTCAAGGAGAACTACCTGCGCTGGGACAGCCTGGGCGAGTTCTTCGCGCTGGCGGCCAGCTTCGAGCACCTCGCGCAGAGCACGGGCAACGCGCGGGCCCAGGTCCTCGCCGACACCCTGGACCGGGCGACCGGGACCTTCCTGGACCGCGACAAGTCGCCGAGCCGCCGCCTGGGCGGGATCGACAACCGCGGCAGCCACTTCTTCCTGGCCCTCTACTGGGCCCAGGAGCTGGCGCAGCAGACCGCCGACGCCGAGCTGGCCGAGGCGTTCGCGGGCCTGGCCAAGTCGCTCGCCGAGCACGAGCAGACGATCGTCGACGAGCTGATCGCGGTGCAGGGCTCGCCGGTCGACATCGGCGGCTACTACCAGCCGGTGGTCGCCAAGGCGGCCGCGGTGATGCGTCCGTCGAAGACCCTCAACGAGGCTCTCGCGACCCTCGCCTGAGACCGCTCGGACACCTGACGGACAGGGCCCCCGGACCCGGCTCGCCGCTGCTGCGGCGACCGGGGCCGGGGGCCCCGCCCGTTGACGGGCCCGCGGCCGCTCAGCCGGGCAGCAGCTCGGCGGGCCCCTCCACCGCGGGCCCGCAACCCTCGGGCAGCCCCGCCAGCACGAACTCGACGGCCTGCTCCGGGGTGGCGGCGTCCCGGTGCGGGATCGCGCCACCGCCCCACAGGCAGACCACCCGCCAGCCACCGCCGGCCAGCGGGAAGAGGCTGGGGACGTCGCCCGAGAACGGGTGGTGGGTGCAGCGGCTGAACTGCAGGCTGCCATGACTGATCATCGGATACAGCGCACGGAGCGCCGGGGCCGCGTACGCCGCTTCGACCAGGTCGTGGTCGATCAGCCGGTCGGGGGCGTCGCGGGTGAGCTGCCACTTGAAGGCGACGGCCGCTCCGCGGTCGTGCGCCAAGGTGAGGTCGTCGACCTCGAGGGAGGGCCACCTCGCCCGGATCTCGCCGAGCTTCATACCGGCTCGCCAGGCGTCCGCCAGCTCGACCACGGCCTTCAGGCCGCCGACGCCGCCGAGGCCGCTCTCTCCGACTCCCGTCCACCACATCGTGAGGTCGAAGCGCCGCTCCTCCCGCCGGAGCGTCACGGTGAGCGGACCGCGCCCACCCTCCACGACCGCGAGGATGTGCCGCCAGGAGTCGGTCGGCGATTTCGGGCCGCGCACGCCGCCGAGGTCGATCCGCAGGTCCTCGGCGGTGCGCCGCAGGGCCGACACCAGGTCTCCGGCGGCGGCCACCTCCGGGTACAGCAGGGGATCGGGCCGGACAGCAGCGGGGGGAGCCGTCCGGCGGGCAGTGCGGGGGGAGGTGGCATCGTCCATGCGGGCCATTCTCGCGGTCGCCGTCCGCCGGCAGGCGGTGAGGTGGGCGACGAGGTGGGCCTGAGCCCCTGTTGTTCGACGCCCGATCAGCTCTAAGCTCGGTAAATGACCTTGGAATGGGAACAGGTAATCGTCCACTCGGTGGATCCGGCGGCCTTGGGGCAGTGGTGGGCCACGGCTCTCGGCTGGGTGGTGGTCCACTCCTCGGACGACGAGTTCGAGATCCGCCCGGCGCCGGATCGCCTGCCGGGGCTGGACTTCGTCCGGATCGAAGAGAGCAGGAAGAGCAAGAGCCGGCTGCACCTCGACTTCAGGCCTGACGACCAGGACGCCGAGGTGGCCCGGCTGGTGGCCCACGGCGCACAGCGTGTCGACATCGGCCAGGGCGACCAGTCGTGGGTCGTCCTGGCGGACCCCGAAGGCAACGAGTTCTGCGTCCTGGGCCAGCGGCGCCCGTAAGGCTCACACCGTGGTCCTGCCGGGAGCGGTGAGGTGCCCGCTCCCGGCAGGACCACGAACGACCCGGCGCTCGCGCCGGCAGCCCGCCGCCGGTCAGCGGCGGTCGGTGCTCAGGCCGTCCAGGGTGAGGTCGAGGAGGCGTTCGGCCTGCTCCCGCTGTTCCGGCTTTCCCGAGGTGAGGGCGATGCCGGTGAGCGCGGCGAACATGTCGGCGGCGCCGATGTCGGAACGGATGGTGCCGGCCTCGACGCCGGCGGCCAGCAGCGAGGACAGGGCGGCCATCATCATCTCGTGGCTCCGGGCATAGGGGTTGACGCCGGATTCGACGAGGGCGCGCAGGGCGTCGGCCATGCCGAACTTGGCGGTCGCGTAGTCGATGAAGCGGCCCGTCCAGGCGCGCAGGGCCTCCCGCGGGGCCGACGTGGCCAGCAACTCGGGGGCGGCGTCGCACAGCCGGATCAGCTCGTTGCGGTAGGCCGCCTCGATCAGGACCTCCCGGGTGGGGAAGTTGCGGTAGAGCGTGCCGGAGCCGACACCGGCCTCCTTGGCGATGCGCTCCAGGTGCGCCTCCAGTCCGTCCTCGGCGAAGACCCGCACCGCGGCCGCGAGGATCTTGTCCCGGTTGCGCTGCGCGTCGGCCCGTAGCGGGCGCCCTGTCTCTGCGGCCATCCGCGGCCTCCCTGTCGTTCCGGCTTGCTAACCGGCGGCGCCTCCACTTACAGTAAAGGAACTGGAGGCGCCTCCACTTCCCACTCTAGGGCATGCCGGCCGGCGGCCGCGCGCCGGTGTGCCCCGCTACCGCCGCGCAGGCGGCATGCGGCAATCCGCTCACCCACAGGAGAAGAAGATGAGCCTCTCGCTCGAAGGAAAGGTCGCCGTCGTCACCGGCGGCGCGTCCGGGGTCGGCCTGGGCATCGCCCAGGAGTTCGTCGCCAACGGCGCCCGCGTGGTCATCACCGACCTGCAGCAGGAGGCGCTGGACGAGGCGGTCGCGGCGATCGGGCCGAACTGCTCGGGCGTGGTGGCCGACGTCACCAGGCTCGCGGACATGGAGGCCGCCTACCGGCAGGTGAAGGAGCGTCACGGGCGGCTCGACGCGGTCGTGGCCAATGCCGGGATCGGCGCGCACGCCCCGCTCGGCGCGATCACCGAGGAGCAGTTCGACCGGACCTTCGACGTCAATGCCAAGGGCGTGCTGTTCACCGTCCAGCCCGCGCTCGCGCTGCTGCCGCCCGGCGGCACCGTCGTCATCATCGGCTCCACCGCCTCCATCCAGCCGCCGCGCGGGATGAGCCTGTACGGCGGCTCGAAGGCGGCGGTGCGCAACTTCATCCGGGCCTGGATCCAGGACATCAAGGGATCGGGCATCCGGATGAACATCCTCAGCCCCGGTGCGGTCGACACCGCCTCGCTGCGCAGCGCGCTGGCGATGGCGCAAGGGGCCGACCAGGTCGACGCCTCCGTCACGGCCATGGGGGAGGGCAACCCCACCGGCCGGATCGCCGACCCGCGGGAGATGGGCAGGGCCGCGGTCTTCCTCTCCAGCGAGGCCTCCAGCTTCATCACCGGTGTCGAACTCTTCGCGGACGGCGGCATGGCGCAGGTGTGAGTCACACCGCCCGGCGGCCCGGCCATCCGGTCGGGCCGCCGGGTCCGCTTGGTGGCGTGCCCTGCAAGTGGGGTGCGGACCTGGTTGACGAAGTCAGTGATTAGCTGCCATATTACTTGCATGCCGCAGGATGCCGATCGTGAGTTCGCCCAGCCGACGCTGGATCAGGCCGCAGTTCAGATCCGGCGCTACGGGCTGACCGCCGACCCGCAGGCCGTCCTGGTCGCGGTCCGGCTGATGGCTGCCGGCGCCCGGCTCGGGCAGGCGAGCGAGGTGCACTTCGGCAGGTTCGGTCTGTCCACGGGGCGCTACCGGCTGCTGGCCGACCTGGAGGACTGCGGTGGCGAGAAGTCGCCCTCGCAGCTGGCGGCCGGGCTCGGCGTGACGCGGGCCACGGTCACCGGCCTGGTGGACGGGCTGGAGCGGGAGGGCCTGGTGGCTCGCCGCTCCTCCCGGGAGGACGGTCGGGGGACGGTCGTGGTGCTGACGGCGCGCGGCGCGCAGCGGCTGCGGGAGATGGCCCCCGAGCACTTCCGGCGACTGGAAGCGATGGTCGGGGGGCTCAGCGAGGTCGAACGAGGCACGTTCCTGGAGCTGTTGGAGCGGATCGCGCAGGGCATCGGCGCCCTGGTGGAGGAGTAGGGGAAGGGTCGTGGCATCGCCCGCCGCCACTGGTCGGCGGGCTTTGTTCGGCCCATATAGTTAGGCAGCTAATTAACTGTTCTCGGGAGGAACGCATGACCAAGGTGAAGCATCGGACCGGCGAACGGACCGGGGGGCCGCCGCCGTTCGTGCTCTGGCGCGAGGTCGCGATGGCCTACCTCGCGCCCGCGGTGACGGCGGGCGCGGGCGCGCTCATCGGCGGGAACACCGAGCTGCTGCGGGCGGCCGGCACCTCGATAGCCGGCACCTCGGCGGTGGTCGCCCTGCTGGCCGGCGGCTTGCTGCAGGCCTTCGGCCGCCGCCGCGCCACCGGGCCGGCGCACCGGGCCGTCCTGTCGCTGGCCGGCGCGGTCCTGGCGGCCGCGCTCGCCTTCGCCCTTGCCTGCGCGGCCCTGCGCTGGCTGCCCGGCTGGACCGGGTGGCGCGGGCCGTGGCTGGAGCGCCTCTCCCTCGACCTGCCGCTCTCCGCGGCGCTCGCCGCCACGATCGTCGGCTGGCGCTGGCGCGGCCGGTTCACCACCCGACCCCTGAAGGGAAACTGATGATCATCGTCATGGGAGCCACCGGAGCGACCGGCGGCGCACTGGTGCGCAGTCTGGCCGGCAGCGGGGTGCCCTGCCGGGCCCTGAGCCGCGAGCCGCAGGGACTGCGCGCCCGCCTCGGCGCGGCAGCCCCGCAGGTCGAGGTCCACGCCGCCGACGCGGCCGACCCCGCCTCGCTGCGCGCCGCGTTCAGCGGTGGCCGGCAGCTCTTCCTCACCATGGAGAACGGCCCGCGGCAGGTCGAATTCGAGCTGCGTGCCATCGAGGCCGCCGTGGAGGCCGGCATCGAACACATCGTCAAGATCTCCTCCCCGGCCGCGGAGCCGGACTCCCCGGTCGCGATAGCCCGCGGCCACCACACCATCGAGAGCCGGCTGCGGGCGGCCGGTGTCACCGCCTCCGTCCTGCGCCCCTACGCGTTCATGCAGAACCTTCTGCTGCTGGGGCCGGGCGTGGCCCACGGCGGCCCGGTGGTGGGCGCGATGGGCCAGGCACCGTGCAACTACATCGACTGCCGGGACATCGGTGAGGTGGCGGCCGCGGTCCTGACCCGCCCCGAACTGGCCGGCGGCATGTACAGCCTGACCGGCGCCGAGACCTGCTCGTTCGGCCGGCTCGCCGAGCTGCTGGGCCGGTTGCGCGGGCGCCCGGTCCGCCACCTGGACCTGCCGCCGGAGCAGTTGCGGGCCCAGCTGAGCGCGGAGCGTGGACTGCCGGGCTGGCTGGCGGACCACGTGGTGGAGATCCAGCAGCTCGCGGTCGCCCGACCGGAGACCCCGACCGACACGGTCGCCCGGCTCCTGGGGCGCGCCCCGCGCGGGCTGGAGGCATTCCTGACGGAGCACATCGACGCGTTCCGCTGAGCGGGGCGACGGATCCGGCGACGGACCGGGCCGGGCCGGCCGCGGCGGCCGTCAGTCCGTCAGTCCGTCAGGGTGATCCGGATGCCGGTGGTGCCGCGCTCGCCACGCCGCAGCCGGCTGCCCAGCAGCGTCACCACGCCGAGCAGGCCGTACTTCTGGCGCAGCAGCGTCCGGTAGGCGGCCGTCCGCTCGGGCGAGCAGATCTCCGCCACGGCCGGCACCTGCTCGCCGGTCGACCTGCCGCGCGCGTCGCACGGGCCGACCAGGACGTCGGCGCGGTTGCGGATCCGCCGGACCTTCCAGGAGTCGGTGGCGGTCCAGACGCCGAGCGCGTCGCCGTCCCGGACCACCCAGACCGGCGTGGGCACCGCGGTGCCGTCCTTCCGGTAGGTGGTGACCAGCAGGTAGCTCCCGGAGGCGAGGGTGACGAGGCGTTCGAGCCGCTCCTGCGGCGTGTGGTCCATGGCCGAGAGTCTAGGACGGTGGGGCCGGCCGGCACGATGCGGCCCCGCTGCCGCGGCAGGGCGTTCGACCGACCGTGGACCGTTCCCCAAACACCGCCGCCGGCCGGCCCGACGGGCTCGCCGGCGGCGGTCGGCCGCTTCCCGCCCGGCTGCTCGCTGCCGGTGGTGTGGCACAACGGCCCCTCACCTGAACGGAATTGCCGCCGGCCGAGCCGCGGTGCGGTGCCACCGGGGCCGATCGGCCGGGATCAGCGGAGCAGCGGGGAGCTGCTGCCGTCCAGCAGGACCCGGGCCACCAGGGCCGGGTTGTCGCCCATCGGCACGTGCCCGCAGTCGACCAGCGGCACGAAGCGCGCGGTCGGCAGGACTTGGCGGGCCCGCCGGCCCTGGAGGTTGGGCAGCAGCCGGTCGCGGGTGCCCCAGGCGATGGTGACCGGGACGTCGGCGGGGATGGCGGACGGGAAGCCCTGGGCCCGCTCGCCGTGCCCCGCTCGCAGGGTCTGGCGGAAGCCGGGGGCCTCCAGCAGCGCCCTGGTGTCGAGCAGCAGCTCCTTGGGGTCGAGCTGCTCGGGCCGCCCGTAGATCATGCCGAACATCGCCTTGCGGCCCAGCGGGTACTCGGCCAGCCGGGCCCGGACCGGTTCGGGGGTGCGGGCGGCGAACCGGTGCAGGTTCAGCACGCCGGCGGCGTAGCGGAAGCCCGCCGCGCGGTAGAAGCCGGCCGGTGACAGGACGGTGGCGGAGGAGGCCAGCCCGTGCTGGGCGGCGTGCAGGGCGAACAGGCCGCCCAGCGAGTTGCCGGCCAGGTGCGGGCGCTCGACACCGATCGAGGCCAGGAAGTCGCCGAGTACGGTGACCGCGCTGGCGACGGTGTAGGGCATGCCCGCGGGCAGCGGCGGCGAGGCGCCGAAGCCGGGGAGGTCGACGGCGATCACCTCGCGCTCGCGGGCGAGCAGGTCGAGAACGGGCTTCCAGCCCTGCCAGCGGTGGCCGATCCCGTGCAGCAGCAGGAGGGGAGGGCCGTCGCCGCGACGCTCGTGTACAAGGTCCATGGCCACGAGCGTAGGGCTAAGTTACCCGCGGGTCACTCACTTGTGAGAACTTTCGTCAATAGTCCGAAACCGGATCCCGAGCCGGTCGCCGACCCGGCTGCCGAGCCGGTCGCGGAGCCGGCCCGCCCGGCGCGCAGCGCCTCGACCAGCTCCGGTACGAACGGCGCGGCCACCCCCAGGTCGGTCGCCCGGGAGTAGGCGGGATGCCCGGCGTACGAGGGCAGCTCGCGCAGCGCCCGCAGGCCGTAGTAGCCGGCGCCGGCCGGTACGCGGGCGGCCGGCGGCGCCAGGGCGAGCCCGGCGGCCACCCGGTCCAGCGTCTGCTGGAAGAGCCGGTGGCAGCTCTGCACCCCGCGCAGCAGCACCTGGTGGTAGCGGGCCTCGGCACCGACCGGGAACGGCAGCTCCGCCAGCACCCGGCCGGTGTCCACGCCCGCGTCGACCTCGTGCAGCGTGGCGCCGTACTCCCGGTCGCCGCGCAGCAGGGCGAAGGCCACCGCGGCCGAGGGCAGCCCGCGGTGCTGCGGCAGCAGGCCGTTGTGGATGTTGAGGATCCGCAGACCGGCCGAGAGCAGCGGCTCGCGGAAGATCATCCGATTGTTGACCGACCAGACCAGGCCGTCCGAGCAGCGCGCGATCAGCTCCCCGGCCAGCGCGTTGACGTCCGTGCCGACCAGATGCCGTACCTCGGCCGTCGGCGGGTCGGCGGGGTCGTCCGAGACGACCAGATCCACCCGGTGGCCCGCACGGAGGGCGTGGCCGACGGCCCGGCCGAGCAGGGCGCCGCGTCCGACGAAGATCATGCCGTGCTCCCCGTGCTCCCGGCCGTCCGGCCGCCCGGCCCGGCTCCGCGCCGGGCCCGGTCCACCGCCTCGGCGACCCGGGTGAGGGTCAACGCGGCCAGCACGCCGTCGAGATCGGCGGTGAAAGCGTCGGCCGCGGCCGGCACCAGCAGTTCCTCGGCGACCGTGGAGAGCATCTCCAGCACGGCCAGCGAGTCGCCGCCGAGCTCCTGGAAGTCCGATTCGGCATCGATCAGCCGCCGGTCCACCCCGAGCGTGCGGGCCCACACCTCGGCCACCCGCTCGACCAGGGCGTCCGTCGGTGTCGCGGTGGCGGGCGCCGCCGGGGCGGTGTCGGCCGGCTCCCGGGGGCCGAAGGGGTCGGGCAGGGCCGCCAGGTCCGTCTTGCCGGACACCGTCCGGGGGAACTCGGCGACCGGCAGGACCACGGCGGGCACCAGATGGGCCGGAAGCTGCTCGCCGAGCCGGGCGCGCAGCGCCGCGCCCAGCGCGTCCCCTGCCTCGGTACCGGCCGGATCGGTGGTCAGCACGTACGCGCACAGCGCGGGCCCGCCGCCGGGGCGGGTGCGGACGGTCACCGCGGCGGCCCGCACCTCCGGGTGGCCCTCCAGCGCGGCGCGCACCTCGGCGGGTTCGATCCGGTGCCCGGCGAGCTTCAGCTGCTCGTCGTTGCGACCCGCGAACTCCAGCGCGCCACCGGGCAGTCGGCGGCCGAGGTCGCCGGTGCGGTAGCGGCGGACGCCGTCGGCGCCGACCGGGAACGCCTGCGCGTCCAGATCCGGCCGGCCCCGGTAGCCACGGGCCAGCTGGACCCCGGAGAGCAGGATCTCGCCGACCGCGCCCGCCCGCTCCGGCCCGACCGGCTCGCCCTCGGCGTCGACCAGTTCGACCCCGACGGTCGGCGCGGGATGGCCGATCGGGACGACCGCCCCCGTCCCGGTGCCGTCGAGCACGTGCGCCAGGCACCCGACGGTCGCCTCGGTCGGCCCGTAGGCGTTGACCAGCCGGGCATCCGGCCCGAGCCGGCGCCCGGCCCGCTCGGCGGCGGTCCGGGTGAACTGCTCCCCGCCGACCAGCAGGGTGCGCAGCCCCGAGAGGTCCAGGTCGTAGGCCTCGGCCAGCTGCAGGTGGGTGGGCGTCACGGCGAGGGTGTCCGCCCGGTGGCGCGCCAGCAGCTCGCGCAGCGCCGGCCGGGTCGGGCCGCCCGGCACCAGCACGGTCGTCCCGCCGTGCAGCGCCGGGACGAACAGCGGGAAGCAGGAGATGTCGAAGGCGAACGAGGACAGGAAGGCGAACCTGGTCCGCTCGTCCACCCGGCAGAGCTCGGCCGCCCAGCGTACGAAGGCGAGCAGCGCCCGGTGTTCGATCTGCACGCCCTTGGGCCGGCCGGTGGAGCCCGAGGTGTAGATGACGTAGGCGAGCCGGCCGGGGTCGGGCTCGGGCAGCGGCACGGCGTCCGCCGGCGCGTCGGGGACGTCCTCGACGGCCAGTACGGGGCCCGGCGCGAGGCCGGCCGCCCGGGCGAGCGAGGACCGCTCGGTGAGGCAGGCGACGGCGCCGGACTCGCGGAGCACCTCGGCGATCCGGGCATCCGGCTGGTGCGGGTCCAGCGGCAGGTAGGCGGCGCCCGCCTTGAGGATGCCCCACAGCCCCGCCACCCCGGCCGGGGACCGCTCCACCAGCAGAGCGACCACCTGCTCGGGCCCGACCCCACGCCGGATCAGCTCCGCCGCGACGGCGTCCGAGCGGCGGTCCAGCGCGGCGTAGCCGACCGGGCCGGCCGGCCCGTCGAGCGCGGGGGCCGCCGGGGTCCGGGCCGCCTGCCGCCGGAGTACCCCGACCACCGTGGTCGGATCGGCGGGGAGCGCGCCGGTGCGGCGCCGGGCGCCGGTGCCGACCTGCCCGGTCACGGCCGCGACCAGCTGCTCCATCAGGTCGTCCGCCCGCTCGGCCAGCCCGGGGCCGCCCTGGAAGCCGACGGTCAGCTCGGTGTGCCCGGGCAGTTCGACCGCCACGCAGGACACCGGCACCAGGGGCGCGTGCACCGGGAGGGCGTAGACCGAGCGCGCGGTGAAGGCGCCGGCCGAGCAGTCCGCCGGGCCGATCCGGCCCAGATGGGAGACCACCGCCGAGGCCAGGTGCCGGTCGCGCCGGCGCGCCACGGCCCCGCCCGCCCGCAGCAGTGCGGCGGCGGCCGGCAGCGGCAGCCGGGCCAGCGCCGACTCGAAGCCGGCGGCCAGCTCCCGGCGCTCCGCCAAGGCGCCCAGCAGCTGCGCCTGGGCGCCCTGCCAGCCCTCGCCCGCGGCCAGGTCGAGGAAGATCGGCAGGGTCAGGTTGCCGGTGTTGGACGAGCCGCCGCGGTGGCGGCGCAGGTCCACCGGCACCATCACCCGGGCCTGCGGCGCACCGGTGGCGTCGGCCACCGCCCGGGCCAGCCGCGCGGTCAGCGAGCGGTGCCGGCCCGGCAGCGTACGCCGCCGCCACAGCGCGGTCGGCCCGGGCGCGGCCGCCGGTGCGGGCGGCGCGGGTGCGAGGGCCGGCCCCAACGGCGACGGCTGGTCGAGCAGCAGCGCGGGCCGGCGGCCGCGGGCGCCGAGCCCGGCCAGCAGGTCGGTGTCGGTCAGCGGGGAGCGGGCCGGCCGGGGCGCCTCACCGCGCAGGGCGCGGAAGACCTCGCCCATCCACAGCTGCGCGCCGTGCCCGTCCATCACGCCGTGGAAGGCGCGGAAGACGAGCGCGGTGCGCCCGCCCGGCGGGCCGGGCAGGAGCAGCAGCTCGCATCCGGGCCCTTCGGCCAGGTCCAGCGGGGCCTCCAACAGGGCGGTGCCGAGGCGGAGTTCGCCGTCCGGTCCGCTGTCGGGCGGGGCCACCCGCAGACGCGGCGGGCGGCCCGAGTCGATCCAGCTGCGGCCCTGGCGGATCAGCCGGGAGCCGGGGCAGGCCCGGGCGGCGGTGGCCAGCGCCGCCCTGAGCCCGGCCGGGTCGGGGGCGCCGTCGCCCTCCACCACCAGCTGGAGCACCATGGCGCTGCCGAGCCGGTGCGCGCCGAGGTAGAGCCACTCGGTGGCCGAGACCGGGCGCCGGAACGCGGGCTCGCCCGCCGGGGTGGAGGCGGTGTGGTCGTGCGGAGTCATCACTGTCTTCCAGGGTCGGTGCGGGGTCGTCAGTGCGGCGGCCGGGCGAAGGCCGGGCCGCCGTCGATCGACCGGGCCCAGTCGAGCAGCCCTCGCAGGCCGCTCTCCTGGTCCGTCACGGGCCGGTAGCCGAAGTCCCGTTCGGCCGCCGCGGTGCTGTACGTCGCGGAGCGGGTGAGCAGCGCCATCGAGTACCGGCTGAGCGGTGGCTCGCGGTGGTCGGCCAGCGCCGGCACCCGCCAGAGCAGCTCCACCGCCGCCACCAGCGCGTTCAGGATTGGCGGCGGCAGCCGGCGGGTCGGCGGCGTGCCGCCGAACAGGCCGGCCAGCCGGCCGAGGAAGGCCCACAGGTCGGTCTGCTCCCGGTCGGTGACGAAGTACGGCCTGCCGCCCACCCGTTCGGCCGGCGCGGTGGAGGCCAGCAGGGTGGCCGCGACCGCGTTGTCGCAGTGGCACAGCGAGACCAGGACCGGCCGGCCGCCGGACAGGTCCGGCAGGCGGCCCGCCACCATCCGGCCCACCAGCCGGGGCAGGAAGCCGGCGTGGTCGCGGGGCCCCCAGATGCCGCGCGGGCGCAGCGCGAGGGTGGTGAACCCGGGCCCGTTGGCGGCCAGCACCAGCTGCTCGGCGGCGGCCTTGGTCTCGGAGTAGAGGTTCAGCCAGCGCTCCGGGTAGGGGATCGTCTCGTCGATCCCCAGCCGGTCGCCGTCGGCCGGGCCCATCAGCGCGCTGGGGCTGCTGATGAACACGAACCGGCCGCTGCCGGCGGAGCGCGCGGCCGCCAGCAGCCGGGCGGTGCCCTCGACGTTCTCCGCGGTGAACCGGGCCCGGCCGCCGAAGTCGACCACCCGGGCGGCGCTGTGCTGCACCACGTCCACCCCGTCGACCGCGCGCCGCAGCGAGTCGCCGTCGCCGAGGTCGCCGAAGGCCAGTTCCAGTCCGGGCACCGTCCGCAGCCGGGTCAGGTCGCTGGTCGGCCGGACCAGGGCGCGGACCTGGTGCCCGGCCCGGAGCGCGCCGTCCACCAGGTGGCCGCCGAGGAACCCGGACGCCCCGGTCACCAGGATCCTCACCGGCCGGCCCCCGCCCCGGCCGCGGCGGGCAGCAGGCGCCACCAGGTCGCGCCGTACAGCAGGGTGAGCGCGGCGGTGGCCGCCGCACCGCGCCCGGCGGCCCGGCCCCGGGGCAGCGCCGCGGGGATCTGGACGGCGTGCACGACGATGCTCAGGAAGGCGTCGACCCACCAGAGCGCGACCAGCGCCGGCTGGTCGACCGGGTGCAGCAGCCCGGCGGCCAGGTAGGCCCAGCCGGCCAGCGGGACGGCGCGCAGGGCCCCGGCCCGGGCCGGGCCCGGCCCGGCCAGGCGTCCGGCGGCCCAGCGGGCCAGCCGCTCGCGGCCGATCTTGGCGTTGTGCCGGATGTCCACCGGGAAGGCCGGATGCCGCAGGAACTCCTCCAGGCCCGCGGTCGGCGGCTGCGCGGCGCCGAGCGCCCGCAGCTCGGGCAGCAGCCGGGCCCACTGCGCGTCCGTGACCCCGGGCTCGGTCTCCACGCACACCACCGGACGCTGGGCGCCCGGTGCGCCGACCCCGACCAGGGCGGTGCGGCGCACCAGCGGATGCGCGTTGAAGACGCCCTCGCAGCGGACGGTGTGCAGGTCGCCCCCGGCGGTGCGGACCCGCTGGCTGCGCCGCCCGCAGAACCACAGCCGGCCCTGCTCGTCGAGCCGGCCGAGGTCGCCGGTGCGGTGCCAGGACGGCCCGGCGCCGTCGGCGATCCGGTGCGCGGCGTCCGCGGCGGGGGAGGCGTGGTAGCGCGGGCTGACGGACTCCCCGCGGACCACGATCTCGCCGATCTCGCCGGCCGGTGCCGGGAGTCCGTCGTGCCAGTGCGGCAGCGGGCCGTCGGTGACCCGGACGATCCGGACCTCGGTGCCGGGCACCGGGCGGCCGACGCAGGTGCCGGCACCCAGCGGTGCCAGGCCGGCGGTCTGCGCCAGGATCTCGGCGGACTCGATCGAGGTGATCGGCAGCGCCTCGGTGGCGCCGTACGTGACGTGGATCGCCGCCTTCTCGTCCAGCACCCGGCGCAGCGTGGCGACCACCTCCGGCGGCACGGGGGCGCCGCCGGACACCACGCAGCGCAGGTCCGGCAGCGCGGCCGGATGCTCCGTCAGATGGTCGCCGAGGCGCCGCAGCAGTGCGGGGGAGGCGAACATCGTGGAGGTGCGGTACTCGCGCATCACGGCCACCAGCCGGGCCGGGTCGGCCGCGCCGACCCGGGCGGGCGCGAGGGGCGCCAGCACCAGGGTGGAGCCGTAGAGCAGGTCGAGCATCCCGTAGAGCGGCAGCGTGACCAGGGAGACCTCGTCGCGGTCGCGGTCGTGGGCGGCCCGCACCGCCCGGGCCATCGCGGCCGCGGACCGGTGGGTGTACTCGACGCCCTTGGCGGGGCCGGTGGAGCCGGTGGTGAACCCGATCATCATCAGGTCCTCGCCGCGGACGGGCGCGGGCGGTGCCTGGTCGGCCCGTCCGCGGGTGCGCAGCGCGGTCAGGGTGTGGCCGCCCCAGGCGTACCGCCGGCCGAGCGTCACCGGCACCTTGACCGCGGCGAACGCGCGCCGGCCGAGCACCCGGACGGCGTGCGCGACCGGCGGCCCGACGAACGCCTCGGCGCCCACCGCGCGGTAGCAGTGCAGCATCCGCCGCACGCCCATGCCGGGGTCGACCACGACGGGCACGGCGCCGTTGCGCAGCAGGGCGAAGAGCAGCACGAAGAGGTCCGGGCCGGGCGGTGCCATCAGCACCGTCCTGGTGCCGTGCCCGATCCCGATGCCGGCCAGCGCGTCCGCCAGCCGGACCACGTCCTGCCAGAGCTCGCCGTAGCTGAGCTCGGTGTGCCGGTCGCCCACGGGGTGGATCAGCGCGGTCTTGGCGGGGAACGCCAGCGCGTTGCGCTCCAGCTGGTCGGCGAGGCCGGGGCCGCCGGTGAGCAGGTCGGTGGCGGTGGTCACCGGGTCACCGGTCCAGGGGGCGGTAGGAGACGCACGCGGCGCTCGGGCCGGCGCCCGCCGCGACGAACAGCAGCTGGTCCACGCCCGCCGGCAGCCCCTCGGCCACGGCCTCGAGGTAGCCCAGGATCGGGGCGGCGGTGTGCGGCAGCCCTGCGCCGGGGCCGGGCGCGTCGGGGGCCAGGGCGGCGCTCGCCGGCAGGCCCAGCCGGGCGGCGAGGCGCTGGGCGAAGTCCGCGGTCGGCCGGGAGGTGACCAGCAGGGTGCGGTCCAGGTCCAGCCCTTCGGCGCGGGCGTACTCGGCGGCGGTGGCCGCCGCGAGGTCGAGCAGCTGGTCGGCGAAGCCGGCCTCGCGCCGCACGGTGATCATCGAGCGGCCGCCCGCGCGCATCCCGGCCGTCGGCAGGTAGCCGGCGACGGCGGAGGGCTCGGTGGAGCCGGCCGTGCGGACCGGGCCGAAGCCGCCCTCGGCGCCCGCCGAGCGCTCCAGCAGCAGGGCGGCACCGAGGTCGGCGTACGGGTAGTGCGGGTCGAGTGCGGCCCGGCCGCCCGGGTGGACGTCCGCGGCGGTGATCAGGACCCGCTCGGTGCTGCCGGTGGCCAGCATGGCCTGGGCGACCTGGACGGCGTTCAGCACGCCGCAGGCGCCGTTCATCAGATCGAAGGAGAAGGCCGCGCCGGGCACCGGGTCGGCCAGGTAGTCGAGGTTGATCCCGGCCTCCTTCTGCACCAGGGCGGCGACGGCGGGCTCGAAGGTGTTGTGCTCGCGGTACACGCCGACGTTGATCAGCAGGCCGACGGCGTCCGGCGACAGCCGGGCCTCGGCCAGGCACTCCCGGGAGGCCCGGCCGGCGAGCAGGACGGCGGCGGCCGGCCCGTCCGCCGGTGCGGCGACGGTGGCGGCGGCCGTGATGACGGTCGTCATCGCTCAGACCCCCAGGTTGGTGATGGTCGCGGACAGTGCGCCGGTGACGACACCGGAGGCGGCCGGCACCAGCAGGTACCGGGCGCCGCGGCGGGCCGTGCCGGCCTTCAGGTGGCGGTGCAGCACCAGGAAGTGCGAGGTGGACGCGGTGTTGCCGAACTCCTCGACCACGGACAGCGATTCGGGCATCGGGGTGGCGAACTCGCGCTCCCCGGTGCGGTTCACGTAGTCGACGAACCGGGTGCCGACCTGGTGCTGGACCACGTAGTCGAACCCCTCGTCGGTGAAGCTCCGCCCCAGCTTGGCGAGTTGGTCGCCGTGGAAGGCCGGCCACAGGCGCAGCCGGTCCTCCTTGTGCATCTGCTTGTTGTCGGTGTAGAGGGCGATGCCCTCGGTCCGGTCGCTGGGCATGCCCAGGCACAGGTGGGAGTACTCGGAGCAGGTCATCAGGTCCACGTAGTGGATCCGGTCGGCCTCGTCGACCGCGCGGTCCAGCACCACGGCCACCGCGGAGTCGCCGACCGACAGGGAGGCGAACTGCGGGTCGTAGGAGTCGGATATCTCGCGGGCGGCGGTCTCGGCCACCCGGGTGGCCTGCTCCCCGCTGACCACCAGGCCGTTGCGGACGATGCCCGCGCGGATCAGACGGTCCAGCAACTGGACGCCGGTCATCATGCCGGCGCAGGCGTTGGAGACGTCGAAGTGGATCGCCCGGTGGGCGCCGAGCTCCTTGGCCAGCAGGCCCGCGAAGGAGGGCTCGAAGTAGAAGTCGTCGCCGTCCCGGTAGCGGGTGATCGAGGCCGAGACCACCAGGTCCAGGTCGCCCGCGTCGTACCGGGAGTGGTCGAGCGCGTCCCGGGCGGCCTTCAGCGCCAGCCCGTAGGAGTCCTCGCCGGCCGTCGGCCGCTTGTCGTACACCCGGCGCCGGGACACCCCGGTGATCCGCTCCAGGTCCACGTCCGGTGCCCCGGTCACGGTGGCGACCAGGTCGGGCGTACCGAGAATCGTAGGTGGCAGGTACGCGCCAAGGGCCTCGAAACGACTGCCCCGTGCGTCGGAGGTCATCTTTCCTCTTTCATGTACTCGTCGGCCGGCGGGCAACCCGCTCGCGCCGGACCGGTGGACGGCCTCGAACCGGGCCCGTGCGACACCTGGTCCGGCTCCATGGCGGAGCCGTCGGCGGACGGGGCCCTACGGCCGGTCATCTGGTCACAACTGCACGTTACCTGACAGTATGTTGCCGATGTGTAACCGATGGTGATTCGTGACGATCATCACGCGCGGCAGTCACCGTCGACTGACGGTCGGTCACCGACCTTGCGCGGCGCCGCCGGTGGGGGAGAAAGGGCGCTACGGACGCTCGAAGAGCTGGACCGCACCGCCGACCGAGAAGCACAGCGCGCCGAGCAGGGTGCCCCAGTCGGCGATGGAGACGTTGACCAGGCTGCCGGTCTCGGGGCGGGTGAAGGCGGCCAGCGCGGAGACCAGGAAGAGCACCGAACCGAGCTGGTTGACCGCCACGATCCACCAGCCGAGGCTGCGCGCGTGCAGGCACGGCCGACCGTGGCAGACCTCGACCACCGCGAGGTGCCCGGAGACCAGGAACAGCAGGCAGCCCACCAGGTCGGGCGCCCAGATCAGCCGGTTCACCTGCTGGGCGGTGAGCCCCTGGAGGAACGAGTCCAGCAGGTTGACGCCGAACACCAGCGTGCCGAGGAACAGCACGAAGGTGCTCAACCAGTCGATCCGCACCGGCTCGTAGCTCCACCACCGCCAGCCGGCCGAGACCAGCGCACCGGAGCCGGCCGCCCGCCGGGGCGCGTTGATCGCCTGGAGCAGCGAGACGTAGCCGCCGAGATTGAAGCACAGGCCCCCGGCGAAGTAGACCGAGGCGATCGTCGTCGGGCCGGCCGAGCCGAACTGGGCGATCCCGGCGCCGAGCGCGAACAGCGCGCCACCGATCATGAACGCCACCGCGGCCACCGCGTTCAGCCGGGCCAGCCGGCGCAGCACCACCCGGTCCGCGCTCCGCGGCGAGCGCTCCGCCCCGCCCTCGGCCCGCACCCTGAGCGCCCCGCGCTTGCGAGCCAGCCGGGATTCCCAGACCGCCGCGCCACCCTCCGCGAGCCGCCAGGTGACCCTGGTGACGAACGGTCCGGCGCCTTCCGCACGCTCCTCGGGTCGCTGCACGGGCCGAGCCTAGCCCCGCCGGCGGGGCATTCCCGGGTACGAAACGTGGCACCGGGCGGCGGTGGGGCAACCGGCCGGCGGGCCGGCGGGCCCGCGCGCTCCGGGTGCCGGACGGGGCCGCAGGGCGAAGACTGGAGGAGCCGCCCACGCCGAGGTCCACCCATGTGTTCCGATCCGAGACGTGTCGCCGTCGTCGGCGACTGCCCGCTGCTACGGCGCGGCCTGGCCCAGGTGGTCGAGTCGGCCGCGGACCTGGAGCTCACCGTGACCACCCGGTCGGTCGAGGAGGCCGGCGGCCGGCTGGAGAGCGGCGACGTGGTGCTGCTGGACCTGGCGTCGCCGACCTCCGAGCTCGCGGCGACGGTGCACCGGCTGGCCGGGCAGGGCCTGGCCGTGCTGGTGCTGTGCTCGGCCGGCCGGGCCGACATCCTGCCGCTGATGGAGGCCGGCGCCCGCGGGTGCCTGAGCCGGCAGGCCGGTGAGCCGGAGCTGCTGGCGGCGGTGGGGCTGCTCGCCGCCGGGTGCGAGTACGTCTCCGCGGCGCTCGCCGTCCGGCCCTGGTCGCAGGCCGCCTGCCGGGTCACCGACCGCGAACGCCAGATCCTGGAACTGCTCGCCGCCGGGGAGACCGACCACGGCATCGCCCAGCGGCTCGGGATCAGCGAGCACACCGTGCACTCGCACCTGGACCGGCTCCGCGACAAGATCGGCTCCCGCCGCCGCGCCGACCTCACCCGCTTCGCCATCGCGAACGACATCGCCCCCAGCTCCTAGACGCCCGTCGGCCATGAGCTCGACCGCCGTGGGGCCCGGGGTGCGACCCGCGCGAGGTGCACCGGGCCGCGCCGGGCATCATCGAGGAGTTCCTCGGGCTCGCGCTGCGGCGAGCCCCGAACGCCGCCGCCGGCTCCCGGGCGCGGTCGGTCAGGGCAGGATCTCGACGTACCCGTCGGTCCCGTGCACCCGGATCCGCCGGCCGTCCTGGATCAGCCGGGTGGCCTGTGCCACGCCCACGACGGCCGGCAGGCCGTACTCCCGGGCGATCACCGAGCCGTGGGTCATCAGGCCGCCCACCTCCGTCACCAGGCCCGCGATCCCGACGAACAGCGGCGACCAGCTGGGGTCGGTGTGGGCCGTCACCAGGATGTCGCCCGCCTCGAGATCGGCCTGCGCCATGTCGAGGATGACGCGGGCCCTGCCCTCGATCGTCCCGGCGGAGACCGCCAGGCCGATCAGGGCACCGGCCGGCACATCGTCGCGCCGGTACGCCCCGGCGACGGCCTCACCGTCCGAGGTGAGCACCCGGGGCGGGGTGAGCGCCTGGTACGACCGGAACGCGTCCTTGCGCCGCCGGATGAGCCGGCCGTCCACCCGGTTCGTTCGCACGAGGTCGTGGAACTCCTGGAAGGTGAGGTGGAAGACGTCCTCCCGGTCGGCGAGCACGCCGGCCCGCACGAGACGCTCGGCCTCCGCCAGCAGGGCCTGCTTGTAGACGAAGGAGCGGCTGACGATGCCGTACTTCGGGTACTCGCGGTAGCCGGCGAAGCTCCGGACCTGGTCGATCATCCGCTTGGCCCGGTCGGCCTTGCGCTCCCCGTCCGGCAGGGCGCGCAACCGTGCCAGCACGTCCTGTTCCTTCTCCCACGCCGCCTGCCGCCCGTGCTCGAAGCGCCGCCCGGCGGCGCCCGGCTCGAAGTTCCGGACGTTGTCGAGGATCACGGGCACCAGGGTGCTGGGGCGCTCGCGCCAACGCGGCCTGGTGATGTCGATCTCGCCGACGCAGCGCATGCCGTACCGGTCGAGGTAGGCCTCGATGGCGTCGCGCGCCTCGGTGCCGCCCGGGAGCTTCGCCAGCTGGTCCAGGAAGCCGTCGTCCTCGACGCCCCGCAGGAACGCCACCACCTCCGGGTGCGGGCGGATCACGTCCGCGACGTCGAGCAGCGCCAGCCCCATCTGGGAGGTGACGTTGTCGGGGGCGGACAGCGTGAGCGTGTCGGCCGCGTTCTTCTCGCCCAGCCACTCCAGCAGCTGGTCGTTCAGCCACCAGGTGGCCTCCATCCCCGCCATGATCGCCCGCAGGTTCAGCGGATCCGCGAGGAGTCGCTTGTGCTCCTCGAAGGCCTCCAGCAGGAAGTCGAACAGCGCCGGCCCGGTCTTCGCCCCGATGTCGCGCCGCAGCGCGGCGAGGGACTCCCGGCTGCGCCCGATCAGCTCGGTGACGATGGCCGGATCGGCCTCGACCGGGTCCGACGGGGCGGGCGGCGGGCCACCGGGAGCCGTGTCCGGGAGCGGCGGGAGGAAGTCGCCGCGGTCGAGGACGGTCTCCAGGGCGTCCCTGACCAGCGGATCGCCTCGCCCCATGAGCTCCAGGAGGCCGGCCCGGCTCGCGGGCGAGGCCAGCCGCCCGGAGACGTCGACGAACAGCCTCCCGCCGGCCTCGTGCATCGGCACCATGGCCGTCAGCTGCCACATGGAGAGCCCCAGGGGCTTCATCGGATCGGTCATCATCTGCTGATGGCCGACGGAGACGTAGAGGTGATCCGCCCCGTCGGCGGCCTCGGGGACGGGGAACAGCGTGGTGATCGGCCGGCTCTGGACGATCCGGAACTCGTCGTCCACCAGGCACCATTCGATGTCCTGCGGGCGGCCGAAGTGCGCCTCGATCCGCCGCCCGAGCTGCACGAGCCGCACCGCCTGCGCATCCGTCAAGGCCGGCTGCTCCCGCCGGTGCGGCTCGATCGCCACTTCCTGCGTACCGCCACCCGGTACGGCGTGCACGGCGCGCTGTTTGACGGCCACCGTCCTGGCGACGACCTCGCCGCCCCGCACCGTGAAGACGTCCGGGTTGACCAGGCCGGAGACCAGGGCCTCGCCGAGGCCGAAGCCGGCGTCCACGGTGGCGATCTTCCGGTTGCCCGTGACCGGGTCGGCGGTGAACAGGACGCCGGCCGCCCGCGGGAGGACCATCCGCTGCACCACCACGGCCATCCGGACCGTACGGTGATCGATGCCGTTGCGCCGCCGGTACACGATGGCCCGCTCGGTGAACAGCGAGGCCCAGCACCGGCCGATGTGCCGCAGGACCGCCGTCGGCCCCACGACGTTCAGGTACGTGTCCTGCTGGCCGGCGAAGGAGGCCGTCGGCAGGTCCTCCGCCGTCGCGCTGGATCGGACGGCGTAGCCGCCCTGCTCGCCGAGCCGGGCGAGTGCGCGGGTGATCGCCGCCGCCAGGTCGTCCGGGACGGCGACCTCCTCGATGCTCCGGCGGATCCGCGCGCCGAGCGTGCGGATCGCCTCCCGGTCGTCCGGGTGCACGCGCGCCAGCCGGTCGAGCTGCTCGTCGAGCGCCGGAGCCTCGGCCATGATCCGCCGGAAGGCGTCCGTCGTCACGCAGAAGCCCGCCGGCACCCGGACGCCGTCGATCCGGGACAGCGCGCCCAGGTGCGCGCCCTTGCCGCCGACCCTCACGACCTGCGTCTCGTCGACCTCTTGAAGACCCACCACATACCGCTGCTCGATCATCGCGCCACCTCCGGGGCGTTCGTTCTGCGTCGTACCACTGTCGGCCCTCCGGTCGGGCTGCTCGGCCGGGGTCACGGGGTGGTCAGGACGACCAGCTGCCGGGTCGCCCGGGTCATCGCGACGTAGCGGTCGACCGCTCCTTCGATACCCTCGCCGAAGGTCTCCGGGTCGATCAGGACGACCAGGTCGAATTCGAGCCCCTTCGACAACTCCGGTGTCAGCGACCGGATCCGGTCGGTCGCCGGGTATGCGGGAGCGCCGATGACGCAGGCGATCCCGTCGGCGTGCGCTGCGAGCCAGTCGCCGAGGATCGCGTCCAGCTCCGAGGCGGATCCGTGCCGGACGGGGACGCCGCTGCGGCGGATGGAGGTCGGCACGTTGGCGTCCGGCAGCGCGGCCCGGATCACCGGCTCGGCCTGCGCCATGACCTCCCCGGGCGTCCGGTAGTTGATGCTCAGTGAGGCCAGCTCGATCCGGTCCAGCCCGACCCGCTCCAGTCGCTCCTGCCACGACTCGGTGAACCCGTGCCTGGCCTGGGCGCGGTCGCCGACGATGGTGAAGCTCCGGGACGGGCAGCGGAGCAGCAGCATCCGCCACTCGGCGTCGGTCAGTTCCTGGGCCTCGTCCACGACGATGTGCGCGAACGGTCCGGCGAGCCGGTCGGGGTCGGCGTCGGCCAGGGCGGTCCCGTCGACCAGGCTCCCCTGCAGGTCGTGTCCGCGCAGCATGGTCACCGCGCCCTCGCCGTCCTCGTCCGCCTGGAGGATGTGGTCGATGACCTCGGCCATCCGCGCGCGTTCGGCGGCGACCGCGGCGGCGTTGCGACGCTTGCGCCGTGCTGCCTTTGGGTCGCCGAGCCGCTGCCGGGCGGCGTCCAGCAGCGGCAGGTCGGACACCGTCCAGGCCTGGGCCCGCGCGCGCTGGAGCCGCAGCACCGCATCGCGGTCGAGCCAGGGCGCGCACCTGCGCAGGTAGGCGGGCACCGACCACAGGTCCCCGACGAGATCGGTCGCTTCGAGCATCGGCCAGGCGCGGTGGAGGGTACCGATCAGCTCCCGGTTCTGCAGCAGCGACCGCCGGAGCTGATCGGGCGGGGCCTCGCCGTCGTCCTGGTCCATCAGGATGGTGATCAGCTCCTCCAGGACCTGCTCGCGCGCCTCGTTGTGCGCGGCGCCCGGTTCCGCGGCGTCGAAGGCCGCGGCCCAGTCCTCGGGGCTCAGACGGAGGTCGGACCAGTGGGTCTCGACGGTCATGCCCTCGGTCGGTGGCTCCTCGTACAGCCTGACCGCCGGTTCGATCGCCTGCACCATCGCCGCGGACGACTTCAGCCGAGCCACCTCCGGGTCGGTCTCCGCCGCTGCGCCGGCGCCCTCCGCGACGAGGTCGCGCACGGTGCAGGTCTGCACGCCCTCCTCGCCGAGGCCGGGGAGGACGTCGGCGACGTAGGCCAGGTAGGGCTGGTGCGGGCCGACGAACAGCACGCCGCCCCGACGGTGGCCGAGGCGGGGGTCGGAGTGCAGCAGGTAGGCGGCGCGGTGCAGCGCGACCACGGTCTTCCCGGTGCCCGGCCCGCCGTCGACCACGAGGGCGCCGCGGGAGCCCGCGCGGATGATGGCGTCCTGGTCGGCCTGGATGGTGCCGAGCACGTCACGCATCCGGGCCGAGCGGGCGCCGCCCAGGCTGGCGATGAAGGCGGACTGGTCGTCGAGCGCGGCGTGCCCCTCGAACCCCTCCGCGGTGAACACCTCGTCCCAGTAGTCGCCGATCCGGCCAGCTGTCCAGCGGTACCTGCGGCGGCTGGCCAGGCCCATCGGGTGGGCGTGGGTGGCGGCGAAGAACGGCTCGGCCGCGGGGGAGCGCCAGTCGACCAGCAGCCGGCGGCCCGCGCTGTCGGTGAGGCCGAGCCGGCCGATGTACAGCGGCTCGGGGGTGTCCGCGGCGACGATCCGCCCCAGGCACAGGTCCAGGCCGAAGCGGCGCAGGGCACGCAGACGACCGGTCAGCCGGTGGATCTCCGCGTCCCGGTCCATCGCCGCCCGGCCGGCGCCGCCGGGCGCCCGGCGGGTGGCATCGAGGCTCTCGGACAGCTCGGCGATCGTCCGGTCGAGGCTCTCGGCGACGGCCGCGAAATGCCGTTCGTCCCCGGCGATCAGCCCCGGGTCGGCCTTGGCGGCGAGGCGCTCGGGCAGGTCGAACGCGCTGGTCGACGGATGCACATGCACCACGTGGCTCACTCATTTCGGCAGGTTCCGGCGTCGGCCGACGATCCTGCCGCAGGTAGGGGGCCTTGCCGCAAGCCCCCCGGTGCGCTATACCTTGAGAGTGGCGAGAGGTGGATGTTCCCTCTCGCCTTCGTCGTTCCCGGCTGCGCCCGGTGGCCCGGGTGCGTCAGTAGTAGCCCGTCGAGCCGTCCAGGAGCTCGCGGACGGCGTCGGCGTGGCCGGCGTGCCGGGCGGTCTCCTCGATCATGTGGAGCAGCATCCAGCGCAGGGTCGCCTTGCCGGCCGCGTAGTCCGGGTGGCGGCCCACGTCGTCCAGTGCGGCGGCGGCGATGATCTCGTCCGAGACGGCGCACTGCTGGGTGTACTCCGCCAGGAGGCCGGCCAGCGGGCGGCCCTCCACCTGCATGTCGGCGTCGTCCGGCCCCTCGAACTGCGGCCCGACGGCCGGGCGGCCGAGCAGCATGACCTCGAACCAGCAGTGCTCCACCCAGCGCATGTGGGAGACCAGGCCGGCCATCGTCATCAGCGGCGAGCCCGGCAGGACGGCGCGGTGCGCGTCCTGCTCCGACAGGCCCTCGCACTTCCAGTGGATGATCGCGCGCTGGAGGTCGAGCCAGCCGAGCAACTGGGTCCGCTCGTCGGCGTCGTAGGCCGGGCGGCTGCGGGGAGGCGGTGTCATGCACGCGACCGTACCGCAGCCGATCCGGGCCGCACGCGGTATTTCCGCCGCCCGCCACGGGCCCGGGTACGCCACGACGATCCGCGCCGGCAGAACCCCTGCAGCACCGTCGGCCCCACCGGTGAACGGGGTCAACTCCCGGGCGCCCCGCAAGTCCCCGCCTCGGACGGTTGTTTGGCGTACGCCAAAGTGCGCAGCGGCCCACCCGGGCGTTTCGTCACCCTCCGTCGTGGTTCGGTTGCTCAGGTCGGTACCTGACGGTCTGTCGGTTCCGTCCGGTGCCACCCAGCCGAATCCACGGGCCCGTCCGGGCCTGCCCGACGCCGAGGAGCGATATGAGCGCGATCCTGTTCGTCCATGCCAGGGGCGGGCCGCCCCTGGAGTACGCGCTGCCCAAGATGGCCGCGCACGCCGAGGTCCACGTCCTGGCGCTGGCCCCGATGCCGGAGGTCGGCGCCGAGACCTGGCGGCCGCACTGCGCCTCGGTCACCGAGGCCGAGCCGGCGGACGGCGCGGCCCTGGTCGACCTGATCGCCGCGCAGGCCGGGCTGGTCGCGGCCGAGGCGGTGCTGACCTTCTCGGAGTACGCGGTGGTGGCGGTCGCGCTGGCCTGCCGCCGGCTCGGCCTGGCCGGCGCGGGGGAGCGGGTGGCCGCGGCCCGCGACAAGCGCCTGATGCGGCGGATCTGGCGGGACGCCGGGGTGCCCGTCCCCGGCTTCGCCGAGATCCACCGGGCCGCCGACATCGACGAGGCCTTCGACCGGCTGACCCCGCCGCTGCTGCTCAAAGCGGCCTGGAGCGCCGGCTCCACCGCCCACCTCACGGTGCACGACCGCCGGCAGGCGGCCCGGGCCTGGCGGCTCGGTCGCGCCGTGATGGCGGCCTCCGCGGAGGAGGGCTACGCCGAGCTGCACTCCACCGGCGCCGGGGTGAGCGACTTCCTGCTGGAGGAGATCGTCACCGCCGGCACCCGGGGCTGGTTCACCGGGCCCGGCTGGGGCGACTACGTCAGCGTCGAGGGCATCGTGGCCGACGGCGTCTACCACCCGCTGTGCATCACCGGCCGGCTGCCGACCGTGCCGCCCTTCACCGAACGGGCCTCGATCGCCCCGGTCGAGCTGCCCGAGCCCTTGCAACGCCGGATCGAGCAGGCCTCCCGGGCCGCGGTCGACGCCCTGGGCCTGGACACCTGCGCCACCCACACCGAGCTCAAGCTCGCCCCCGGCGGCGAGGGCACCTGGCTGATCGAGACCGCGGCCCGCTTCGGCGGCGTGCTGACCACCCGGCAGGCCGAGGAGGTGTTCGGCCTCGACATGATCGGGATGCTGACCCGCCAGCTGCTCGGACGGCCCGTCACCTACCCGCCCCGGATGCTCACCGAGGGCCTGCGGGCGGCCGGTTCGCTGGTGATCCTGGCGGTGGACCAGGCCGGCGAGCCGTGGACCGAACACCCGCGCTGGGACTTCGACGCGGTCGACTGGTCCGAACTGCTCACCCCCGGCTCCACGATCGAGCCGGTGCACGAGCGCAGCCTCCCGCCCGGCACCCCGGTGCCCGCCTACCGGGAGGCCGAGGGCGCCAACACCATGGCGGCGCTGTGCTTCCTGACCGCCGAGTCCGCGCCCGCCCTGCTGGCGGACTGCGCCCGGATCGTCGACGCCCTCCCCAAGGCCCTGACCGCCCACCTCATCACAGGAGCAGACCGGTGAACGCGCACCCCGGCACCGACCTCGGCACCGACCTCGGCACCGACCTCGGCACCGACCCCGGCACCGACCTCGGCACCGACCCCGCGGCCACCGGCGCCCCGGACGGCGCGGTGATCGGCGCCCGCCTCACCCTGCCGCTGTTCGAGCGGCTCTGCGGGATGCTCGGCGGCCACCCGTACGTGAAGGTCGTGGTGGACCGGCAGCAGGGCGAGTGGCACCTCCTGGACAGCGCCGTCCACCCCTTCCACGTCGACTACATCGCCACCCGGATCACCGGCCTCACCCTGGCGGAGCTCGACGCCGACCTGGACGGCTTCAACCACGGCGTCTACCACGACCCGGACCGCCGCTTCCTGCTCGGCGTGCTCTCGCTGCACGCCGGCGGCCCGGCGGCCGAGCGCCCGCAGCCGTTCATGGTGCTGGAGACCACCGAGGCCGACACCATGGGCGCCGACCTGCTCACCGAGTTCCACCGCTTCGTCCGCGAGCACCTGGACCACGCGCTGGCCCTGCTGACCAAGCCGGCCAACCACACCCAGGAGCACGCCCTCGCCGCCGTGCCGGCCGCCGTCGTGCCCCGCACCAGCGGGGACGAGCTGTTCGCCGCCCGGCCGTTCGTCCCGCTCACGCTCGGCTGCGCCGTCGGCCGGCTCCGCGCCTTCGCCGGGCCCGAGGAGTACCGGGCCGCCCGGTCCGAGCTCGAGTGGTACGACATCGTGGCGATGCCGGTCGTCCCCGAGGACATCCCGCGGCTGGCCGGGCTGCTCAACGACCGGCCCACCACCCCGCTGTCGCACACCAACATGCTGGCGGCCGGCTGGGGGATACCCAACGCCGTCCGGCGCGAGGTGCTCGACCGGATCGCCGCGGACGGCCTGGACGGCTGCTGGGTGCGCTACGAGGTGACCGCCGACGACGCCACCCTCGAACGGGTCGAGGAGCCCACCGACCTCACCCGCCCCGGCTGGCACACCCAGCGGATCCGGATCGAGGCCCCCCGGGTGGAGGACGTGCCGATCGTGCCGCTCTGCGAGCTGCGCGCCGCCGACCGCCGCGGCTACGGCACCAAGGCCGCCAACCTCGGCGAACTGCACCACGTGCTGCGCCACGGCTCGGCCCGGCTGACCGGCTACTACGCGGTGCCCCGGCCGCCGCGCCCCGACCTGCTGGGCCACCTGGCGGGCCGGCTGGCGGCGCCGGACGGCGCCGACCTGGTCGAGGCCGCGGGCGAGTTCCTGGCCCGGCACGTCAGCGCGCCGGAGGGGATCGCGGTGCCGTTCGCCTTCCAGCAGCGCTTCCTGGACTCCTCCCGGGCCGTCCAGCAGGGCATCGGGAAGCTGAAGATGGCGCTGGAGCTCGGCGCGATGGACGCCGTCGACCCGGTCTGCGTCCAGCTCCAGCAGCTGGTGGCGGCCACCCCGGTGCCCGAGGACCTGGTGCGCGCGCTGGACGCCCACGTGGTGCGCCACCTGGCCGGCGCCGACCGCCTCGCGGTGCGCTCCTCCTCCAACGCCGAGGACCTGCCGGGCTTCTCCGCCGCGGGAGTCTACGAGTCGCACACCAAGGTCACCGACCTGCCCGGGCTGCTCGACGCGATCCGGCAGGTCTGGGCCTCGCTGCTCTCGCCGCGCAGCGTCCGGCTGCGCCACGAGGCCGGCATTGCCCTGGACGACACCTTCATGGGCGTGATCGTCCAGCGGTACGAGCCGTCCCCGCTCGGCGGGGTGATGGTGACCTGCAACCCCACCAACCGGGCCGACTTCCGCAACGTCTACCTCAACTGCGCGCTCGGCTCGGCCGAAGCGGTGGTCGACGGCACCGCGCTGCCCCTGCAGTACCTCTACAACACCGTGGAGGGCGGCGGCCGGACCGTCTCGCTCGGCGCCGCCGAGCAGGACCTCGACCGGGAGACCAGGGCGCAGCTCGGCCGGCTCGCGCTGGCCGGACGGCTGCTGCAGTCGCACTTCGCCACCGACTACACCTTCGCGGCGCCGCTCGACATCGAGTGGCTGCTCGCCCCCGGCGGGCGGGTGCACCTGCTGCAACTGCGGCCGTACAACGGCTGACCGCGCCCCGCCACCCGCCCACACCGACGAGGAACCATGCCGCCGTCCCTGCTCGCCCGCGCTCCCCGCGCCCTCCCCGCCCCGCCCCCGGTCCGCCGCGTGATCCGGCTGAACAACGGCTTCCAGCTGCTGTTCAACCTGCTCTGGTGGCTGCCGGTCTTCTACCAGTACCAGCGCCAGGCCGGTCTGACGGATAATCAGATCTTCGGCATCCAGAGCGTCTACTACGTGGCCTTCTGCCTGCTGGAGATCCCCACCGGCTTCGTCGCCGACCGGATCGGCCGCCGTCGCTGCCTGCAACTGGGGGCCGCGGTGATGACCGCCGCCAACCTGCTGCCGGTGGCGCTGCCCTCCGCCACCGGCTTCCTGCTGCACTTCCTGGCGATCGCGGCGGCCCGCTCGCTGGTGTCCGGCGCCTCCAGCGCGTACCTCTACGACTACCTGCACGCCGAGGGCGCGGGCGCGCACTACGTGCAGGCGGAGGGCACCGCGCGGGCGTTCGGGCTCTGGGCGAAGATCGCCTGCTGGCCGCTGGTGGGGGTGCTGATGGGCATCCAGCACCAGGCGCCCTACCTGCTGACGGCGGCCTGCACGCTCGGCTCCCTGGCCTGCGCCACCGCGCTGCCGGCGCTGCCCGAGGCGCCCGCCGGTGCGGCCCGGCCGGGCGGGGAGCGGCCGGCCGGGGGCTACCTGGACTCCGCCCGCCACGCGCTGGCGGTGCTGCGCGGCTCCCGGGCGCTCGGGCCGCTGATGGTGCAGGGCGTGGCGATCTTCACCCTGGCCCGGATCTGCCAGGTCAACCTGTTCCAGCCGCTGCTGCTCGCCAAGGCGGTGCCACTGGCGGACCACGGTGCGGTGCTGTCCGCGATGACGGTGGCCGAGGCGGTCGGCTCCGCCCGGCCGGGCTGGGTGCGGGCCCGGATGTCCGACACCGCCGCGGTGACGCTGCTGAGCGTGGTGATGGCACTGTCGCTGGCCGCCACCAGCCTGTCCGGCGCGATGGCGACGGTCGGCTGGCTGTGCGTCTTCGCCGCCGCCACCGGCCTCGCCTACCCCGTCCAGCGGAACCTGATCAACGCGGCCATCCCGCCCACCCCGTACCGGGCGACCCTGCTGTCGCTGGAGTCGATCATCGACCGCGGGGTCTGCGCGCTGGTGGCGCTCGCCGTCGGCGGGTACCTGGCGGCGGGCCGGCTGGACGCGCTGCTGGTGCACGCCGCGCTCGGCACCGGGGTGCTGCTGGCCGTGGTCGCCCTCGCCCTGCGCAGGGTGCGGCGCGCCGCCGCCCGGCCGGCCGCCGATCAGCAGTGAAGGACGCCGGAGGTCGCCCGGGGCGGCCAGGCGGTGGCGTCCAGGATCCCCAGCGCGTAGGCACGGGCCACCATCTCCGGGCGCGAGGCCGCCTGCAGCAGCTCCCGCAGCCGGCGCAGGTGGTAGTCCAGTGCCTGCCGGGAGAGGCCGAGCAGGGTCGCCATGCCGCTGTTCGGCTCGCCGCCGGCCATCAGGGTCAGCACCCTCAGCTGGAGCGGGCTGACCCGGACCGCCCTCGGGCTCGGCGCACCCAGCGGGGTCAGCACCGCCACCACCCGCTCGGTGACCCCCTGGGCGCGGACGGCCGCGAGATCGGCCCGCAGCAGCCGGCCGCCGCCGCCCGCCACCCGTAAGCGCACCAGCGCGCTGCCGCGCGAGGTCCGGCCGGCGAGCAGGTCCCGCATCTGGCGGGCGGGCGGCGCCGGGTCGGTGGACGGGTCCAGGTGGTCGAGCGCGGCCGAGCCCTCCAGCGCGCCGCGGGAGGTGCCGAGCAGCTGCGCGGCCCCGCCGCTGACGCGTTCCACCAGGCCGCCCGGGGTCAGGGTGACCACCGCCAGCCCGGTCCGCTCGCGCAGCGCGTGCATCTCCTCGTCGACGGCCGCCTTCTCCTCCACCGCGCGGGTGTGGCTGGTGACGTCGGAGTAGATGCCGCCGACGCAGGGGCCGCTGCTGCTGTCCAGGACGAACCGGTGGCCGACCACCTGGCCCGGGGTGCCGTCGGGGTGGCGGAAGTCCAGGGTGTGCCGGACCGGCCGGCGGGAGGCCAGCACGTCCTGGTCCAGGGCCAGGAACTGGGCCGCGTCGGCCGGCCGGTCGATCTCCTCCACCCGCCGGCCGGCCACCGCCTGCGGCTCCAGCTGGTAGAGGTGCGCGTAGGCCGCGTTGACCCACAGGTAGCGGCCCTCGCCGTCCCGCACGAAGGCCGGCGCCGGTGCGTACGCCGCCAGGGTGGCGAACCACCGCTGCGCCTGCGGATCGCCGCCCGCGCCGGGCTGACCGTCCGTCATCTCCGGGCGCCCGCCCGGCCGGTCGGAGGCCGCCTGCCCCGGCCGCCAGCCACTGTCCATCCGCGTGCTCCTCCGTCCGCCGCAGGCCGGTCCCGCTCCGGGGGGCCCGCCAATGATCATGGACGAGACGCCGGCCGCACCGGCGACCGGGGGTGGTGAGGTGCCCGTTCGCACACCACGGCCTAGGCCGTGTCTAGCCTCCGAGCACCGCCATCGCCGCGTTGTGCCCGGGGATGCCGCTCACCCCGCCGCCGCGCAGCGCCCCCGCCCCGCACAGCAGCACGTTCGGCCGGCCGGTCGCCACCCCCCAGCGGTCGGCGCCCGGATCGCCGTACGGAAAGCGCAGGTCGCGGTGGAAGATGTTGCCGCCGGGCAGGCCGAGTTCGTCCTCCAGGTCCGGCGGGCACTTCGACTCGATGCAGGGGCGGCCGTCGCCGTCCACGGCCAGGCACTCGGTGAGCGGCTCGTCCAGGTGCGCGTCCAGCGCCGCGAGCACCCCGTCCAGGGCGGCCCGCCGGGCGGCCTCCCGGTCCCGGGCGAACAGCTCGGCCGGGGTGTGCAGGCCGAACAGGGTGAGGGTCTGGTACCCGCGGGCGGCCAGCTCGGTGCCCAGGATCGAGGGGTCGGTGAGCGAGTGGCAGTAGATCTCCGAGGGTGCCGGTGCGGGCAGCGCCCCGGCGGCGGCCTGCCGGTAGGCCCCCTCCAGCTCGCGGTACGACTCAGCGATGTGGAACGTCCCGGCGAAGGCCTCACGCGGGTCCACCGAGGCGTCGCGCAGCCGGGGCAGCCGCCGGAGCAGCATGTTCACCTTCAGCTGCGCGCCCTGCGGGGCGGGCGCCGCCGGCTCCTCGCCGAGCAGCCGGGCCAGCGTGCTCGGGGCCGCGTTGCACAGCACCTTGCCCGCGCCGACCCGGTGCTCGACCCCGTCCACCCGGTAGGCCACCTCGGCGAGCTCGCCGCCCGGGTCGATCGCGGTCACCTCGCAGCCGGTGCGCAGCTCCGCGCCGGCCGCCGCCGCGGCATCCTCCAGCGCCTCGGTCAGCGCGCCCATCCCGCCCACCGGGACGTGCCAGCCGCCGTCGCCGCCGCCGATCACGTGGTAGAGGAAGCAGCGGTTCTGCGCCAGGCCCGGGTCGTGGGCATGGGTGAAGGTGCCGATCAGGGCGTCCGTCAGCACCACCCCGCGGACCAGGTCGTGCCGGAAGTGCCGTTCGAGAGCCTCGCCGATCGGCCGCTCGAAGAGCATCTCCCAGGCCACCTCGTCGTCCACCGCCCGGCGCAGCTCCGCCCGGCTCGGCAGCGGCTCGGTGAGGGTGGGGAAGACCCGCCGGGCGACCCGCGCCGTGCGGCCGTAGAACTCCCGCCAGGCGTCGAACTCCCGGTCCGATCCGGTGAGCTGCCGGAAGGACTCGGCCGTGCGCCCCTCGTCCCCGGTCACCAGCAACCCGGTCGCCCGGCCCGCGGAGAGCGTCGGGGTGTACGAGGAGACCTCCCGCCGGCGCACCGCGAACTTCAGCCCGAGATCGGCCACCACCTTGCCGGGCAACAGGCTGACCAGGTACGAGTACTGCGACAGCCGGGCCGGCACGCCCGGGAAGGCCTCGGTGGACACGGCCGCGCCGCCGGTGCGGCCGAGCCGCTCCAGCAGCAGCACGCTGCGCCCGGCGCGGGCCAGGTAGGCGGCGGCGACCAGGCCGTTGTGCCCGCCGCCGACGATCACGGCGTCGTACCTGGAACGGGTGGGCCGGTGCGGCGGGTGCTCGGCCGCCGGGCCGTGGCTGGGTGGCTGCATGAATCCCAGTCGTACCAGAGCCGGGACGCCTTGGCCACGGTGCCGGCACCCGAGCGGGGCACCGCGACCGTGGCCAAGGCGGGAGCCGGTCAGCCGCGGCCGAGCAGCGCCCCGCCGTTGATCTGGTAGATCTGGCCGGTGACGAACCCGGCCTCGGGCGAGGCGAGGTAGCGGGCCAGGGCCGCGATCTCGGTCGCCTGGCCGGCCTTGCCGACCAGGGTCTGGGCCACCCGGGCCGCGTGGCCCGCCGGGGTCATCCGCTCCCCGAAGAACTCGGTGTCCTCCACGAAGCCCGGCGCGATGATGTTCGCCGTGATGCCCTGCGGCCCGAGGGCCGCGGCCTGCTCGGCGTTCCACGGGTGCAGCGCCGCCTTCGCGCCGCCGTAGGTGCCGGGGCCGCGCAGCGCGGCGATCGAGGAGAGCGTGAGGATCCGGGCGCCGGGCCGGGTGAGCTGCGGCAGCAGCGCCTCGGTCAGCAGCACCGCCGGCAGCACGTTGCCCTCGAAGTTCGCCCGCCACTGGGCCGCGTAGCCGGCCAGCGTGTCGGGCTGGTCCAGCCCGTAGAACCCGCCCGCGTTGTTGACCAGGACGTCCACGCTGCGACCGCCCTCGGCCAGCTGCGCCGCCACCTTCTCGATGTCCGCGAGGTCGGTGAGGTCGGCCGCCCGCCAGGAGACCCGCTCGCCCGCCACGGCGGCGTTCACGGCCGCGGCGGCCTCCTCCAGGGTCGAGGCCCGGCGGCCGATGATCAGAACGTCGTCGCCGGCCTCGGCGAAGCCCTCGGCGACCGCCCGGCCGATGCCGCTGCCGCCGCCGGACACAACCACCAGACGTGTCATGGCAGTCCCTCCTTCTCTAGCAGGGCCCGATCGAGGGGCAGCCATCACTGGCCTGCATCCGGTGCACGGGGTGCGCCGGTGCGGCTGGTTGGGACACGACGGTGAGTACGGCCACCGCCGCGACGAAGCATGCCACGAGCCATGCCGGCTTCATACCGCTCCTTCTCCAAGGACCGTGCCCCGCGGGCCGATCCGTTCGACGGTCGTTCACCCCGCGGTGCGGGAGCGTGGTTGACCGCCCCTCAGTCTGCGGCCCGGTTACATCAGAAGTGCATCGGCCACCACCGCCGCCCGAGCGCGGGGATGTCGGCGCAGGCCAGCAGCACCAGGCCGACCATGGTGAGGGCGAACCCGGGCAGCCCCATGAAGACCGCGATCCCGCCGTGCAGCAGCACCGCCGCCGGTACCGCCCACCGCCGCAGCCGGCCCGGGGCGAGCATGCACCCCGCGATCCCCAGCTCCAGCGCGATCGCCGTCCAGGTCAGTGCCCGCACCGACCAGCCGTGCTCCAGGGCCGGTTCCAGCAGCGGGAGCAGCCCCGGCGAGCTGCCCCAGTAGCGGCTGTGCAGCCAGTAGTACAGCGCCGTCCCCTCCCGCCACAGCGGATCCAGCAGCTTGGAGCCGGCGGCCTGGGTGTAGACGATCAGCACCTGGAGCCGCAGCAGGAGCAGTGCGGCCCGGCCGGCCCCCTGCCAGGTGGGCGCGGGCGCCACGGGCGGGCGGGCCCAGATCCACCGCCTGGTGTCGCCCAGCAGCAGCGGGAGCAGCAGCAGGGTGCCGATCCGGGCGGCCTGGTCCCCGGCGTCCGCGCCCGCGATCGTGCTGGTCAGGCTGAACGTCAGGTACCAGTGCACCAGGCAGGTCCAGCGCGGCAGCCAGCCGGTGGCGACCAGCAGCAGGCCGAGTACGGCGAGCAGGTGGCGCAGGCCCGGCGCGACGTCCGGCGGGCCGAGGCACCAGAGCGTCAGCAGCCGCCCGCCGCCGCACTGCGGACCGCCGGGGAACAGCTCCGCATCGGAGGTGAACAACAGGGTGAGCACCTGGGCCACCGCCAGCAGCGCGCGGCCCGCGCCCAGCAGCCGGCCGTGGCGCGGCGCAGGCGGGCCGCCGGCCGCCGAAGCGGGCCGCAGCACCGGCCGGGGCGGGGCCGGCAGCCGGCTCACGGGCACCCCACCCGGAGCTGCACGGCCCGGTCGATCCGCCGGCCGCCGCCCGGCCGGCTGCCCCAGCGGTCGAGCGACTCCACGGTCAGCGCCAGCTCGCCGCACAGGGTCGGCCGGGCGGCCGGGCTGGCCACCTCCAGCACCGGCGGCACCCAGCGGCAGCCGTCCGGCGTCGGGGCGCCGCAGGGCCGCCAGGCGTCCGGTGGCACCAGGTCCGCCAGCGCGGCGACCTCACCGATCTGGGCGCGCGGGCCGCGGTCCAGCCCCCAGCTGTTACGGGCCTGGGCGTGCGGGGTGAGCAGCGCGCTGGTCCAGCCTGACGGGCCCCGCCGGTAGGCGGCCAGCTCCGGGGCTCCGGCGCCGTCGTCGAAGAGGTTCCACCCCTGCGGCCACACCAGCCGGGCGGCGTCCCGCACCCGGGAGCCGGCCGCCGGAGCCCCCCAGTCGGCCGGCAGTTGGGCGAGCAGGCCGAGCACCAGCACCGCCCCCAGCACCAGCAGCGTCCGCTGGAAGCCCCGGGCCTCCTCGGCCCGCCCCCGCTCCGCCCGCTCGGCCTGATCCGACCGATCCGTCCGACCTGCCTGATCCGCCCGGTCCGCCATCGGCCGCCGCGCCTCCCCGCGGCCCGCGCGCGCCGCCACCGTCCCAACTCCGGCCCGGAGTTCGAGAATCCGGAGCCGCTACGACTGCTGATATATATGATCCGGGTCGTCCACCGCTATCCGAAGCCCGAAGGACGGTACTCTCGTGAGCAGCGAGGAATGGGGAATCGGGCTGCTGGGTCCGGTCCGGGTGCACGTCGGCGGACGGCAGCTGGACCTGAACGGCCCGCGGCAGGAGAAGTTACTCGCGATGCTGGTGCTCGGCGCCGACCGGGTCGTCCCGTTCGACACCCTGGTCGACGCGCTGTGGGACGACAACCCGCCCGACACCGCCCGCCGCCAGGTCCACAACGCCATCGCGGCGCTGCGCCGTTCACTCGGCCCGCTGCGCGGCTCGATCGTCACCGACGGCCGCGGCTACCTGGCCCGGATCCCGCGGGAGCGGGTCGACGTCTACCGCTACCTCGGCCTCGTGGAGGCCGCCGACCTGGCCCTCGCCGAGGCCCGCCGCGAGGACGCCGCGGCCGCGCTCGACGAGGGCCTGGCCCTGTGGGAGGGCCCGGCGCTGTCCGGGCTGGACGGCCGGGCCGTCCGGATCGCCGCCACCCGGCTGGACGAGCAGCGGCTCACCTCCATGGAGCGGCTGTTCGAAGTCCGGCTGGACGCCGACGAGCCGGCCGAACTCATCCCCGCCCTGTCCGGACTGGTCGCCGCCCACCCGCTGCGCGACCCGTTCCGCCGCCAGCTGATGCTCGCCCTCTACCGCGCCGGACGGCAGGCCGACGCGCTGGAGGTCTACGAGCAGGGCCGCGCGCTGCTGGCCGCCGACCTCGGCCTGGACACCCGGGCCGAACTGCGCCGGCTGCACGGGCAGATCCTGCGCTGCGACCCGGCCCTGGACCGCCCGGCGGCCGACGCCCCCGAGGCCGCCCGCACGCCGCCCGCGGAGCCCGCCACCCGGATCGACAGCAGCGCGTTCCGCACCCAGCAGCGCCGCTTCCTGCCCTACGACATCACCGACTTCACCGGCCGCGGCGACGAGTTCGGCCGCCTGGTCGCGCTGGCCGACTCGGCCGAGAGCTCCACCCTGGTGGTCACCGCGGTCGACGGCATGGCCGGCATCGGCAAGACCACCCTCGCCGTCCGCGCCGCGCACGCCCTGGCCGACCGCTACCCGGACGGCCAGCTCTTCATCGACCTGCACGGCCACACCCCCGGCCAGGACCCGATCGCCCCCGCCACCGCGCTGGACCGCCTGCTGCGCTACGTCGGCGTCAGCCCCGAGCGGATCCCCGACGGGGTCGACCAGCGGGCCGCCACCTGGCGCTCGGTGCTGGCCGACCAGCGGGTGCTGGTGGTCCTCGACAACGCCCTGGACGTCCGGCAGGTCCGCCCGCTGCTCCCCGGCGCCGGCCACGCCCTGGTCCTGATCACCAGCCGGCGAAGACTCGCGGCGCTGGACGGCGCCGTCAACCTGTCGCTGGAGGTGCTGGCTCCCGAGGACGCGGCCGACCTGTTCGTCCGGATCGCCGGCCGAGAGCGCACCGCCACCGACGAGCGGGAGGCGATCGGGGACGTCGCGGCGCTCTGCGGCTGGCTGCCGCTGGCGATCCGGATCGCCGCCTCCCGGCTGCGCCACCGCCCCGCCTGGACCGTCGCCCACCTCGCCGACCGGCTCCGCGACCGCCAGCGCCGGCTCGCCGAACTCGTCGCCGGGGACCGCAGCGTGGCCGCCGCCTTCGAGGTGTCCTACCTCCAGCTCGGCGAGCCCCAGCGCCGGCTCTTCCGCCTGCTCGGCCTGCACCCCGGCCACGACTTCGACGCGCTGACCGCCGCCGTCCTCAGCGGCTCCACCGTGGCCGAGGCGGAGGTGCTGCTGGAGGAGCTGTTCGACACCCACCTGCTGAGCCAGCACACCGTCGGCCGCTACTACTTCCACGACCTCATCCACCAGTACGCCCTGGCCCGGGCGGAGCACGAGGAGCAGAGCGAGGGCCGCCTCGCCGCGCTGCGCCGCCTGCGCGAGCACTACCTCACCCTGGCGCGCTGTGCCGCCGAGGTCTCCGACCCGGGCCGCCAGACCCGGCCGGCCGGCGAGGCACCGGGCGCCATCCCGGGGCTGCGCACGGTGGCCGACGCGACCGAGATGCTGGCGGCCGAGCGGGCCAACATCATCGCGGTGCTCGCCCACGACTGGAGCGGGGAGGACCTCGGACGCAGCTGGCGGCTGGCCGTGGCGGTCGGCCCGCTGCTGGTCCGCAACGGCTTCGCCGAGGACGCCCTGACCGGCTACCAGCACGCCCTGGCCGCCACCCGCACCGCCGGGGACGAGGAGGGCCGGGCCGAGGTGCAGATCAACCTCGCGCTCGCCCACCGCGCGCTCGGCCGCTACGACCTGGCGGTCCGTACGCTGCGCAGCGCGCTGCTGCTGTGCCGGGCCACCGGCAACCGGCACGGCGAGGCCCGGACCCTGTGGACGCTCGGCCACGTCGGCCTGCTGCGCGGGGACTACCCCGAGGTGCTGGACCGCTACCGGGCGGCGCTGGAGATCTTCGAGCAACTGGGGTCGGCGCGGGACCAGGCGGCGGTGCTGGGCAACATCGGCGTGGTCCACGGCTACCTGGCCGACTACCGCCAGGCGCTGGAGTACCACCGCCTCGCCCTGGCGCTGAGCCGGGGCCTGGACAACCCGTTCCGGGAGGCCGTCGACCTGGTCAACGTCGGCTGGGTGCACGCCCGGCTCGGGCACACCGACCAGGCCTGGACCTGCCTGGAGCAGGCGCTGGCCCGCACCCGCGAGCTGGGGGCCCGGGAGGTGGAGGCCCAGACCCGGTGGGCGTTCGGCGACCTGCTGCACTCCACCGGCGACCAGGCCGCGGCCCTGGGCTGGGCCCGGGAGGCGCTGGTGGCGGCCCGCGAGATCGGCAGCCGCGACCTGGAGAGCCAGACCCTCAATCTGATCGGGGCGATCCACCACAGCCGGAACGCGCCCGACGAATCCCTGGACAGTCACCGGCGCGCCCTGCGGCTGGCGGTCGACCTCGGCCTGCGCTTCGAGCAGGGCGTCGCCCACGAGGGCCTGGCCCGCCTGGCCCAGGACGCCGGCGACACCCCGGCCGCGCTCGACCACACCGACCAGGCCCTGGCCCTCTTCGACCGCATCCACCCGGGCCGCGCGGCCGACCTCCGCCGGCTCCGCGACACCCTGCTGCCGCAACCCCAACCCGCCCACTGAGCCACGCGGTCAACCCGTCGCGGGCCACCCCGGCTCGGCCGCCACCCCGGACGCCAGGCCGATCAGCATCCCCTCCGCCCCCGGCCGCCCCACCAGCTGCATCGCCAGCGGGGCGGCCCCGCTCCGGCCCACCGGAAACGTGATCGCCGGCAGCCCGGCGAAGCTCGCCACCGGTGTGTAGCCGATCTCCCGGTCGTAGTCCGGATGACCGGGCGTCACCAGCGAGGACGCGGCCCGTGCCGCGCCCCGCGGTCGCGGCACGTCCGGATCCAGCGGCAGCAGCCAGACGTCCACCCCCGCGTCCTCGAACAGCCCGGGCACCCCGGCCCGTACCGCGGCCTGCTGCGCCCGCACCTCGTTCCACCGCTCGTCGCCGACCGCCGCGCCGGAGTCCAGCGCCCGCCGGGTCGAGGGCGACAGCTCGTCCGCGATCCGCCCGGCCCAGACCCGGCTGCCCTCCCAGGCCTCCCGGGCGCAGAGCTCCCAGGCCGCGCCGCGCAGCCCCCACAGCGCACCCAGGCGGGCCGGCCGGACCCGGTGGCCGAGCGCGGCGAGCCGCTCGCCGGTCGCCCCGAGCGCGGCCAGGATCTCGGCCTCGGCGCCGCCCTCGGCGACCTCCGCGACCACGCCGATCCGCAGCTGCCGGTGCCGCTCCGCGCGGGGGATCGGCAGCCCCGAGACCTCCGCCAGCACCGCGAGGTCGTCCGCGGTCCGTGCCACCCAGCCGGGGGCGTCCATCGACGGGCTCAGCGGGAGCATCCCGTGCACGGCGGCCGGGTCGTGGGTCATCCGCAGGCCCACCACCCCGCACCGGCCGGCCGGCCACCGCACCGAGCCGAGCACGTCGGTGCCCAGCGCCAGATCGCAGATCCCGGCGGCGACGGCGACCCCGCACCCGGTGCTGGAGCCGGCCGGGTCGATCAGGGGGAACCACGGGTTGCCGCAGCCGGAGCCGATCCCGATGTTGAGCTCGGTGGTGACCAGCTTGGCGATGGTGGCCAGGGCGCGCGCCCCGTCGAGCACCCGCGCGCCGCGCGCCGGATGGTGGCGGTAGCGGCGCAGTCCGAGCCGGGTGGCGAAGCCCGCCACGTCCACGGTGTCCTTCACGCCGAGCCGCAGCGGGGCCGCCGCGGGGCCCCCGGGCCGCAGTTCGGCGCAGGCCCGGTAGCGGGCGTCGGCCTCGCGGCTCCAGTCGTCGGCGGCCCGGTTCCACTCGGCCGGTGCCAGCTCCCCGGAGGCGAGCAGGGCGAGCCGCTGCCGAAGCGGCAGGGCCAGCACGGCCGGCGGTCGGGCCGGCTCCACCGGCTCGGGGCCGAGCCCGGCCAGGTAGCCGGTCACCGCGGCCGAGACGCCGCTCGCGCCGCTCGGGACGGTCGAGACCTCAGACATGGGTCGTCTCCTCGATCCTCGGGGCCGGCTCGTCGTCGGCGGCGGCGGCCGGCGCGAGCGCGCCGGTGCGCAACGCCTCGGCGAGCGAGGCCAGTTCGGTGTCCAGCCGGCGGTCCTCGGTCATGAACGCCAGGTGGGTGCGGACCAGCCGGTGGGCCGCCGCGGTGCCGGGCCCGAGCCGTTCGGCGCCGCGCAGGTCGGCCGCCTGGCAGAGCGCCGCGAGCTGGATCGCCGCCGCCTCGAAGACCAGCCGGGTGACGCTCCGGGTGGCCCGGGCGCCGATGGTGGCCATGCTGACCTTGTCCTGGTTGTGGGCCTCGGTCGAGCGCGAGAACGCGGTCGTCGGCATCCCCTGCGAGAGCGCCTCCGCGACCAGCGCGGAGCAGGCGATCTGGGCCCCCTTGAAGCCGTGGTGCAGGCCCGCCTCGGGGCCGCCCTGCTCGGCCGGGCGGACCAGCCCCGCGGGCAGCCCGTTGCTGAACTTCTCGTCCACCACGCAGGCCAGTTGGCGGTCCAGCAGATCGCCGACGCTGGCCACCGCCACCCGCAGCGCGTCCATCGCCAGGCCCACGTGCCCGCCGTAGAAGTTGCCGCCGTTGTGCACCCGCCCGCTGTCCGCGTCGAACAGCGGGTTGTCGTTGGTGGAGTTGACCTCGGTGTCCAGCCACGGGTCCACCCAGTCCAGGGTGTCGTGCAGCACGCCGACCACGTGCGGTGCGCACCGCACCGAGTACCGGTCCTGGATGGGGTGCTCCAGCCGGCGGTAGCCGTCCGACCCGGCCGCGCCGTTGGCTCGCAGCACCTGGGCGTGGTCCCGGGCGAGCAGGGAGCCCTCCAGCAGCCGCCGGATCGCGGCCGCCGAGCGGACCTGTCCGGGGTGCGGCTTCTGCCGGTGGATCACGGGGTGGTAGTGGTCGCGGTTGCCCAGCAGCACCTCGACGGTGAGCGCCGTGCAGACCTCGGCGACCTCGGCCAGCCGGCGCGCCTCGGCGGCGGCCAGCACCGCGAAGCCGGACATGAAGGAAGTGCCGTTGATCAGCGCCAGCGCCTCCTTGGGCTGCAGCACCAGGGGCCGCAGCCCGGCGGCCGCCAGCGCCTGACGGGCGGTGACCCGTTCACCGCGGTGCCGCGCCTCGCCCTCGCCGATCAGCAGCGAGGCCAGGTAGCACAGCGGCACCAGATCGCCGCTGGCACCGACCGAGCCGCGCTCCGGCACGATCGGCAGGATGTCCTCGGCCAGGCAGTCCAGCAGCAGGCCGATCACCTCCCGGCGCACCCCGGAGTACCCGCGGGCCAGGCAGTTGGCGCGCACCAGCATGGTCGCCCGGACCACGTCGTCGGCGGCCTCGGGCCCGCTGCCGACCAGGTGGTAGCGGACCAGGTTGTGCTGGAGGGCCGCGGCGCGGTCGGCCGCGATCTGGCCGATGTTGCGGTCGCCGAATCCGGTGGTCACCCCGTACAGCGGTTCGCCCGAGGCGACCAGGCGGTCCCGCAGCTCCACCGAGGCGTCGATCCGCCCGGCGGTCGCCTCGTCCAGGCCGAGCCGTCGGCCCACCGGCCGGACGGCCAGCCGGGCCACCTGCGCGGCGCTCAACTCGCCGGTACCCAGCGGGATCACCGCGCCTCCTCGATGAACACGGCGGTCGCGAAGCGCGCCTGGGCGGGGTTCAGCCGGGGGTCGCAGGCCGTCCAGTAGCGGGCCGCGCCGGGCGTGTCGCCGGGCCCGGCCACGCACTCGGTGACGTCGTCCGGGGTGAGTTCGAGGTGGACGCCGCCGGGGTGCTCGCCCAGGCGCCGCAGCACCCGGACGAAGGACCGGATCTCGGCGGCCACCCTGGTCATCCGCCGGGTCTTGCGGCCGTCGGCGGAGCGCTCGGTGTTGCCGTGCATCGGGTCGCAGATCCACACCGGCCGGGCGCCCGCGTCGGCGGCCGCGCGGACCAGGCCGGGCAGCACCTGCTCGACCAGGTCGGCGCCGCAGCGCAGTACGAAGGAGAGCCGGCCCGGGGCACGCTCCGGGTCGAGCCGGGCCACCAGCTCGGCGACATCGGCGGCGGTGGTGGCCGGGCCGAGCTTGACCGCCACCGGATTGGCCAGCGCGGCCAGCGCCCTGACGTGCCGTCCGTCCGGCTGCCTGGTCCGCTCGCCGATCCACAGCAGGTGCCCGGAGGAGCCGTAGTGCTGGTCGCCCAGGGTCCGCGCGAGCGGCAGCTCGTAGTCCAGCAGCAGCGCCTCGTGGCTGGTCCAGACCCGCCGCCCGGCGCTCTCGGTCTCGGCGGCCAGGTACCGGTGGATGTCCGAGGCGAGTTCGTACGCGGTGAGCAGCCGGCCCGGGTCGGGGGTGCGGGCCTCGGCGGTCGGGGCGAAGCCGTTGACGGCGTCCCCCCGGTAGACCGGCAGGCTCTCGCCGAGCGGTCCGCTCTCCACGGGCTGGGAGCGGGGCTTGGCGAACTGGCCGGCGATCCGGCCGACCGCGAGGGCGGGCCGGCCGGTGCCGTCCTCCAGCAGGCCGGCCAGCTCGCGCAGCTGGGCGGCCTTGCGGCGGGTGGTGTGCGCGGAGACCTCGGCGAACAGCTCCGCGCAGTCCCCGCCCTGGATCAGGTGGGCCCCGCCGGCGGCCACCTCGGCCAGCCGGCGGCGCAGTTCGAGACAGTCGCCGAGGGCGACCAGCGGCGGCAGCGCGCGCAGCCGGGCCGACACCTCGGTGACCGCCTGCGGGGACGGCCAGCCGGCTTCGGGGGCCGCCGCGGGCGCGGGGGCCGGTGCGGGTGCGCTCCGCACGGTGGACAGTGCTGACATGGTCGGGTGTCGTCCGTTCAGTCTCGGGTCCGCAGCGAGATCGCCGCGAGGCAGCGCTGCTCGATCTCGTCCAGTGCCTCGGCCGTCGGGGCGTCCACCACGAACATCGCGGCGCGGTCGCCGGACTGCCGGATCGGCTCCAGCACCGTGCCGACCGGCTTCAGCGCCACCACGCAGCGCAGCGCCGCCGGGGAGGCGCTCTCGCCGCAGGCGGTCACCTGGGGCCGGACCAGCGCCGGGTCGAACCACTGGGCGGGGGTCCGCAACTGCTCGGCCACCTCCAAGGCGTCCAGCACGCCGGCCCGGTGCGGCAGGTAGACCTGCCGGGCGACCCGGTGCGGGCGGGCCGGCGCCGGGGGCTCTCCCAGCGCGACCGCGACCACGGCGTCCTCCAGCGGCGCGAGGGTGGCCAGCCAGTGCAGCGCCATGATGCTGTCGCCCGGCGGCCGGGCCGCGATCTCGATCAGGGTGATCCGGCCGTCGGGGCCGAGCCGGTACTCGGCGTGGGCCATCCCGGTGCCGAACGCGAGGCGCGCCAGCACCGCCCGGTGCGCGGTGTACAGCCGCTCCCGGGCCTCCTCGTCCAGGCTCGGTGCCGGGGTGGTGTGCCCCATCTCGACGAAGTAGTCACCGAAGACCTCGGTGGTGCGCTTCTCGGTGGTGCCGAGGTAGCGCACCTCGCCGTCCAGGCTGAGCGACTCCACCGAGTACTCGGGGCCGGCCGCCCGCTGCTCGAACAGCAGCGTCTCGTCCGGCCCGTACTCGCCGAGCGAGTCGAGCAGTTGCTCGCGGTCGGCGGCCAGCCGCACCCCCGAACTGGCCAGCCGGCCGACCGGCTTGACGACCAGCGGGAAGTCCTGCCAGCCGGCCGCGATCCGCTCCCGCGAGCCGGCCGCCACCAGGGCGGAGGCCGGGCTCCAGTCCGCCAGGTAGCGGCGCTGGAGGTGCTTGTTGCGGCAGACCCGGGCGGCCCGCAGCCCGGGCGAGCGCAGGCCCAGCAGGTCGGCGACCAGGGCGCTGCCCTCCACGTACTCCTCGCGCAGGCAGCAGACCCCGCGGATGTCGTACGCCCGGGCCCAGCCGGCCGCCCGGTCGGCGAGGCCGGCGTGGTCCTCGGCCGCCACCAGCGCGGCCTCGGCCAGCGCGCCCGGCGCCAGCCCGGCGGCGGCCGGGTCGGCGAGCAGCGCGGTGGCGGCCGCGGTGGGCGCGTCCAGCACCAGGACGGCCAGGCCGCGGGCCCGGGCGGCGTCCAGGTAGCGCTGGTTCCAGGCCACGGTCAGCCCGCCGACCAGCAGCAGGGCGGGGGGTCGGTTCTCCATGGTGGGCTACCTCCCTGAGGTGGCCGGGACGAGCTCGGGCTCGCTCTCCGGCGGACGCGATTCGACCCGCCGCACGATCGTGTGGGTGGTCATGACGACTCCGAGGACCACCACCGCGATCCCGCAGAACAGGTAGATCAGCCGCAGTGTGAGGGTGGAGACGAAGGCCGCGAGCACGATGTACACGGCCATCCGGCAGATGCCCACGGTGGTGATCAGCAGCGCCATCACCCGGCCCTGGATGTCCACCGGGACCTGCTCCTGCACCCGGGTGCGGAAGATGTAGAAGGCCTGGAAGTTGATGCCCGCCAGGGCGTACAGCACCATCGGCTGGGCCAGGCCCTCCGCCCGCCAGAGCAGGATCAGCGTGATGCCCATGCCGACCAGCCCGAAGCAGGCCAGCCGGTCCCGGTTGAGCCGCGCGGTCAGCAGCGGCAGCGCCAGCCCGCCGAGGATCGCGCCCACCGCGAACATCGCGTCGATGAACCCGAGCCCGCTCGCCCCGACCTGCAGCACGCTCTCCGCGTACGGCGCCACCAGGGTGTTCATCATGTACAGCACCGCGAACAGCACCAGCAGCATGGTGTACGAGGGCAGCGTGGCCGGGTGCGTGCGCAGGTACGTGAAGCCGGCCGCGGCCCGCTTGACCGTCTCCCGCCAGCCGTCGCCGCCGGTCTTGGTGATCACCCGCTCGGTCTTCACCCCGGAGACGAACAGCGCCGAGGCGGTGAACGACACCAGATTGATCGCCAGCACCCAGGTCACCGAGGACGCGGCGATCAGGAACCCGCCGAAGGCGGTGCCGATGACGTTGCCGATCTGGACCGCCACGCCGGTGGTGGCGTTGGCCGCCAGCAGCTTCTGGACCGGGACGATCTCACGCACCATGGTCGTCCCGGTGGGCACCGCCGTCGACTCGGTCAGCCCGAGCACGAAGACCATCGCGAACACGTGCCAGGTCCGCAGGTGCCCGGTGCCGATCAGGGCCAGCGTGACGGCCAGGGTGGCCACCGAGACGGTGTCGGCCAGCGCGAACACCCAGCGGCGCTCGAACTTGTCGATCGCCACGCCGATCAGCGGGCCGAAGAAGACCCCCGGGATCGCCGCGGTGAGCAGCACCAGCGCCACCGCCCGCGGGCTGTGGGTCATCTCCAGCACCAGCAGGCAGTTGGCGATGAACTGCATGCCGTTGCCGACGTTGGTGACCAGCATCGCGGCGGCGATCCGCCGGTAGCCGGGCGGGCGCAGCGGGTCCAGCCGCTCGCGGACCAGCCGCTTGACCGCGGCCGTACGGGATTCAGCCATTCGGGTCGACCTCCACGGTGAGCGCCGCGTCCACCCGGGCCTGGAGCGCGTCGAGCGCCTCGGGTGTCGGCGCGTCGATGACGTACATGGCCGAGCGGTCCGAGGATGCCTTGATCTCGGCCAGCCGGTCGCCGCGGGCGCGGCCCGCGACGATCATGTGGACCGCCCCCGGCTCGTCGGACAGCGGTTTGACGGCGGGCCACATCCAGTGCTCGGCGAGCCAGCTGACCTCGGTGTCCAGGCCCGGCGCCGTCACGTCCAGCAGCACCCCGGGGGTGTGCTCCGGGTAGACCTGCCGCACGAAGCGGCGCGGCTCGGGGTACTCGGTCGGCTCGCCCAGGGCGATGGTGAGCACCGCCTCCTCCAGCGGGGCGCCGGTGGCCAGGTGGTACAGCGTCAGGATGTTGTCGCCGGCGGCCCGCGCCGCGATCTCCATCAGCCGGACCTCGCCCTCGGCGGTGACCCGGTACTCGGCGTGCGCGATGCCGTCCCGGAAGTCCAGCCGGGCCAGCACGGCGGCGTTGGCCGCGAGCACCGCCCGCCGGGCCGCGGGGGAGAGGTCCGGATCGGGCACGGTGTGGCCCAGCTCGACGAAGAAGCGCGCCGCCTCGTCGGGGCCGGCGCCCTCGTTGGTGCGCTTGCCGGTGACCGCGGCGAACACCGGGGCGCCGCCCTGCACCAGCGACTCGACCGACACCTCGTGGCCGGCCACCAGCTCCTCGACCAGCAGCGCCTCGGCCTCGTCCCGCTCGGCCAGCACGGCCGTCAGCTGCGCCAGGTCGTCCACCCGCTCCACACCCGAACTGGCCTGCCCGTCCAGCGGCTTGACCACTGCGGGGAAGGTCTCCCAGCCGGCCGCCCGGTCCGCCCGATCGGCGCCGGGCAGCAGGGTCGAGCGCGGGCTCCAGTCGGCCAGGTAGCGCCGCTGCAGCAGCTTGTTGCGGCACACCCGGCCGGCCCGCAGCCCGGGGGCCGGCAGGTCGAGCAGGTCGGCCACCAGCGCGGTGGCCTCCACGTAGTCCTCGCCGAACGGGACCACCGCCCGGACCTCGTACGCGGCGTGCCAGTCCAGCACCTGCTGGACGATCTCCTCGTGCCGCTCCCCGGGCAGCCAGGCGATCTCGGCGAGGCCGGCCAGCGGGTGCTCGGGGTTCTCCTGCCGGGCCCGGTCGAAGCGCCGGGCGCGCGGGGTGTCGGTGTCGATGCCCAGCACGGTCAGGCCCCGGCGCAGCGCGGCCGGCACCAGCTCCGGGTACCGCCCGCCCAGCATCGCCCCGAGCAGGACCACCGCGCCGCGCGGTGTGGGTGCACTCGTCATACGTCTGCCGTCCGTCTCATCGTGTGGGTGATCGACCCAGCGAGCTGCTCAAGAATGTCGGCCACCGCGACCAGCAGGCCGTCCGCGCCGGGGGCGGCGAGCACCTGGACGCCCAGCGGCGAGTCCTGCCCGCTGCGCGCCAGCGGCAGCGCCAGCACCGGGAGCCGGGCGTAGTTGGCGATCAGGGTCAGCTCCCCGCCGGCCCCGAGCGCGGGATCGCCCGGCACCCCGACCAGGTCCGGCAGGCCCGCCTCCAGCGGCAGCACCAGCACGTCCAGCTGCTCGCGCAGCAGTGCGGTCAGCAGGGCCTCGGCGCGGTCCTGACCGGCCCGCAGCACGGCGCGGCGGGCATCGTCCACGGCGGTGCCGCGCCCGATCGCCGCGAGGGTGTCCGGGCCGAGCTCGGCACCGGGCGCGCCGACCAGCGGGCCGTAGCTGTCGTAGCCCTCGCGGGCCAGCAGCTCGCCGGCCGGCGCGCGCAGCGCCCAGACCTCGTCCAGTTCGGCCCGCACCGGCCGGTGGCCCCGCTCGCCGAGCACCCGGGCGACCGCGTCCAGCAGCGCCTGGACCTCAGGATGCAGCGGCTCCGCCGGGGGCGCGGCGACCGCGAAGCGCAGCTGCGCCGGCGGCTCGACCGGGGGCGCGCCGAAGCACTCCGCCAGCGCGTGGTGGTGCCACAGCCGGCCGAGGTCCGCCGCGGTCCTGGTGACCAGCCCGACGGACTCCATCCGGGGCGACACCGCGTGCACCCCGGCCAGCAGCGCGGGGCGCGGGGTGACCCGCAGGGCCGTCACCCCGCAGTACACGGCGGGCCAGCGCAGCGAACCGCCCGAGTCGCTGCCGACCGAGAGGTCGCAGAAGCCGGCCGCGACCGCGACCGCCGAACCGCAGGAGGAGCCGGCGGTCGAGACGTGCGGGTGCACCGGGTTGCGGCTCGGCTTGGCCGTTCCGAGCGCGCACTCGGTGGTGGTCACCTTGCCCAGGCAGTGCAGCCCGCGCCGGGCCAGCCGGGCGGCCACCTCGGCCGAGGCGGTCGGGTACTCGCGGTAGCCGCTGCGGATCCCCAGCCGGGTCGGGTGGCCCGCCACGTGGATGGTGTCCTTGTAGGTCACCGAGAGCCGCTCGGGCAGCGGCGCACCGGCCACGTCCGTGGGCCGCCAGTCGACGAAGGCGCGCACCAGCGGGTCGGCGCGCCGGATGTGCTCCAGCAGCGCCGCCCGGTACGCGACGGGGTCGAGGGCGCCCTCGGCGAGCAGGCGGTCGCGCTCGGCCAGCGGCAGCAGCAGCTGCCGGGGGGTCGGCAGCGGCCGGTCGTGGGTCGGCATCAGTGGGCCTGCACCCAGCGGAAGTCCGGGGTCTTGCCGGTCCGGGGATTGGCCGGCAGGGTGTCGACCCGGCGGACGGTGAACTCCTCGTCATCGCCGCGCAGGGCGAAGCCCAGGTCGATCTGGGAGGCCAGCAGGTGCGCCCGGACGGCGTCCTCGGCGGCCTCGCCGACCACCAGCACCTCCATCCGCTCGGCGATCCCGGCGTCGCCCGTCAGCACGATCTGGGCCGCCGTGACGCCGGGCAGCTCCTTGGCGATCGCGACCAGCTGGTGCGGGCCGACCAGGGTGCCCGCGAACTTCACCAGCGAGCCCTCCCGGCCGGCGATCCGCAGCGCCCGCCCGGCCCGTCCGCACGGGCAGGCGACCTCCTCGGCCCGGTCGCCGATCCGGTAGCGGATCACCGGGGCCACCGCCCCGGGGTGCAGGGTGCTCACCAGGACCGCGCCGTCGGCCAACTCCACGTGCTGGTACGGCAGCAGGTGGAAGGTGTCGACCGGGCAGCCGGGGCCGTTGTGCCCGATCACCCAGGTCTCGGTCGAGCCGTAGTGGCCCCACAGGCCGAGGCCGGGTGCCACCCGGTCGCGCAGCAGCGGGAGTTCGGGGCCGCACGGCTCGCCGAACCAGATGCCGACCCGCAGCGTGCCGGCGAACGGGTGGCCGGTCCGCTCGCAGTACCGCAGGATCCGCTCCAGCTGCGAGGGGGTGCCGGCGACGGCCGTGGTGCCGTGCCTGGTCAGGAAGGACAGCCACTGGCCGAGTTCCTCGTCCGCCACGTGGCCGAGCCCGATCACGTCGGCGCCGGCGAGCTCCGCCACCCGGTTGTAGCAGTAGTGCGCGGACCACAGCCGGCCCGGGCTGGCCAGGTTGGCCAGCACGTCGGTGTCGGTCAGCGGCTGCCAGTGCCGGGTCAGCTCGCCCAGGTGCATCTCGGTGGGGATCCAGGCGAGCTTGGGCTCGGCGGTGCTCCCGCCGCTGGTGAACAGGTAGGCGGAGCCCGCCCGCGGGCGGTGCGCGGCGGCCTGCTCGGCCGCCACCGTGACGTCCTCGCGGGTCATCTCCGGGAGCTCGGCGAGGTCGAAGTCGCCGTCGAGGTCCACCTTTCCGTACTTGTCGCGGAAGTGCGGGAACCTGGTGGCGTCGCGGACCAGGGTCCGCAGGGCGGCGGCGGTGTCAGTCATCGGACCTCCCGGTCGAGGGGCGGGTGCGGGTGGAGGGCGCGGGGCTGCGCGCCGGCCGGCAGCAGCCGCAGCGCCTCGCGCAGGGCGGCGAGCAGCCGCGGGTCGTCGGTGCCGGCGTGCACGGCGTACCACTCGCCGCGCAGCGCGTCGGGTTCGGGGCGGCAGGTGATCGCCACCCCGGGGACGGCCGCGCAGAGCCGTGCGGTGATCTCGTCCAGGTCGACCCGCAGGCCGTTGACCTTGACCAGGCGGCCGCCGCGGCCGTGCCAGCGGAAGGTCCGCCCGTCGAGCACGGTGACCAGGTCCCCGGTCTCCGCGACGGCCGGTGCCGGCCGGTCCGGGCGCCGGGCCAGCCGGGGGCCGGCGATCCGGAGCGGGCGGACGCCGGCCGGGGCGTCCTCGGTGCTGCCGTCGGGGGCGAACCGGGTGTCCGCGGCGAGCGTCCAGTCGCCGGCGCCGCCGGTCCGGGTGGCGATCAGCCCGGTCTCGGTGGCCCCGAAGAGCTCGACCAGCCGGGCCCGTTCGCCGAGGCTCTCCAGCAGCTCGAGGGCGGCAGGCGGCAGCACGGCGCTGCTGTGCACCAGCGTGATCCGCTCGGCCGCGGCCAGCCGGGGCAGGCTGCGGGCCAGCACGGCGAACGCGGCCGGCACCGCGGCGATCACCGGCCGGCGCCAGTCGGCCGCCGCCCGGGTCAGCGGGACGGTCAGACCGGCCTGCAGGCAGGGCACGCCCAGCCGGCGCGGCACGGCGAGGCTGAGCAGATGCCCGTAGAGGTGGCGCGGCGGCGCGTAGGAGATCACCCCGTCCACGCCGTCCGCCGCGCACAACCCGGCCAGCAGCTCGGCCTCGGCCTCGATCTGCTGCTCGGTGCGCAGCCACCGCTGCGGTGCCCCGGTGGAGCCCGAGGTGGTGAACTCCACCTCCCGCCCGGCGAGTCGGACGCTCACGACAGCAGGCCGAGGACGGCCGCGTCGCGCCGCTTGCGCTCCACCAGCGCGGCGATGGAGGCCACGCTGAAGAAGGAGGAACGCAGGTCGTCGACGACCAGGTCGATCGAGACGCCGAAGTCCTTCTCGACCAGCCCGACGGCGTCCAGCACCCCGAGGCTGTCGTAGCGCTCGGGCACGATCTCGGCGAGCGAGACCTCGTCCTCGGCGGCCGTCAGCGGGTGGTCGAGCAGGGCGGCGAGGGCCGCCCGCAGGGGGTCGCGCAGGGTGGCGGCGTCGGCGGGGATCGCGGTCACAGTATCTCCTCGGACGGCTCGGCCCAGGTGTCGCCCGGGGCGAAGTGGTCGGCCGGATCGGTGGGTTCGAAGGAAAGGAAGACGCGGTCGGCCGGGATGCGGGCGCCGAGCGCGGCGCGCACGGTGCGGGCGTACTCGCGCCGGAAGGCGGGGTCGCGGTCGTGCGAGACCACGCAGGTGACGACGGCGAACAGCTCCGCGGGGTCGCCCCCGGCGCCGGCCAGCGGGAACGGCCCGCTGAAGACCCGGTCGCCGGGCAGGTCGGCGAATCGGGTGATCACGTGGTTGATGTCGACGCCCTGCCGGCGCCACCAGAAGCTCAGCCGCTTGGCCACCTCGCGCTCGAAGAGCGGATCGGCGAGCGGGGTCTCGACCTTGGTGGTCGGCACGGGTGGTGCTCCCTTCGGGCGGGCACGGCCTACAGGTTCAGCCGAAGCAGGCGGGTCGGTGCCGCGTCGCTGGCGGCGAGGACGGTGAGCTGCCTGCCGAGGCAGGCGGCCAGCAGGCCGGCCGGCTGCCGGCTCAGCGGACTCCAGGCGAAGCCGGAACCGACCCGGACCTTGGCCAGGAACCGGCGCAGCCCGTCCAGGTCGACCGGCAGGCCGAGCACGTGCTGGGTGAGGATCACCTGGTAGGTCGACAGCAGGTCGGGAAGGCCCCGGGAGGCCGCGCCGAAGCCACCCAACGGGCCGCTCAGCGTGGACAGTTCGACGCCGACGGCATGCGCGGCGGCGCTCTCGCCGAGCAGCTGCAGCACCCGCGCGGCCTGCGCGGTGGCGGCCAGGGTCGGCTCCGCGCCGGGCACCGGGGCATAGCGGCCGCCGGTGCCGCAGCCTGCCAGGAAGCCGAGCGCCTGCGGCACCCGGATCCACTCCCGCGGATCGAGCCCGGCGGCGGCCAGCGCCTCGACGGCGCTGGCGGTGGAGACCAGGTCCGAGCCCCGGCCGAGCCAGTAGCCGAAGCCGCCGTCGGTGTTCTGCAGGCCGCGCACCCAGGCGCCGAGCCGCCCGGAGTCCAGCGCGGAGCCGACCGCACCGAGCGCCTCGACGGCCCACAGCGTGCAGCGGACCTCGGCGCCGCGCCCGGGCATGTACATCACGCCGCCCTCGTACGGCAGGTGGGCCCGCTGCAGCCAGCCCACCAGCGCCTGCGGGCGGGCCGGGTCGGCGGCCGGCCGGAGCGCGCACAGCACCACCGCCGCCGCGGTCGCCAGGCTGTCGCCGGCGTGCGAGGGCAGGGTGTAGGTGAAGCCGGATTCGGGGAGCTGGCAGCCCCGGACCTGGTCGGCGATCTGCTCGCGGTCCACCGGGTCGAAGCCGCTGCCCAGGGTCTGGTACGCGCCGACCGCGCTGAAGCACGCCCAGACGTCCGAAGCCCCGTACCCCTCCCAGCGCTCGAACCCGCCGTGCGGCAGCCGCCGGGCGTCCATCCAGGCCAGCACACCGGCCGGATCCCGCGGCTTGGCGCCGAGCGCGTCCAGTGCCCGGACGGCCCGGAAGGTGCCCCACAGGCAGGGCTGGGAGGAGGGGGCGAAGCGGAAGCCGCCGCCGTCCACCTGCTGGTCGCGCACCCAGGCCACCAGCGCCTCGTCCCGCCACGGCGCCGCGGCCGCGCCGGCGGCCGCCCGCCAGGCGAGCGCGCCGTAGTAGCTCGCCCGCACGTCCGGCTCCGCACCGCCCGGGCTCCAGGCGAGACCGCCGGACTCGTGCTGCGCGGCCGCCAGCCAGCGGCCGAGCGCCGCCGGATCGGGCACCGGCACCCGGACCACCTCGGCGTGCACCCGGGTGGCGTAGTACGCCGCCCAGATGTCGGCGCCCTGACCGGGTGTCATCGCGAAGCCGCCGTCCGCGGTGCGCAGCCGGGCCAGCCAGTCGACCAGTTGCTCCGCCCGCGGCACCGGCTGCCCGAGGTCGGACAGCGTCTGCGCGCAGTAGTAGGTGGCCCAGATGTCGGAGGGCAGGCCGCGCTGCCAGGCGAAGCCGCCGTCCGCGTTCTGCCGGGAGAGCACGTAGCCGAGCACGTCGGCCGGGCGGCCCGGCTCCTCGCCGAGCCAGTGCAGCGTGCGCACCGCGGCGTAGCTGCACCACAGGTCGGCCTCGCCCTGGCGGGCCCCGCCGTCGGCGAGCACGGTGAACTGGCTCATCCGGCGACCACCACGTTGGTGCGCTTCCAGTTCTTCTGGCTGCCGCAGTAGTGGGCGCAGATCCGCACGAACGCGATCCGCTCGTCGATCTCCTGATCGCTGTACATGCCGGGGATGCCGTTGGGTTCGCCGGAGATCACCGCGTCCTCCCAGGCGAGCCAGTCGGCGGCGGCCCGTGCCCGGACGGCCCGGTCGGGATGCTCCATCAGCCGCGCGTACGCCGCCAGCAGATCGCCGTCCCGCTCGTGCTCGGGGACGCCGTCACGGAACCGGTCCCAGGCCTCGGGGTGGAAGCGCCCGGCCCCCCGGTAGAGCCAGTCGATCTCGGAGCGGCGGGTGGTGGTCACCGCCTGGATGATGACTTCGCCGACCCGCTCGGGGTGCTGCTGCGCATAGGCGAGCAAGAGCGTCGAGCCCCAGGAGGCACCGTTGAGCAACCACCGCTCGACGCCGAGGTGTTCGCGCAGCCGCTCGATGTCGTCGATCAGGTGCCGGGTGGTGTTCAGGCTCAGGTCGGCGGCCGGGTCGCTGGCGTGCGGGGTGCTGAGGCCGCAGTTGCGCTGGTCGTAGCGGACGAGGCGGTAGCACTCCGGGTCCCAGGCCCTGGTCGGCCGCTTCGGCGTGCCCGCCCCGGGGCCGCCGTGGATGTACAGGACGGGTTTGCCGTCGGGGTTGCCGAGTTGCTCGTAGTAGATCCGGTTGCCGTCCCCGGTGTCGAGGAAGCCGTGGTCGTAGGGACTGGTCGGAGGATAGAGGTCAACCATGACCGCCGATCCTAGGACGTGGCAGGAGTTCCGCCACCGGAATTCCTGCCTCAACCCATCTCCTGAACAGTACTTGACGGTTGATCAGGCGACGCCGCGGATGCGGTGCACCAGAGCGCCCGCCAGCAGGGTGACCAGGGCGGTGGCGAGGTAGAGGCCGGTGTAGCCGCCGAGGTGGGCCACCACCGGGGCGGCCAGCGCCGGGGCGAGCACCTGGGGGCCGGAGTTGGCGATGTTGATCACCCCGAGGTCCTTGGCCCGGTCGGCGGCGGCCGGCAGCACCTGGGTGACCAGCGCCTGGTCGACGGCGAGGTAGATCCCGAAACCGGCGCCGAGCACCGCCGCCGCCAGCACCGTCGCCGCCCAGGTGTGGCACAGGGCCAGCACCAGCGCGGCGACCGCCATCACCAGGCAGGAGACGACCACCGGCGCGCGCCGCCGCCCGGTCCGGTCGGAGATGACACCGGCGGGGATCGCGGTGAGCAGCGCGGCCGCGGTGTAGACGGCGGTCAGCACCAGCACCCCGTGGTCGGGGGCGGCGAGGTGGACCGCGTCGGTGAGGTAGAAGAGCAGGTAGAGGGTGCCGAGGGCGTTGCCCAGGTTGATCAGGAAGCGGGTGGCCCATGCCCAGCCGAAGTCCGGGTACCGGCGCGGGCTGACCCAGTAGCCGGTGGCGAGCGCCCGCAGGTCGGTGCGGGCCGAGGCGCCGCGTGGCAGCACCGGGTCCGGGTGGCCCAGCAGGAACGGCAGGGCGAGCAGCACGGTGAGCGCGGCGGTGAGCGCGTAGCCGGGCAGCACCCCGCTCACCAGCACGGTGACCAGGACCGCGCCGACCACCAGGCCGAGCGACTGGCTGATCCCGGTCCACCCGGAGACCAGGGCTCGCTGGCCGACCGGGACTTGGTCCGCGACGGGCGCGGTGACCCCGGCCAGCATGGCGTTGAGGCCGGTCTGGGCGAGGCACCAGCCGGCCGTGATGCCGGGCAGGCCGTGCCGGGTGGCGGTGAGCAGCAGCCCGGCGGCGCCGAGCAGCGCGCCGCCGAGGATCCAGGGGCGGCGGCGGCCGTAGCGGGAGGTGGTCCGGTCGGAGAGCGCGCCGGCCAGCGGGTTGACCAGCATCGCCACCAGGGCGCCGGCACCGGTGACCCAGGCCAGCAGTTCGGCCTTGCGGCCGGGGTCGAGCGCTTCGAGCTGGAGCGGCAGCAGGATCTGGATGGGCGTGAAGAAGCCCATGAAGACGGCGAGCGAGGCCAGGCCGAGCGAGGCCGTCCAGCCGGCCGTGACCGGGGTGGCGGGCTCGGCCAGGGCGTCCGGGGGCGGTGCGGTTGCGCCGATGACCGCCTCCCCCGGGGTGAATATGAGCCACGCTCATGTTCCGCCCCGAGTGTAGGGGCCGGGCCGGGCACTGCCAAGGGGGGCGACGCGCGACCTCCCGGAAACGGAAGACGTCCGGGCCGGCCACCTCGGGCCGGCCCGGACGTCACCCGATCAGACCAGGTCGAACCGGTCGAGGTCCATCACCTTGTTCCACGCCGCGACGAAGTCCCGGACGAACTTCTCCTTGGCGTCGTCGCTCGCGTAGACCTCGGCGAGCGCGCGCAGCTCGGAGTTCGAGCCGAACACCAGGTCGGCCCGGGTGCCGGTCCACCTGACCTCGCCGGTGGCCGCGTCGCGGCCCTCGAAGGTGTTCGCGTCCCCGGCGGCCGCCGTCCACGTCGTGCCCAGGTCGAGCAGGTTGACGAAGAAGTCGTTGGTCAGCCTGCCGGGGGTCTTGGTGAGCACGCCGAGCTGCGACTCCTGGTGGTTCGCGCCCAGCACCCGGAGGCCGCCGACCAGGACGGTCAGCTCGGGGGCGCTCAGGTTCAGCAGGTTCGCCCGGTCGATCAGCAGGAACTCGGCCGGCAGCCGGCTGCTCTTGCCGAGGTAGTTGCGGAACCCGTCGGCGGCCGGCTCCAGCGCGGCGAAGGACTCCACGTCGGTCTGCTCCTGCGAGGCGTCCACCCGGCCCGGCGCGAACGGGACCTCGACCGGGAAGCCGGCGTCCCCGGCCGCCTTCTCGACCGCCGTACCGCCGGCGAGCACGATCAGGTCGGCCAGCGAGACCCGCTTGCCATCGCCCTGGGCGGCGTTGAACGCCTCCTGGACACCCTCCAGGGTGCGCAGCACCGTGGCCAGCCGGTCGGGGTCGTTGACCTCCCACCCGCTCTGCGGCTGCAGGCGCAGGCGCCCGCCGTTGGCGCCGCCGCGCTTGTCGCTGCCGCGGAAGGAGGAGGCGGCCGCCCACGCGGTGGACACCAGCTGGGAGACCGACAGGCCCGAGGCGAGGATCCGGCTCTTCAGGTCGGCGATCTCGGCGGCGCCGAGCGGCTCGCCGGTCGCCGCGGGGAGCGGATCCTGCCAGAGCAGCACCTCGGACGGGACCTCGGGGCCGAGGTAGCGCACGATCGGGCCCATGTCGCGGTGGGTCAGCTTGTACCAGGCCCGGGCGAAGGCGTCCGCGAACTGGTCGGGGTGCTCCAGGAAGCGGCGCGAGATCTGCTCGTAGGCCGGGTCGACCCGCAGCGAGAGGTCGGTGGTCAGCATGGTCGGGGCATGGGTCTTGGACGCGTCGTGGGCGTCGGGCACGGTGCCCGCCCCGGCGCCGCCCTTCGGCCGCCACTGGTTCGCCCCGGCGGGGCTCTGGAACAGCTCCCACTCGTAGCCGAAGAGGATCTCGAAGAAGCTGTTGTCCCAGGTGATCGGGGTGTTGGTCCAGATGCCCTCGAGGCCGCTGGTGATCGCGTCCCCGCCCTTGCCGGTGCCGAAGGAGCTCTTCCAGCCGAAGCCCTGCTGCTCCAGCGGGGCGGCCTCGGGGTCGGGGCCGACGCTGTCCGCCGGGCCGGCGCCGTGGGTCTTGCCGAAGGTGTGGCCGCCCGCGATCAGGGCCACCGTCTCCTCGTCGTTCATCGCCATCCGGCGGAAGGTCTCGCGGATGTCGCGGGCCGCGGCGATCGGGTCCGGGTTGCCGTTCGGGCCCTCGGGGTTGACGTAGATCAGGCCCATCTGGACGGCGCCGAGCGGCTCCTCCAACTGGCGGTCACCGGTGTAGCGCTCATCGCCCAGCCAGGTGGTCTCCGGGCCCCAGTACACGTCCTCGTCGGGCTCCCAGACGTCCGCGCGCCCGCCGCCGAAGCCGAAGGTCTCGAAGCCCATCGACTCCAGGGCGACGTTGCCGGCCAGGATCATCAGGTCGGCCCAGGAGAGGGTGCGGCCGTACTTCTTCTTCACCGGCCACAGCAGGCGGCGGGCCTTGTCGAGGTTGCCGTTGTCCGGCCAGCTGTTGAGCGGGGCGAAGCGCTGCTGGCCGGCCCCGGCGCCGCCGCGGCCGTCGCTGATCCGGTAGGTGCCGGCGCTGTGCCAGGCCATCCGGATCATGAACGGGCCGTAGTGCCCGAAGTCGGCGGGCCACCAGTCCTGCGAGGTGGTCAGCACCTCGGCGATGTCCCGCTTCACGGCCGGGAGGTCGAGGCCGCGGAACGCCTCGGCGTAGTCGAACTCCTCGCCGAGCGGGTTCGCCACGGCCGGGTTCTTGGCAAGGATCTTCAGATTGAGCCGTTCCGGCCACCATTGGCGGTTCCCGCCGCCCTGGGTCGGGTGCGAGGCACGCCCGTGCGCGACCGGGCAGCCACCTGCGCCCTCCGTCTTCGCGTCTACGACGATTGCGTCATGGTTCTCAGACATGGGAATCCTTCCGGACCTGGCGGATCACGATGCTAAGGAAGTGCGGGTGGTGGAGCGGTCGAGGTGCGGGCCCCGGTGGCTGGAGTCGGCCTCGTCGATCCGGACGCCGCGGTGGGCGGAGGGCCTCACAGACGACTGTAAGGGAGGCGCCGCCCACACGAGGGGACACCGCGGCGGCGATCCCCCCGGAGCCGGGGCGGTCACCTCCCCGGACGGGCGCGAGCAGCACGGCGCGTTCGCCGGTCGTCCCGAGGCCGGCACCGCGCAGCTCCTCCGCGGTGGCCGTCACGTCGCTGTCTCCTGCCGTACCGGGGCTTCTCATCCCTTGGCTATCACCGGAACCGATCCTACGATGGACAGGTTCTAAGTCAAGAAGAACATCAGACTCATATCCGATCGGATTCGGAACACTCGACGCCAGATTGCGGACATCCCCATGAACCTGAACAGGTGAACCCACATGAGCGACCTGCTGGAGCGACTGCGCGGACGTGGCTGGCGGATGACCTCCCAGCGCCGGGTCGTGGCGGAGGTCCTGGACGGCGACCACGTGCACCTGACCGCCGACGAGGTGCACGCCCGGGCGGCCCGGCGGCTGCCCGAGATCTCCCGGGCGACCGTCTACAACACCTTGGGCGAGCTGGTCACCCTCGGTGAGGTCACCGAGGTCTCCACCGACGGCCGCGCCAAGCGCTACGACCCGAACGCCCACCGTCCGCACCAGCACCTGGTCTGCTCCGGCTGCGGCACCATCCGCGACGTCCACCCGACCGGCGACCCGCTCGCCGACCTCCCGGCGGACGAGCGCTTCGGCTTCACCGTGTCCGAGGCCCAGGTCACCTACCGCGGGCTGTGCCCCTCCTGCACCTGACCGGGCCGCCGGACGGCGGCGGCCGTGCGCAGGATGTGATCGCGGGAGGCGGCGGCCTGGCCGCGCAGCGCCGGAAGGTCCAGATCGAGCAGGCGGCCGGCCCACTTGCGGACCTGTCCGCCGATCAGGACGGTGTCGACGTTGCGGGCGTCGGCGCCGAGCACCACGGTGCCGACGGCGTCGTTGAGCGGCAGGTTGTTGATCTCCTCGGCGGTGATCACCAGCAGGTCGGCCTGCTTGCCGGGGGTGAGCGAACCGGTCACCGCGCCCAGCCCGTTGGTACGGGCCCCCTGCCGGGTGGCGAAGTCCAGCACGTCGGCGGTGCCGATCCGGACGGGCTCGCGCGCGGAGCCGTACGCCCCGTTCACGGCGCGCATCCGCTGGATGGTGTGCAGCGCCCGCATCTGGGTGAACATGTCGCCGGCGAGGGCGACCTCGACGTCGATGCTCAGCCCGGGCCGGACCCCGACCGAGAGCGCCTCGTCGACGGCCGGCACGGCGCTCTCCAGGCCGATCTGCGCATCGGAGCTCGGGGCCAGCGCGACGGTGGTGCCGCTCGCGCCGATCGCCCGCCAGGCGTCCGCGCTCAGGCCGGTGGCGTGGATCAGGGTCAGCTCCGGCCCCAGCAGGCCCTGCCGCTCCCAGTCGAGCACCGCCCGGGAGGAGGCGGCCCCGAAGACCGCGTCGACGCTCACCCCGACCCCCGACTCCGCTGCCCGGCGGGCCAGTTCGGGGCCGTAGGCAAGGCCGGGGCCGGCGATCTCGGCGGTGGCGAGGGCGGCCAGCCGGAAGGTGATCAGGTCGCCCGCGTACGCGGCCCGCAGCCGGGCCAGGTCGGCCGGCCACTGGTGGTCCCAGGCGCCGAAGTGCGGGCCCATCGAGGCGTGCACCCCTCGGATCCCGCTGTCGACCAAGGCGCGGACGGCCGCGTCGGAGTGGGCGGCGCTGCGCGAGTTGTGCGAGAAGTCCAGCATCGTGGTGATGCCGGTGTCGATGGCGCCCAGTGCGGCCAGCCTGGTGCCGACGTACATGTCCTCGGGCCGGTAGACGGGGGCGTACCCGGCCAGGGTGGCGGTGACGTACCCGCCCAGGTCGTCCACATCGGGCATGATCCGGCGCAGCTGGGCCTGCCAGGCGTGGCGGTGGGTGTCCACGAAGCCCGGGGTCAGCACCGCGCCCGCGACGTCGATCACGATGGCGTTCTCGGCGGCGCCGCGGGCCCGCAGGTCGGGGCCGACGGCGGCGATGGTGCTACCGCGGACGAGCAGGTCGCCGATGGCGAGGGTGCCGAGCTCCGGGTCGGCGGTGAGGACGGTGGCACCGGTGAACAGGATCCGGCGCTCGGGGTCGGCCGCGGTGCGGCGCAGCAGGTCGAGGAGTGCTTCGCGCGGCGTGTCGGTCGGGTGGACGGTGGGGTGCACGGTGGGTCCGTTCGTTTCGGTCGGTCGGTGGCTCACGCCGGGCGCCGGTGGTGGTGCGGGTCCTCCCGGTGGAGGACCAGGTGTTCGTGGTGGAGGACCCCTTCGCGGACGTCACCGGTCGCGGTGAAGCCGGTGTCGTCGAGGTAGTCGAGGTGGGTGCCGGTGACGGTGTAACTGCCGGTGTAGGCGCTGCGCCTGGTGCCACGCGCCTCGTCGTAGCGGCCGTCGGCCCTCAGCTCCTGCCGGATGTAGCCGTCGGCGGTCACCCACATGCCGACGAAGGGATGCGGTTGCTCGTTGTCCATGCCGACCAGCGTGGTGCGCGGCCCGGGCCGCCACCAGGCCGCGGTGTGCCGGGGTGCGGCGCACCCCGGCACATCGCTTCACCCACACCGGGGGGCCCACTAGCCTCGATGCCATGGACACCGGCCAGGCCCCGCACCACCACGATCCGATCGGCCCCGACCCCATCGGCCACGACCCGATCGGCGGCAATCCGATCGGCGACTACCTGCGCGCCCGCCGCGGGCAGCTCACCGCGGCGCCGACGGCCTTCGCGGGCACCGGGTACCGCCGGGTCCCCGGGCTGCGCCGCGAGGAGGTCGCCCTGCTGGCCGGGGTGAGCACCGACTACTACACCCGCCTGGAGCAGGGCCGCGAGCGCAACCCCTCCGAGCAGATCCTCCAGGCCCTGGGCCGCGCACTGGAGTTGGACGAGGAGGCCGTGGCGCACCTGGTCCGGATCGCCCGCCCGGCCGCGCGCCGCACCCGTCGGCCGCCGGCGGAGCGGGTCGCCCCGGCGCTGCGGCAGCTGTTGGACGGCCTGGCCGGCTCCCCCGCCCTCGTCCTCGGCCACGCGCTGGACGTGCTGGCGCTCAACCCGCTGGCCGCCGCCCTGTACGAGGGCTTCGAGCGGGTCGACAACCTGGCGCGGATGACCTTCCTGGACCCGGCCGCCCGCTCCTTCCACCGCGACCACGACCGCGCGGCCCGCGCCTCGGTCGCGGCCCTGCGGGTCGCCGCGGGCCGGCACGCCGGGAGCGCTCGGCTGACCGGACTCGTCGGCGAACTCTCCATCAAGAGCCACGAGTTCCGCATCCTCTGGGCCCGCCACGAGGTGCGTGGCAAGGCCCGCGAGGCCAAGCTGCTGCACCACCCCCGGATCGGCGAGCTGGACCTGCACTACGAGACCTTCACCGTCAACGCCGCACCCGGCCAGCAGCTCGTCGTCTACCAGGCCGAACCGGGCACCCCGTCGGCCGACGGCGTGGCCCTGCTCGCCGCGCTCACCGCCGGGGCGGCGCCCACCCCGAAGCTGCTGTCGTGATCCTGGCGGCGCGTCGGGACGGTGCGCCTGGGTGAGTCCTCAGGTGGCGGCGGGCCCTGGTGCTCGGTGCCCCGAACGCGCCGTACAGCCGGACGTGTCCCGCCGACGCGGCCCCGTCCTCAGCCGGTCCCCTGCGCGCCGGCGGCGGCCCGGGCCTCGGCGGCCGCCCGGATCGGCGACGGACCACAGGCCCAGACCATGATCCGGCCGCCGGCCCGCGCCAACGGGCGGTCCCAGACCGCGCGGACCAACCAAGGCCGCCGCACCGCGAGTTCGGACCGGGCCCAGTCCGGCAGGAGGCCGATCGAGGCGTTCGTCAGCAGCCGGACGGCCAGCCGCTCGCGGCGGCTGCGACCGAAGCCGCGCAGCAGCCGGAGCACCTCCGAAGCGGGTGGGGTGGCCCGCAACTCCGGCCGGATCCGGGCCAGATAGGCCGCCACCTCGGCGCGGGAGCCAGGCACGGCGGCGGCGCCCAGCCGCTCGGCGACCCGGGCCGCCTCGGCGAGGTAGCGGTCGCACTCGGCGGCGGTCAGGGGGGTCGCGGCGAGGGCCTGGTACCCGCTCAGGAAGCAGCGGACCTCGGCGGTGTGCACCCAGGTGAGCAGCTCCGGGTCGTCGGCGCGGTAGGGACGGCCGTCCGGCGCGGTGCCGCGGATCCGCGGGTGGATCCTGCGCACGGCCTCGATCGCCCGCTCGGCCGCGGCCGTCGACCCGAGCGTGGTGGTGGTGACGAACCGGGCCGTCCGGTTGAGCCGCCCGGTCGGGTCCTCCCGGAAGTCGGAGTGCGCGTCGACGGCGGCCATCGCCAGCGGGTGCAGGGACTGCAGCAGCAGCGCCGCGAACCCGCCCACCAGCATCCCGGCCGGGTGTCCGTGCACCCGCCACACCACGCTGTCCGGCCCGAACAGGCCCGGATCCCCCGCTGGCCGGTCGTACCGCTCCAGATGCAGGTCCTGCCCGTGCACGGTGGCATTGATCTCCGCCAGCAGCCGCCCCCGCAGCACGGCAACCGGCCTACGCCACCCGATCGCACCACGCCCCGACCCCACCATGTCCGCCCCCGCCCCTCGCCACCCGGGACCACCACAGTACGCCCGGCCGGGCACCGTTCGGGAGGTGCGTCAGGTGCGGTCGGCCTGGCGGCGGACCAGTTCCTCGACGGCGCTCGGGAGGGTGGTCTCGAAGTCGATCAGCTTGGCCCAGGTCGGGGTCACGACGATGCGGACCATGCCGTCGTAGAGCGCGCGGACGCCCGCCTCCCACTCGACCCGCTGCTCGGGGGTCATGGTGAGGGCTCCGTTCATCCGGAGGAACTCGTCCGGGATGCCCTCGACCACGTCCAGTTCGGCCAGGCCGCGGACCAGCAGGATGTGCGGCGGGTGGGCCTCGGTGTCGATGGTCAGGGCGACCGCCGGGTGGTGGCGCAGCGCCGGCAGCTTGGGGGCGTTCTTCGCGGTGCACATGACGAGCTCCGCGCCGTTCCAGAGGAAGCCGATCGGGACGACCCGGGGTGTGCCGTCCTTGGCGACGTAGGCCAGGCGGGCCAGGTCGCGGGCCAGGAGTTCCTGGCTGAGCGGACGGTTCAGTACCTCGGAGATCTCGCTCGGCTGCATGGTCGCGCCCAACCTTCCCACGGTCGTCCACCCTGTCCTCCCAGCTTAGGGCGCCGCGGCCGCCCCGGTGCGGGCGTACCGGCCCGGGGTGGTGCCGACGACCCGGCGGAAGTGCCGGGTGAGGTGCGACTGGTCGTAGAAGCCCGCGGCGGTCGCCACCTCGCCCGGCGGCAGCCCGTCCAGCAGCAGCCGGCGGGCCAGGTCGACCCGGCGGGCCGTCAGGTACTGGTTCGGCGCGAGGCCGAAGGCGGCGCCGAACGCGCGGACCAGGTGGGTCGGGTGGGCGTGGACCAGCCGCGCGGCCTCCTCCAGCCTCGGCGCGTCCGGCAGCCGTGCGTCGAGGATCTCCCGCAGGTCGTGGGCCACCCCGCGCCCCGCCGGCGCGCCTTCAACCTCGGCTACCGCCCCACCGTGGTCGCCGAAGCCACCGCCACCCGCGCGCTCACCGCCCCCGACGGGTCGGTCCTGCCCGCCGCGGCTCTGCACGCCGCCGCGCTGACCACCATCACCGACCTGTTCGGCACCGTCGTCCGCACGGTCGACGCCCTGCCGGCCTGAACCGGGGTTCAGGGCGCGGGCCGCTCCGGGGGCCCGCCCCGGCCCGCCGACGCCGCCAAGCGCTCGGCGAGGCCGAGCACGAGCGCGCGCAGCTCGGCCGGCTGCTCGATCTCGAACGGCCGGTCGAGCGCGGCGAGCACGGCGGGGAGCCAGTCCAGGCGCTCGACGCGAAGCTCGACCCGGGACCAGCCGGCACCCTCACCGTCCGGGCCCGCGTCGGGGTCGGCCGCGAGTCCCGTCACCGTCGCGACGGTGACGGGAAGCCGGGTACGGATCTGCTCGGGAGTCGCCCGCATCCGCAGCACCACGCGGTGCCGGTACCCGGCCGTGGCGAAGCCTGCCACGACGCGCCGCGCCGGATCGAGGTCGGCGGGCGGCTCGAAGGTCCCGGGCCGACTCCGCACCTCCGTGACGCGGTCCAGGCGGAAGGTGCGCTCCTCACCGGCCGCCGGGTCCAGCCCCGTCAGGTACCACCTGCCGAAGTGGCCGACCAGCCCGTACGGATGGACCGTCCGGACGCTGCGCCGCCCGTCGGCGGCCGTGTAGCCGATCTCGACCGGGGTGCGGTGGCGGACGGCATCGGCGACGGCGAGCAGGACGGTGCCGTCCACGGCGGGGCCGGCCGGCTCCGAGGTGAACGCGAGCGAGCCGAGCACGGCGTCCACCCTGCCCGACAGGCGGCGGGGCAGCACCCGGCGGATCTTGGCCAGGGCGGTCTCGGCCGCCGTGCCCGGCGCCGGCAGCCCCGCGTGCCGGCCGGCGACCAGCCCCAGCACCACGGCCACGGCCTCGTCGTCACCGAGCATGAGCGGGGGCATCCGGTATCCGGGCGCGAGCCGGTAGCCGCCGTACCGGCCGCGCACCGACACCACCGGCACGTCGAGCTCGACCAGGTGAGCGACGTAGCGCCGGACCGTACGCTCGTCCACCTCCAGCCGGCCCGCCAGTTCGGCGAGGGTGCGGACCCCGCCCGCCTGGAGGAGCTCCAGCAGGGCCAGCACGCGGGAGGTCGGCTTCGTCATACCGACATTCTCCTGCGGATACCGGGCGGAAACTGTCCGGTATCCCTCGTAGCGTGAATCCCGACCCAGCAACGACAGCAACGACCACCGGGAGTCACCATGGACTTCGTCTCGATCCGCGTCATCACCGAGGACGTCGCGCGCCTCGTCGGGTTCTACGAACGCGTCACCGGCGCGTCCGCCGCCTGGAGCACCGAGGACTTCGCCGAACTCGCCCTCGGGTCGGCCACCCTGGCGATCGCCGGCATCCGGACCGTCCCGCTGTTCGGGCCTGGCACCGCGCAGGCCCGCGCCAACCGCAGCAGCATCGTGGAGTTCCTGGTGGACGACGTCGACGCGCTGCACGCCGCCCTCGACGGGCAGGTCGACGGATTCGTCAACGCGCCGACCACGATGCCGTGGGGCAACCGCTCGCTGCTGCTGCGCGACCCGGACGGCAACCTCGTCAACCTCTTCACCCCGGTCACCCCCGCCGCCAGGGCGAAGTTCGGGCGCTGACCCGCCCTCCCCTCCGTCATATCCGCCACCGGCCAGGTGTCGACCGCGCGGCGGGGGGCAGACGCCCCTGCGTGAATCCGATCGAGCGAACCCTGCGTGCCCTGGACCGCCTCCAGCAGCGCCACCGGACGGCGGGCCTGGTCGTCGGGGTGGTCAGGAAGTACGGCGACGACCGCGGCGGGCTGCTCGCCGCCCTGGTCACCTACTACGGCTTCGTGGCCCTGATCCCGCTGCTGCTCCTGCTCAGCACCGCCCTCGGCTTCTTCCTGCGCGGCCACCCCGAGGCGCAGCGGGCGGTGCTGGACTCCGCGCTCGCCGACTTCCCGATCATCGGCGACCAGCTGCGCCAGAACGTCCACTCCCTGCAGGGCAGCGGGCTGGCGCTGGTCATCGGCGTGCTCGGGCTGCTGTACGGGGCGCTCGGCATCGCCCAGGTGCTCCAGCACGCGATGGCCGAGATCTGGAACGTCCCCGGGGTGCAGCGGCCCGGCTACTGGCCCCGGCTGGGCCGCAGCCTGCTGCTGTTCGCGGTGCTCGCCACCGGGCTGCTGCTGACCACGGCGGCGGGCGCGCTGGTCGGCTCCACCCTGGCCGGGACGCCCGCCCGGGTCGGCGGGCTGATCGTCTCGGCCCTGCTGAACGCCGCCCTGTGCCTGGCCTGCTTCCGGGTGCTCACCCCCAAGGAGATCCCCGCCAAGGCGCTGTGGCCCGGCTGCGCGCTCGCCGGGCCGCTGTTCACCGTGCTCCAGGCCTTCGGATCCCTGCTGGTCACCCATGAGCTGCGGCACGCCGGCCAGGTCTACGGCTTCTTCGCGACCGTGATCGGCCTGCTCTCCTGGATCTACCTCGCCGCGCAGATCACCGTGTACGCGGCCGAGACCGACGCGGTGCTCTTCCACCGGCTGTGGCCGCGCAGCATCCTCCAGCCACCGCTCACCGCGGCCGACGAGAAGGTCCTGGCCTCCGTCGCCCGGAAGGAGGAGCGCCGCCCCGAGGAGCACGTGGACGTCTCCTTCGGCGACCCCGACGAGCCGCCTGGTCCGGCCGGGGCGGACGACGGCCGACCGCACCGACCGTGAGCGGTCGGCGCCGGTGCGGCGGCCCGGCGGCCGGGCTTCGTGGCCCGCGGGCTCCCGGTGGCCCGGGGCGCGCCCGTAGCATGGGTGGCATGGAGGCTGACAGGGTGCGGCCCGACGGTCTGGACGCCGTGCGCAGGCGCGCGGGGGCCGCGCTGTTCGCCCGGATCGCCGGGCCGGACGGCGAGGCCGTACGGCGGCGGATCCACGACACCCCGGGCCCGCGGTGGTTCGGGCCGCAGCGGCCGATCCGGCAGGTGCACGGGGACGCGTCGATGTTCGTGGGCGGTCTGCGGGCGCTGCTGCTGCAGTCGCTGCACCCGCTGGCCATGGCGGCGGTGGCGGCGCACTCGGGCTACCGGGGCGATCCCTGGGGCCGGTTGCAGCGCACCAGCACCTTCCTCGCCGTGACCACCTTCGCCACCGCCGACGACGCGCAGCGCGCGGTCGACCGGGTCCGAGCCGTGCACCGCCGCGTGCACGGCACCACCTCGGCCGGTGAGCCGTACCGCGCGAGCGACCCGCACCTGCTCGGTTGGGTGCACGTGTGCGAGGTCGACAGCTTCCTGCGCGCCCACCGGCGCTACGGCGCACGGCCGTTGGACGAGGCCGGGTACGACGGCTACGTCGCGGACACCGCCGTGATCGGGGCGGCCCTCGGCATCCCGGACCCGCCGCGCGACCAGGCCTCGCTGGCCGCCCGGCTCGCCGCGTACCGGGCCGAGCTCCGCAGCACCCCGCAGGCCCGCGAGGCGGCGCGGTTCCTGCTGCTCAGCCCTCCTCTCCCCTGGGCCGCGCGGCCGCCGTACGCGGTGCTGGCGGCCGGCTCCGTCGCGCTGCTGCCCTGGTGGGCGCGGGCACCGCTGCGGCTGCCCTGGCTGCCCCTGGTCGAGGCCACCGGGGTCCGCCTGGCCACGGACGGGCTGACCCGGACGATCCGCTGGGTGATGGCCCCGCCCGCCACCGCCGTTCCCTGACCGCGGACCCCAGCGGACCGCACCGTACCGAACTCCCCGGATCAGCCCGGCTGTCGGACCAGGACGTCGTCGACCGCGAAAAGGCCGCCGCGCCGGCGCCGCCCTGGACCCGCAGCCGCAGCGTGCTCGCCGCTCCCGAGCCGGCGGCCAGGCGCACGGCCTCGTTCGTGCCGGCCGACGGGTGCAGCACCAGCGAGACCCGGAGCCACACCGAGGGCGGGTAGTCGAACGCCAGGTCGGTGCAGCTCCCGTTGTCGGTGACGGCGGCCCGGCCGTCGGCCGCCAGGCTGAACTGGGCCACCGGCCGGTCCGAGGCGCCCGCCACCGCCGTGCCGGCGGCCGGTCTTCGAGCGCCACCGCGGCTTCCGCTGCACCGGCGCCCTCCACTCCGTCACCTACCTGCCCGGCGAGCCCGCCCCGTACGACCCGGAGACCATCGCCCTGGCCCTCCAGGCAGCCGCCGCACCGTTCGAGTGACTCGGGGTTAGCAGTCCGTAAGACATCCGCGCCTGATCATGCGCCGCTCCCGTGCCTAGGGTGTCAGCAGGACTTCGCGCCACCCGCGACCGCACCGAGAGCGAGCAGATGGACATCACCCTGACGGAGACCCAGGCCGAGGCGTACGTACGCGGGGTCTGCTTCAAGACCGGCCCGCCCGGCCGCGTCGGCCTCGAACTCGAATGGCTGGTGCACGACCGCGCCGACCGCACCCGTCCGGTCCCCGCCGCCAGGCTGGACGCCGCGCTCACCGCGCTGGAATCCGCCGGTGGGCTGCCGCACCGCTCCGGGCTCACCCGGGAGCCCGGCGGCCAGATCGAGCTCAGCACCAGGTCGGCCGGCCCGCTCGCCGACTGCGTGCGCGCCACGGCCGCCGACCTGGACGCGCTGCGGGACGCCCTCTCCCGCGCGGGGCTGGAACTCACCGGCCGCGGGCTCGACCCGCACCGGGATCCGGCACGGCTGCTGGACCATCCGCGCTACCGGGCCATGGAGCAGCACTTCGACGAACTGGGCCCGTGGGGACGGATGATGATGCGGGCCACCGCGTCCGTCCAGATCAACCTCGACAGCGGTGACGACACGGACGGCATCACCGGCTACCGCCGGCGGTGGACGCTGGCGCACCGGATCGGTCCGGTGCTGGTCGCCGCCTTCGCCAACTCCCCGCTGTGGCACGGCAGACCCACCGGCTGGCGCTCCACCCGGCAACGGGCCTGGGCGTACGCGGACCCCGGCCGCACCCGGCCGCCCGAGCCGGGCCAGGACCCGCGCGGCTCCTGGGCCCGCTACGCGCTGGACGCCCCACTGCTGTGCCTGCGCCGCGCCGCGCCCGGGACCTGGGCCGCCCCGCGCGGCCTCGACTTCCGCACCTGGCTGCGCGGCGGAGCGGGCGAGCGCCCGCCCACCCTGGACGACCTGGACTACCACCTGACCACGCTGTTCCCACCGGTACGCGCGCGCGGCTGGCTGGAGCTGCGGATGGTCGACGCCCAGGACGGCGACGGCTGGATCGTCCCGGCGGTGCTGGCGGCCACCTTGCTGGACGATCCCACGGCGGCCGAAGCCGCCTGGGAGGCCACCGCACCGCTGTGCCCGAGCGGCGGCGACCAGCCGGCCGCCGGGACGTGGCTGCGCGCCGCCCGGCTCGGCCCCGCCGACCCCGCGATCGGCAAGGCCGCCCGCCGCTGCTTCGCGGCCGCCACCGCCGCGCTGGCCGACTCCGCCACCGCCACCGCCACCGACCCCGACCCCGGCCCCGGCCCCGGCGGCCGGCTGCGCGGCATCCTCACCGCGTTCGCCGAGCGCTACACCGAACAGGGCCGATGTCCCGCCGACGACCTCCTGGAAGGAGCGGACCGCTGAACGCGCACCCCACCCCGGCCGACGCCGCCGCCGCGCTGGCGTCCTCCCGGCAGCGCACGCTCGCCCTGACGGACTGCCTGGACGAGGCCGAACTGGTCGCCCAGCACTCCCCGTTGATGTCACCCCTGGTGTGGGACCTGGCCCATGTCGGCAACCAGGAGGAGATCTGGCTGGTCCGCGAGGCCGGCCGGCTCCCCGCGCTGCGCCCCGACCTCGACCACCTCTACGACGCCTTCCGGCATCCGCGCGCCGACCGCACCACACTCCCGCTGCTGCCTCCCGACGGCGCCCGCCGGTACCTGAGCCAGGTCCGCGAGCGGGCTCTCGAGGTCCTGGACGCCGCGGTGTTCGACGGGGACGCCCGCGCCCCGTCGGCCACCTCGTCCGGTGCGCACACTCCCCTGCTCGCCCGAGGCTTCGTCTTCGGGATGGTCGCCCAGCACGAGCAGCAGCACGCCGAGACCATGCTGGCCACCCACCAGCTGCGCTCCGGGCCCGCCGTCCTGGACGCCCCGCCCCCACCGCCGGCCCGCGCCGAAGCCACCGCCCTGCCGCACGAAGTCCTGGTGCCCGGCGGCCCGTTCACCATGGGCACCGACACCGACCCATGGGCGCTGGACAACGAACGCCCGGCCCACGCCGTGGACCTGGCACCGTTCTGGCTGGACACCGCACCGGTGAGCAACGCCGCCTACCAGGAGTTCGTCGCGGACGACGGCTACGCCGACCCGCGCTGGTGGAGCGCGCAGGGCTGGGCACACCGGCAGCGGGCCGGGCTGGAGGCCCCGCTCTTCTGGCGCCGGGACGGCGGGGCATGGCTGCGCCGCCGCTTCGGCCGCACCGAGCCGGTGCCACCGCTGGAGCCGGTCCTGCACGTGTGCTGGTACGAGGCCGACGCCTATGCCCGCTGGGCCGGGCGGCGGCTGCCGACCGAGGCCGAGTGGGAGAAGGCCGCCCGCCACGACCCGGCGACCGGCCGCTCCCGCCGTCACCCCTGGGGCGACGTGGACCCGACCCCCGAGCACGCCAACCTAGGCCAACGCCACCTGCGACCCGCCCCGGTCGGCAGCTACCCGGCGGGCGCCGCGCCCTGCGGGGCACGGCAGTTGATCGGCGACGTCTGGGAGTGGACCGCCAGCGACTTCCTGCCCTACCCCGGCTTCACCGCCTTCCCCTACCAGGAGTACTCCGAGGTGTTCTTCGGCCCGGCGTCCAAGGTGCTGCGCGGCGGGGCCTTCGGGGTCGGCCCGGTCGCCTGCCGCGGGACCTTCCGCAACTGGGACTTCCCGATCCGCCGGCAGATCTTCGCCGGCTTCCGCACCGCCCGCGACGCCACCCCGGGCGAGGCACCCTGATGTGCCGCCAACTCGCCTACCTCGGACCGGAGACCACCGCCGCCGCACTGCTGCTCGACCCGCCGCACGGCCTGTACCGGCAGTCCTGGGCGCCCCGGCAGCAGCGGCACGGCACGGTGAACGCGGACGGGTTCGGCCTCGGCTGGTACCTGCCGGGTGCGGACGGGCCACCGGCCCGCTACCGGCGCGCGGTGCCGATCTGGGCCGACCCCAATCTGCCCGACCTCGCCCGCACCGTCCGCACCCGGGCCCTGCTGGCCGCCGTCCGCTCGGCCACCGAGGGGACCACCCAGGACGAGGCGGCCGCCGCCCCCTTCCGGGACGGGCACCGGCTGTTCGGCCACAACGGGGCCGTCCCGGACTGGACCGGGCTGCCCGCCGCGCTCGGCGCGGCGGGCGGACTCGACCCCGCCGACCTGCTCGCGCTGGAGGCGCGCAGCGACTCCGCCCTGCTGTGGGCGATCCTCGCCCGTCGACTGCGCCGGGGCGAGCCGGCCGCCGACGCGCTGACCGCCGTGGTGCGCCGGACCGCGGCCGTCCGCCCGGACGCCCGGCTGAATCTGCTGCTCACCGACGGCCGCACCATCACCGCCAGCCGCCACGGCGACACGCTCTGGTACCGGACGACCCCCGACAGCGTGCTCGTCGCCTCCGAACCGGACGGCGAGGGCGCGTGGCACGAAGTCCCCGACCACTCCCTGCTGATCGCCGTCCCCGGCCGCGTCCGGGTGAGCCCGCTGCGGCCCGCCGTGGCGCGCCCGTTCCACACCACAGAGGATCACAGCACGATGACGAACCGCTTCACGCTCGACCACCGGCTCCCCCAGGACCACCTCGCCACCACGCTGCGCGCCGACGTGCTGCACGGCCTGTCCGCCGCACCCAGGACGCTGCCGTCCAAGTGGTTCTACGACGCCCACGGCAGCGAACTCTTCGAACGGATCACCCGGCTGCCCGAGTACTACCCGACCCGCGCCGAGCAGGAGATCCTCGCCCGGCGGGCGCCCGAGATCGCCACCCTCACCGGGGCCCGCACGCTGGTGGAGCTCGGCTCGGGCTCCTCCCGCAAGACCCGCCTGCTGCTGGACGCGCTCACCGCCGCCGGCACCCTGCGGCGCTACGCACCGCTGGACGTCAGCGACTGTGCGCTCATCGAGGCCGGCGAGGCGCTCTGCCGCGACTACCCCGATCTGCGGGTCGCCGCCACCGTGACCGACTTCGAGCAGGAGCTCGCCGTCGGTGACGGGCCCGGCCCGCGCCTGCTGGCCTTCCTCGGCAGCACCATCGGCAACCTCGACCCGGCCGAGCGCCGGTCCTTCTACGCCGCCCTGCGCCAGGCGCTCGGCCCCGACGACGCCCTGCTGCTCGGAGTGGACCTGGTCAAGGACGCCGGGACGCTGGTGCGCGCCTACGACGACGGCCAGGGCGTGACCGCGGCGTTCAACAAGAACGTGCTGACCGTCCTCAACCGTGAACTCGACGCCGATTTCGACCACGCTGCGTTCGACCACGTGGCGGTGTGGAACGGCGCCGAGGAGCGGATCGAGATGCACCTGCGCTCCCGCTCCGCGCAGACGGTGAAGATCCCGGCCGTCGACCTCGTCCTCCACCTCGGCGCCGGCGAGAGCCTGCGCACCGAGATCTCCGGCAAGTTCCGCCGCGAGGCGCTCACCGCGGAACTCGCCACCGGTGGCTTGACCGTCGGCCACTGGTGGACCGACCGGGACGCCCGCTTCGCGCTGCTGCTCGCCGTCCCCACCCGCTGACCCACCAGGAAGCCACGACGACAGCCCCGGCAACCCCCGCGGCACCCGGGGTGGCGGACCCGAGCCCCGGATGGGTACAGGTCTAGACAATCGGGAGCGGTCAGGTCCACAATGCACGGTAGGAAAGAAGGGTCGCCCGCCACGCGGCCCTGGCCCGGGAACGTGTGCACGGACGCCCCGGGCACCCCGGAGCGGCGGGCCCTGCCGATCGCAGCGCTTCTCGTCCCGCCCGGTCGAGCCGCCCCGCTCCCGGCGACACCCGCCGGTCACGGCCCCGGCCGCCCCGGCTCCGCGCAGCGGTTCCGGATGCGAGTGCCGCAGCTTCCTTCCTGCGCCTTGCTCGACGAGGAGCAACCATGACCGTCATCCGCCCCCTCGGTACCGCCGGCGGGACCGCCGAGGACCCGCACGGTTTCACCGGCGGTACCGCCGTGTACCTGCGGTGCTACCCCTACGACTCCTGGCAGATGGCGGTGCACCTGCGGGCGCTGGAGGAGCACGCCGCCCGGCTCCGTCTCCCGGTGCCGCAGGTCTTCCTGGACAACGGCGTCTCCTCCCGGCTCCCGCGGCCGCAACTGCGGCGACTGCTCGCCCGGGCGGCCGAGGGCCGCATCGACACGGTGCTGATCCCGGGACGCTGGGTCTTCTCCCTCGACAACCGGACCGCGGACTCCGTCACCGACTTCCTCCGGGGCGCCGGCGCCGACGTCCTCGAGCTGTCCCACCACCCGCACATCCGCCGGCACTCCGGGGCGGGCGCACGGGCCGGCATGACCGATGAGAGCGATCGTAGGCTCCGCCGGGCCTCGGATCCGCCGGCAACAGGTTCCGCTGACAGACCCCTAATGTTCCGCTAACCCCCGGCGCCAGAAGCCTCGTTCCCGCAGCTCAGGAGTGTGGGAGGTGGTCGGATCGTCGGCTACGGTGTGCGCCATGACGTCCGTCCTCGTCGCCGAAGACGACCCGACCAACCCCACCCACCCGATCGAGGCCCCCCAGCGGGAGTTCGCAGCATCGACGCATCGGCGCCGGCCCGCGGTGCGCGGCGTGGGCGCGGAGTCGGAGCCACCGCGATGAGGGCGACCCTGGCCATGGTGGCCCTGGTCGTGACCTCCATGGTCGCCGTGTCCTTCCTGGTCCCGCTCGCACTGCTGGTGCGCACCCAGGTGGAGACCCGCGCGACCACCGCGGCCGAACGGCGGGCCGAGACCGTGCTGCCCACCCTCGCCCTGGCCACCCAACCCGAGAAGCTGGCCCAGGCCCTGGCCGGAGCGGCCCCCGCGGAGCGGCCGTGCGTGCACCTGCCGGACGGCCGGCTGGTCGGCACCACGCACGCCCCCGCGCAGATGCTGCTGCGTGTCGTGCGCGAGCGGCACTCCGGTGCCGGCACCGTGCCGGGCGGCTGGGTCTTCCTGCAGCCCGTCCTGGTGGACCAGGAGCAGGTCGCCGTCGTCGAGTCCTTCGTCCCGCAGGCCGAGCTGACCCGCGGCGTGGCCAGGGCCTGGACGGTCATGGTGCTGCTGGCCGTCTGCCTGGTGATCTCCTCCGTCGTGGTGGCCGACCGGCTCGGCGCCCGTGTGGTCCGGGCGTCCGGCCGCCTGTCCCGGGCCTCGGCCGCCCTGGGCGCCGGCGACCTCGCCGTCCGGGTCGAGCCGGCCGGGCCGCCCGAACTCCGCGAGGCCGGCCAGGCGTTCAACCTGATGGCCGACCGCGTCACCCAACTTCTCGCCACCGAACGGGAGTTGGTGGCCGATCTCTCCCACCGGCTGAGAACCCCCCTGATGGCGCTGACCATCGCCGCCGAGCAGATCGGCCGGGTCCCGGGCGCGCCCCGCATGGTGGCGGCGATCGGCCACCTGGAGTCCGAGGTCGACGCCATCATCCGCGCCGCCGGAACCCCGCTGTCCACGAGGTCGCCGGCCGCCCGCCCGGGGGCCGGCGACGCCGCCCCGGCCGCCGGGCCGCCCGGTGCGGGCGTCCCGACCTGCCAGGTCGCCGAGGTCGCCCGGCAACGGGTCGGGTTCTGGTCGATGCTCGCCGAACAGCAGGGCCGCGCATGCGCGTTCGCGGCGACGGACGAACCGACGCCCGTGCCGCTGGCCCCCGACGACCTCGCGGCCGTCGTCGACGCCCTCGTCGGCAACATCTTCCGCCACACCCCCCAGGGGACGGGTTTCGCGGTGAGCGTGCGGCGCACGGCGCAGGGCGTCGTCCTGGTCGTCGAGGACGGGGGACGCGGCATCGCCGACCCGGCCAGCGCGCTCGCCCGCGGCGCCAGCTCCGGCGGATCCACCGGGCTGGGCCTGGACGTCGTCCGCAGCACGGCCGACGCGACCCGCGGGCAGGTGCGGCTGCTGCGCAGCTTCATGGGCGGGGCCAGGGTGGAGGTGAGCCTCGGCCTCGCCGCGACCGCCGCGCCGGCCCCCGGCCGGACCTGGGGCCACCGTCGCCGGCGTCCGGCGCAGCGGCGACGCCTGCGGCTGCGGTTGCGGCAGTAGCCCAGAGCGGCGGGCGGGCAGATCCGCGGCGACCGAGAAGGTCCGCGGTTTCCGTTATCCCGTCCGCCGGGCCGGATCACCAGAGATGTGCGGCCGGACCGGACGGCTCGGCCGAGGCGTCGCCGGCCGCAGGCCCCGCCCGCCCCGGGAGCGCCGGACGCCGCCCACCACCCCGTACACCGGGGGCAGAAGAGAGGATCTGTGTCATGAGGGTTGAGCCTCGTTGCACGATGTGCGACCGGACCTGGCGGGATCGCGGGTGCTCCTGCCGGCCGGAGGCCACGGGTGCGGCAGGGTGGCACCTCGTCCCACCGGACCCACTGGCGGACACGGTGCGCCTGCCGCCCTTCACCCCGGCGCAGCCGACCGGGCCGACGGCCGAGCACGTGCCCGGCCCCGAAGGGCGTGGCGGGGCGGGGCGCCGCAGGCTCCCGCCGATCCCCCGCCCCCGGGGACGTGCCGCGCAGGCCGTCGCGGTGATGGCCGCGGGAGCCGCTGCCACCGCGGTCTGCGTGTCCATCCTGTCCGTCATGATCACGCCCGACGTGCGATCGGCACCCGTCGCCGCCGCGCGGCTGCCGCAGGGCGCGCTGCCGTCGGCTGCCTCCTCCCCCACGGTGTCCGCGTCCACCACCGCGACCACCGGCGCGACCGCGAGCCCCACCCGCACAGCGCCCGCCGCGACCACCCCTGCCACCCCTGCCACCCGGGCCCTGCTCGGCGCGGCCTCCAGTCGCTGTCTGACCCTCAGCGGCCGGAGCAGCGTCGTCATCCGGGACTGCGACGGCGGCGCCGGTCAGCAGTGGACCCTCACCCAGGCCGGAGAGATCCGCAACCGCGAGGGTGTCTGCCTCGATCCCCAGAACGGCGGTACCCGGCCCGGGACTCCGGTGCACGGGCAGCCCTGCTCCGGCGAGGCCGACCAGAAGTGGCAGGTCGGGGTCGGCGGCGCCCTGGTCGGCCTCCGGTCCGGCCTGTGCCTGGATGTCTACAACGGCCTCACCGGCAACGGCACCCCGGTCCAGCTGTGGCCCTGCTTCTCCCACCAGAGCAACCAGACCTGGTCGCTGTCGTGACACTCCCGTGCGACCGACCGCAAGCGACCGACCGCAACACCCAGGAGGAAGGCCGTGCCTGAACCCACGGACACCGAGACCGCCGACATCCGGATCACCCGACGCATCCGCGTCGGCGACCCGTCGGCGGCGGTCGAGATCCTGGCGCACCACCGGGCGGCCGTCCTCGCCCACGCCCGCCTGTACTGCCCTGATGAGCAGGACGCGCAGCACCTCACCGGCGAGACGTTCGCCCTGGCCCTGGAAGCCGTCCGCGAGGGTGACGGCCCGGCCGCGGCCTGGCGCCCCTACCTGGCCTCCTCGGTCAGGCACATCGCCGCCGAGTGGGCCGCCGACCACCGCGCCGGACGGCTCTCGACCGGCTTCACCGCCTGGATCGCCCACCTGCCCGGCAACGGGAGCCCCGCGGCCGCGACGGCCGAGGCCGACTCCGTGCTGCTGCGGGCGCTGCGCGCCCTGCCCGAGCACCGGCAGACCGAACTGTGGCACGCCCTCACCGACGGGCCGGCAGCGTCGGCGCCGGAGGATCCGGCGGCCGAGCCTGCCCGGCTCGCCCTGTGGGAGGCGTACCTGCAGGTGTTCGCCCAGACCTCGGACCGGGCCTGTCGCCACCTGGCCGCCGCCATGGGCGACACCGTCGCACGGCAGGTCACCCACCAGAGCCTCGACCGGCACACGGCCGGGTGCGTGAAGTGCCGCCGGGCGCAGGCCGAACTCACCGCGATCCACGGGTGGGACCGTGACGTGCTGTACGGCGCCCTGCTGCCGTGGACCATGGACCGGCCGTGGACCACGGACCGGGTACCGGGCTCAACGGAGGCGGCCGCACCGGCAAGCGGGCGCGCCTCCCCGCCCGTCGACGGAGAGCGCCGGCGCGACCACAACCGCGCGCTGGCCCTGTGCATCGGAGTGGCCGTGACGACGGTCGTGGCCATCGTCGCGGTCACCGCGGCGTCCCCCGGCGCCGACGGCCATCTGGCGTCCCCCGCGCCGCTCGCCGTCCCCGTGACCGCGCCGCCGATCGCGCTGGACGGCACGGCGCCCGCCCCGCCGTCCCCGGACGCCTCACCGACCACCGCCGCGACCCGCCCCCCGGTACCCGGCACGACAGCCACGGCCGCACCCACCACGGCCGCGCCCACCACCCCGGCACCCTCCCCCACCGGCAGACCCGCCGGCTTCCGCCTCCGCAACACGAGAACCGGCCTGTGCGTGGGCCCGCAGGATCCCGACGGGGCCTTCATCCAGCTCCAGGCCTGCACCGGGGCCCTCTCCCAGCGCTGGGAACGCGTCGCCGCCGGCCGCGACGCCTACCAGCTACGCAACACCGGTACCGGAAAGTGCCTCGACGGCACCTCCGGCGGCGGAAACATCGTCAGGGTCGTCCAGTCGACCTGCCTTCCCGCCGCCGGCGGCACCGTGCAGCTGTGGACGTTCCGCGCCGAGCCGGACGGTTCGTCCTTCCGCCTCCTGTTCGTGCCGCCGGTGCCCTCCAGCGACTACCCCTCGCACCTGTTCGGCCCGCAGGACTGGTCCGCCGGCGACCCTCCCGGCAACGGCACCTACCTCGCCCAGTTGCCCGACTACTACCACTCCCCGAGCTTCATCTTCACCGCCGACAACGCCTCCTGACGGGCCGGCCCGGCGCTCCGTCGGTCGGTCAGTCCGTGGCCAGCGCGCGGGCGACCTCGCGGGCGAAGCCGTCGGGGTTGTCGAGCATGATGTTGTGCCCGCAGTCCGGCACCGCCCGCACCGTCACCCCGGAGGCCACCAGGCCTTCGGCGCCCGGCAGTTCGCCGTCGGCCGCCGGGTACAGGAAGGTGCGCGGGCCGGGCAGCCCGAGCAGCAGCTCGCGCACGGTCGGGGAGGTGGCCCGGGCCCGGTCGACCGCGCTGCGGTACAGCGCGGTCCGGCCGGCCAGGCGCATCGTCGACCACCAGGCCGGACCGACCCTCTCCCGGGTCGGCCGCCACCCGCCCGCCAGGAACTCCTCCTCGGTGAACCCGGTGATGCCGGTGCTGCCCGGCGTCTGCGGCGCGGGCGCGGGGTCGATGCCGGCGTCCACCAGGACGAGCCGGGACACCAGGTGCGGATGGCGGGCCGCCAGTACCACGGCGATCGCGCCACCCATGCTGTGCCCCACCACGTCGACGCCGGCCAGGCCGGCATCCGTGAGCGCGGCCGCCACCGCGTCCGCGTGCGCCTCCCGGGTGTACGGGAAGTCGGCCGGCCGGTCGCTGAGGCCGAAGCCCAACAGGTCGAGCAGGAGCGACCGGTGGCCCGTGAGCACCGGGTGCGCGGCGGCGGCCGCGAAGTAGGCGGGCGAGCTGGCACCGAGCCCGTGCAGATAGAGCCGGGCCGGTTCGGCACCGGGGATGTCCACCCAGCGGATCAGGTCGCCGTTCGGGGTCACGGGGGCATGGCGCATCGCCGACTCCTTCTGCCATCGGCCCCTGCCGGGCCACCCGCGGAGCATACCTCGATACCGAGGTATATCGGCGGCGCTGTACCAGGCCGGGGCCTCTGGCAGAGTGGCCCCATGCTCAAGCTCGCGATCCTCGGGTTCCTCCACGACCAGCCACTGCACGGCTACGAGCTGCGCCGCCACCTGGCCGCGCTCACCGGCCACGTCCGCCCGATCAGCGACGGCACGCTCTACCCCGCGATCAGACGGCTGGAGTCCGACGGCCTCCTGCTGCGCCGGACCGAACCGGGTAGCACCGCCGCGCCCCGGCACACCCTGCACCTCACCGACGCCGGCCGGGCCGCCCTGGACGCCCGCCTGCGCACGCCCGAGGACCTCGACATCAGCGACGAGAACCGGTGGTTCACCGTGCTCGCCTTCCTGCGACAGCTCGCCGACCCGGCCCTGCAGGCCGCCGTGCTCCGGCGCCGGCTGGCCTTCCTGTCCGAGCCCGCCAGCTTCTTCTACGACGGCCCGCGCCCGGTCGGCGCCGAGGAGCTCGACGACCCGTTCCGGCGCGGCATCCTGCTCATCGCCCGCGCCACCACCCAGGCCGAACTCGCCTGGCTGAGAAGCACGTTGGCATCCCTCGAGGCCCCGACCGCCGCCGGGCGGCCGGACGGCTCGTCGTAGGCCTGCGCCCGCGTCCGGCTGTCCCGCTCCGCCCCGACGGCCGGGCCCCTGTCCCGGCCGGGACAGGGGCCCGGTCGTCCGCGCCGAACGCGCCAGGGTCAGTTCGCCAGGCTGAAGTCACCACCCACCGGAGCGGCGATCTTGTCGACACCGGTCAGCGCGGTGAGCGTGGTGACCGGGGTGCTGCTGTCGGTGGTGGTGCCGTTGCCGAGCTGGCCGGAGCCGTTGTTGCCCCAGGAGCGCACGGTGTTGTCACCGAGCAGGGCCACCGTGTGCTCCCGGCCGCCCGCGACCAGCTGGATGCCGGACAGGCCAGGCACCGGGACGGGGGTGATCCGGTAGTCCGTCGTGCCGTCGCCGATCTGGCCGGAGGTGTTCTGACCCCAGGCCTTGAGGCGGTTGTCGCTGTCGGTGACGGCCATGCTGTGGTTGCAGCCGGCCGCGATCTGGGAGACCCCGCCGAGCCAGATGGCCTGGGTGTCGACCGGGCTGTAGCGGCTGATGGTGCTGTTGTCGCCGAGCTGGCCGGTGGCGTTGTAGCCCCAGGCCTTCACCGCGTTGCCGCTGGTCGGCCTGGTGGGGCCACTGGGCGGCCCGACCAGGGCGAGGTTGTGGTTGCAGCCGGCGGCGATCCGGGTGACACCGGCCAGGTTGCTGACCGGCGAGGGCACATTCCGGCTGGCCGAAGTGCCGTCGCCCAGCTGCCCGTTGATGTTGTAGCCCCAGGCCCAGACGGTGCCGTCCTCGCGCAGCGCCAGGCTGTGGCTGAGGCCGGCGGCGATCGCGATCACCTTGTTGAGGCCCTCGACCCGGACCGGGACGCTGCTGTCCGCGTTGGTGCCGTTGCCCAGCTGTCCGTAGTTGTTGCGCCCCCAGGCGACGACCGTCTGGTCGGCCAGCAGCGCCAGGCTGTGCGCGCCGCCCGCCGCCACGTCGGTGGCGTTGGAGAGGTTGACCACCTGGCCGGGCGCGTTGTGACTGAACACCGAGCCGTCGCCGAGCTGGCCTGAGCCGTTGGCACCCCAGGACTGCACCGTTCGATCGGTCAACAGGGCCAGCCCGTGGCCGGTCGCGGGGCCGGCGCCACCGGCGGCGATCTTCACCACCTCGGCGCTGGTCAGCCCGAGCACGGTGGTGGCCGTGGTGCGGAAGTCCGTCCAGGTGCCGTCGCCGAGCTGGCCGGCGCGGTTGTTGCCCCAGGACTTCAGCCGCTTCTCCTGGGCGTGTGCGCTGCCGGCCGGCACGGCCGCCAGACCGAGCGCCGTCAGGGCTGCCACCCCGGCGGCCAGCGCCGGGCGGAGCCGGCTCCGCGACGCGGTTCGGGAGATCATCATGTGCTGCCTTCCTGCTCGGTGATGGGGAGTCAGCGCGCCAGGCTGAAGTTGCCGCTGCTGGGCGCCGCGACCATGGAGACGCTGCCCGACTTGGCCAGCACCAGGACCGGGGTGTTGCGCTGGGTGGTGGTGCCGTCGCCGAGCTGGCCCTTGTCGTTCAGGCCCCAGGCCTGGACCGTCCCGTCCGAGAGCACCGCCAGGTTGTGGCCGCCCCCGGCGGCGACGGCGGTCACGCCGGGCAGGCCGGGGACGGGCACGCTGGTGTTGCGCTGGGTGGTGGTGCCGTCGCCGACCTGACCGTTGGCGTTGTTGCCCCACCCGCGCAGGGTGTGGTCCTGCAGCAGGGCCAGGCTGTGGCCGGCGCCCGCGGCGAGCGCGGTCACGCCCCTGAGTTCCAGCACCGGCACCGGGTAGGGCTTGTTGACCGTCGTGTCGTCGCCGAGCTGGCCCTTGTCGTTCAGGCCCCAGGACATCACGGTGCCGTCCGCCAGCAGCGCCAGGGCATGGGAGGCGCCGGCGGTGATCCCCTTGACGGTGGTCAGACCCGGCACCGCGACGGCGGTGGCGCGGCTGGCCGGGGTGGGCGCGGGCACCGCGGCCGTCGAGCTGGCGGGCGTCGGGGTGATGCCCAGCTGCCCCTTGTCGTTCAGACCCCAGGTCTTCACCGTGCCGTCCCTCAGCAGGGCCATGCTGAAGGAGTCACCGGCCGCGATCGCCTTGACGTCGTCGAGCCCGGCCACCGTCACCGGCAGGTTGGCATTGGTGGTGGTGCCGTCGCCCAGCTGGCCCTTGTCGTTCAGGCCCCAGGCCTTGACCGTGCCGTCCTTCAGCAGGGCCAGCGCGTGGGTGCCGCCGGCCGCCACCGCGTCCACCCCGGCCAGCCCGGCGACCAGGCCCGGCACCGACCATTCGTCGGTGGTACCGGCGGCGCCGTTGCCGAGCTGGCCCTTGTCGTTCCTTCCCCAGGCCTCGACCGTGCCGTTGCCCAGCAGGGCCAGGGCGAAGCCGGTGGTGGCCGTGCCACCGGCGGCCACCGCGTTGACCTCGGCCCCCGACAGGCCCACCACGGAGATCGGGGTCAGCCGCTGGGTCTTGGCGGAGCCGTCGCCGAGTTGGCCGTTGACGTTGTTCCCCCAGGCCCGGACCCGCAGGTCGTAGGCGGAGGCCGCGGAGGTGGGCAGCGCGGCGGAGCACAGCAGGGTCAGGCTTGCGACCAGGGCGGGGACGGCGGTCGCGGTCAGGTGGCGGAGCTTTCGGTGCGGCGGGTGCATCTCTTCCTCACGTTCGCGGTGGTGGGGTGGATGGTGGACACGCCCGGCCGACCGGCCGTCGGACCGGCGCGGCGGATCTCAGGCGGTGGGCGGTACCGGGCAGCGGCGGACGGGCTCGCCGCCGGTCAGTCGACCGGGGGAGGCGGGAGCGTCGGGCGGAGGTAGCTGGCGGGCAGCGCGGGTGCGGCGCCTTGGCCGCTCGGCCACAGATGGACGTGATGGTCGGATCGCCCGAATCCCTGCCCGCCCGCCGGAACGATTGTGCGGATGCGGAGGATTTTCCACACCGATGGCCCAGGAAGATCGTTCGTCGTCGCCCTATCGGACCGCCATGGTTGCGGTGCGTGTCCGATGCCCGAAGCATGGCGGCTGGGACTGAATGGCCATCAGGTCCCAAGTGACCGATGTTGCCGCCAACTTCAGTGGGAGCGACCGTGCTGCGGACACCACGAGCCAGACTTCTCTCCGTCACCCTCAGTAGCGTCGTCGCCTTGGCCGCGCCCGTACCCGCGGGGGCGGAGGACACCGAGCCGGCCGTGGTGGTGAACGGGACGTTCTCCTCCCCGACGGTGCCCGCCGGCCAGGACTGGGCGAGCGGTGTCGAGGGCTGGACCGGCGGCGGCGTCGCGTCGACCACCCGTGCTGCTCACCCGATCGCCCTCCAGGCGGCCACGCTCGGCTGGAACGGCAGGGGGATCTCGCTCACCACCCGCCTTCGCGGCGTCCGGACCGGTGCCACGGTCACGCTCAGTTGGGACGACAACCCCGACTCCTGCGTGACGTCGGGCAACGCCAAGCGGGCGTACAGCGTGTCGGTGACCGGCGGCACCAACAGGCCGGGCAGCTTCACCACCAACACCCCCACCGGCCAGGCGAACTGGTTCCTCGGCCGGACCTACTCCTTCACCGCCGCCGAGGACGCCCCGCAGATCACCTTCACCTCGACCGACACCGACAAGCCCAGCTGCGGCGCGCTGATCACCAACGTCGCCGCCAAGCAGACCGCCCCGCCGCTCGGCGCGCCCCAGGGCGCGGCGTCGAGCGACCCCTGCGCGGGCGAGGCGGCGGGCAATCCGCAGTGCAAGGACGTCGCCGACGACAAGGCCCAGATCTCCAAGTGCCCGCCCACCGACCGGGAATGCCTGGCAGGCGTCGCGGGCAAGGGCGAGAAGGAGAACGCCGGCATCGACAAGGAGACCCAGGCCGTCGAGGCCTTCGGCCAGGTGCCCCGCGACCAGGACCCGAACACGGCGGCCGCCGACCTCTGCGCCCTGCCGAACGCCCTGACCGCCGGGGTCGGGCCCGGCGACACGGTGATCCCCCCGAGCGACTGGTGGTTCTGCTGATGGCCCGCCGCATCCCGCACCGCATCCTCTGCTCGCTGACGGCGGCCGGCCTGACGCTCGTCGCCGCCCCGCCCGCGGCGCAGGCCGTCGACACGGTGGACGCCCAGGTACCCAACGGCACCTTCGCCCGGCCCGTGGCACCCGACAACGGCACGGCGGCCGGCCACACCGACTGGTCACCGGACAACACCGGGGTGGTCTTCGGCAAGTCCCTCGCCCAGCACCCCCTCGGGTACCAGGCCGCCGCCCTCAACTGGAACGGTGCCGCGCTCACCCTGCGCACCCGGCTGTGGGGCGTGAAGGCCGGTTCGCACGTGACGTTGACCTGGGACGACAGCCCGGGCGTGGACCGCCGGTGCAAGCCCGAACAGCTCAAGGACGGCCAGACCTACAACGTCTCCCTGATCACGGCCGGCCCCGCCCCCGACCCGCAGGTCACCACCGGGGGCACCGACACCGTCGGCGTCGCCAACTGGACCACCGGCCGGACGTTCGAGTTCACCGCCACCGAGGACAACCCGATGGTCTCCTTCGACTCCGCCGAGCAGCGCGACTCGCTCTCCTGCGGCCCCCTGATCACCAACGTCGGTGCCAGGCAGACGCCCGCCCCGGTCGACCAGAAGGTCCGCAAGGAGCAGTTGCCCGGCCCCAAGGCGTACCGGGGCAACGACCCGCTGGAACCCGGCGTCGCGGTGGACGACTGCGAGGGCTCCGCCGGCAACTGCGTGTTCACCGTGGACGACCGGTACTCCTACCGGTACTACGGCCGGACCAGGATCGTCGGCGAGGTGTACCTCAACTGCACCCGCAACGCCGTGGTCGACGACCGCCGGATGGAGAACACCGAGCCCCCGTACGACAACCTCAGCCAGTACTACGCGCTCAAGGGCGCCCCGCTGACCCCCAGCCGCTCCGACCTCTCGCAGAGCCGCCCCAACCTGGCCGGGCAGGTCGCCGCCGGCTTCAGCGTCGCGGGCGGCAACTCCGCCGCGGTCTCCACCAGCAATCCGCTGACCTGGAGCCGGACCACCACCAAGCAGCTGGGTCCCACCATCCAGCCCGGCGAGATGAGCTGGATCGAGGTCCAGCCGGCCCGCGAACGGGTGGTCGGCAGCTTCACCAACGCCCGCAACAAGTACCGCCTGGACGCCACCTTCGACCTGCCGTCGAGCTCGCTCCCGGACCGCTACTACCAGCGCACCGGCCCGCTCACCGAGGCCGAGCTGCAGCGCTGCGGCTCCGCCCGGCCGACCGCCGGCACCCCGGACAACGGGGCCGGGCCGGACCAGCGCCTGATCACCCTCGACGCCCCGCCCGCGGGAGTGCCGAGCCGGGCGACGCTGCTCTCCCCGTAGCCGCTGCGCCCGAGCGCGGGCCGGCCGCCCTCCCGGGCCTCGGGAGGGCGGCCGGCCCGCGCCGCGGCGTCAGTCCGCCGCCACCCAACTCCCGTCGGCGGTCAGCCGGTGGACCGCGATCGGCCGGGCCCCGTCGGTCCGGGGCGCGGCCTCGATCAGGCCGCCGGCGGCCGAGCGCCCCGGCGGGCGCATCGACAGGCAGCGGTCGGTGGCGCTGAAGGTCTGCGCCACGACCGTGCTGACGTTCACGCTCGACGGGCTGTCCACGATGATGTTCTTGATCAGCTTGCCGATGTTCCCCACCGTCAGCTCGCCCACGGTGCGGTTCATCGCGTTCAGCATGCCGAACTGCAGCTCGTCACCGGACTTCACGGTGAACTTGACCTGGGTGGTCTCGGTGCTCGAGCGCTTCCACTCGTGCGAGTAGGTGGCCTTGAAGGCCAGTTCGAACGTGGCCTTCGCACTCAGCTTGAGCTGGCCGGCGCCGGTCACGGTGCCGCCGACGGCCAGGGTGGCGCCGTTGGCGATGTCCGCGTTCGGCCCCTTGTCGCTCGGCGCGGTGTGATCGGTATGGGTGATCTCGGTCTTGTTGCTGCCACTGGCGCTCGCGGAGACGTCCGTGGTGTTGTCGATCGTGCCCTCCAGGGCCACCCTGCCGGAGATCTCACCCCCGATGTTGTCCGTGGTGCTCGACTCCAGGACCACGGTGCGATAGATGTCGATCGGCTTGTTGGTGCAGTTCACCGCCGCGTTGCCGACCGAGACCACCGCGGCGCTGAACTCGCGGGAGAGCCCCGGGATGATCCGGAACGAGCAGTCGTACTCCTGCCCGCACCCGCGCGCGATCGCGGGCGCGTCCTGCACCGCGAGGTCACCGTCCGGGGCCGGCGCCACCGTGTCGGGTCCGGACGGCGGGGCGGCCCCGTCCTCGGCGACGGCAGGCCCGGTGGCCAGCGCCAGCACCGCCACCGTCAGCGCGACCAGCTTTCCCTGCACATCCCTCTCCTTCCCGCTCCTCACCGCTGCCTCCAACCACCCTGCGCGGTCCGCACGAACACCGCGTCGGCCGCCCGCCGGGCACTCTCGGCCCGCCCGGGGGCGAGCTCGACCAGGCCGCCACCCGCCGAGCGGCCCGGCGGCCGCAGCGACAGGCACTTGCCCGGTACGGCGAAGGTCTGCGCGACGACCGAGCTGACGTTGACGCTCGACGGGCTGTCCACCGTGATGTTCTTGATCAGCTTGCCGGTGTCGTTCACCGTCAGCTCACCGGCCGCCCGGGACATGGCGTTCACCACCCCGAACTGGATCTCGTCACCGGGGCTGACCGTGAACACCACCCTGGTCGTCTCGGTGGTCACGGCCTGCCACTGCCGCGAGAACGTGACCTCGAAGGCCGATTCGAAGGTCGCCTTGGCACCCAGGTGCAGCGCGTTCGAGCCCGCCACCGTCCCGGTCGCCTCGGCCGTGTTCTTGATCTGGTCCTCGGTGAACGGGCCCTTGTCCTTGTTCGGACCGAAGCTGGTGACGCTGTTCGCCAGGCCCGGCGTCGCCGTGGCCGAGCCCGAGACGGTCACCGTGGTGTCCACCCCGCCCTCCAGGGCCGCCTTGCCGGAGATCGCGCCGCCGATGTTGTCGGTGCTGCTGGTCACGAAGGTGACGGTGCGGTCGATCTCCATGTCGCCGTTGGTGCAGTTGATCGCCGCGTTCCCCACCGACAGCACCCCGCTCACGAATTCGCGCGGAGCCCGGTCGTACATTCGGAAGCTGCACGCCGGGGCCTGTGCGCACAGGCCGGTCACCTCCCCGGTGGAGGCCAGCGGCGTCCCGCCCTCCAGGGCCTGCGCCACCGGGAACGGCGGTGGACCGGTGCCCGTGTCGGCGCCGCTGGGCACGGCGAACGGCACCAGAGCCGCCAGCGCGGCTCCGGGCACCAGCACGGCGAACCGGGCGGCACGCCGGGTCTGCGGGCATGCGGGAACGACCACGGATGCTCTCCTCAATCGTCGGACGGACGGATGACGGACCGGACCGGGGCCGCCGGGGCCGCCGGTCCGATCGACCCGGACGGCGGGTCCACTTCCTGCCTCGCGGCCCCGGCGCCGCACCCTGACGGCCCGGCACACCGGCCGTCCTGCGGGTTCTCCCATCCTCAGGGAGAACCCCATCGTGGGCGAACGACCGTCCATCGCCCGTGCGCCATTCGATGAACCGTCAGCCCGTGCGGCCGATCGCCCGCGGATCCCCGTCCTGCTCGCGCAGCAGCCGCGCCAGCTCGGCCAGCGCCACGCCGTACCCGGCGTCGGCGACCTCCCGGTAGAGGAATTCCGCGCCCTTCCGGTCCCCGTACAGCTCCCGCACCCGCGCCAGCGTGGTCAGCGCCTCGTGGTACCCGACGTCGACGGCCTGCCGGGCGAGCGCCGCTTGGGCCCGCGTCGGCCCGCCGTCCTGCCCCCGCGGCCGCGCCAGCTCGGCCAGCGCCGCCGCGTACCCGGTGACGGCGGCCTGCCGGTAGAGGACTTCGGTCCCCTGCGGATCCCCGTCCTGCTCCCGCAGGCGCGCCAGCTCGGTCAGGGCGGCGGCGTACGCGGCGTCGGCGGCCTTCAGGGCGAGTGCCTCGGCGCCGTTCAGGTCACCGTGCAGCTCGCGCAGCCGCGCCAGCTCGGCCAGCGCCGCCGCGTACCCGGCGTCGGCGGCCTGCCGGTAGAAGACCTCCGCGCCCTTCCAGCTCGCCACCTGGGCCCGGAGCCTGCTCAGCACGCTCGGGGCGACGCCGGCGCCGGGGCGGGTGCCGGCGGCCCGGTGCCGCAGGGCCTGGGCCCACTCCAGGTGGTACTTGTGCTCGGCGGCGTCGGCCAGGCGGTCGAGGTCGTCGGTGCGGGTGAGGTGCGCGTGGGCGGCGTACCAGAAGGAGGCCGGCGGGCAGAACCGCCAGCGGGTGGCGCGGCCGTGCTGTTCGAGGTAGTCGGCGAGGCGGAACACCGGGCGCTGCGCGGCTCCTTCGGGCGGCCCGCCCGCCGTGCCCGGTGCCGGCCGGCCGAGCGGCGGGCGGGGGGAGCGGGTGGCGCCGCGCCGCAGGGGCGCCTGCTTGCCGTGCACGCGGCGGGCGAGATCGGCGAAGGCGGCTTCGGCCCAGTCGTCGGCGAGTTCGTCCCAGTCGTGGTCGGCGAGGTAGTCGGCGGCGGCGTCCACCAGGAAGTCCTGCGGGAGGTGGAGGCCGGCGCCCAGGCGGCGGGCATCCATCGCGGCCTCCAGCAGGGCCCGGCCCGGGGGGCTCCCGTGCTCGTAGCGGCGCAGGAGTTCCGGTGCGCCGGCCAGGTCCTGGGCGAGGCGCCCGTGCCCGGCGGCCCGGGTGAGCGCATCGGCCAGCAGGCCGTCCCCGGCGCCGGCGAGGGCCTCGGCGGCGGCCAGCGCCTCGGGGGTGAAGACCTCGGGGACGGTCAGGGTGCGGCCGGCCAGCAGCTCGCGCAGCCGGCTGTGCGGGTCCGGGCCGCTCGGGGACGGCAGGGCCGCGTACCGGTCGGCGTACTCGGGCCACAGGGTGCCCAGGACCAGCACCGGAGCCCGCTCGGGCTCGCTGAGGACGGTGTGCAGGGCGGCCGCGATCCGCTCGCCGGCCCGGGGGTCGCCGAGGTAGTGCTGGGCCTCGTTGAGCCACACCACCGTGCGCGGCCCGACCCGCTGGAGGTCGGCGAGTGCGGCCTCGGCCCGGGTCGGGTCGAACGGGTGCCACAACCGCCAGCCCTGGTCCGCGAGGGGCTGTACGGCCTCCCAGCACGCCCGGGTCTTGCCGGTCGAGGACGATCCGACCAGCAGCACCATCCGGCTGGCGCCGTCGGCCGCCGCGCGGACGGCCTGCGCCAGGATGCCGTCGTGGGTGCGGCGAACGTACCCGGGCAGGGCCCGCGGGGCACCGGCGTCGGCCGGGACGGCGGCGGCGCCGGCGGGGTGGACCTCCAGCGTGTGCGGATCCCAGGCGCGGATCGGTCTGCCCGGGCCCGGGAGCGGTTCCGGCGCCGGTGCCGGATCGGGGTCCGTCGCTGCCGTCCGTCGCAGCGCCAGCAGCTCCCGGCGCTCCTCCTCCGGCAGGCCGAGCGCGGCGGCCAGTGCGGCGACCGTCTCCGCCGACGGCGCGCCCGCCTCGGGCCGCAGTGCCTCGTGGACGGTGGTGCGGCCCAGGCCTGCCCGGGCGGCGAGTTGGCTCTTGGTCAGCCGTGCGCCGGCCAGGGTGTCGGCGAGCCGCTCGCGCAGCGCGACGAGCGCCCGGTCCCGTTCCCCACCCATCCGATCCCCAAGCCCTCGGCCCTCGTGTCCGACGGTGTTCATCATGGTCCGGCGCGCACCACGGCGGACACCGTTTCGGCCACCTTGGGCCGGGTCGACACCCCTCCGCGTCAAGGGAGACCACCGTGAACCGCACCGCCGTCGTCCTGCTCGCCGCCGCCCTCGTCCTGGTGCTCGCACTGCTGGCCGCCACGGCCGCGGGCACGCTCGCCCGCCTGGACGGCGCCGGCTACCCCGCCGCCCTGACCCGCGCCGCGGCCACCTTCGCCGCCGTCGTCACCCTCGCCACCGCCGTCACCGGCGCCCTCGCCCAGTGCCTGCGCTGAACCCGCCTCGGACCGCTACGCGGTGCGGGTGTGCGCCAGGAGCGTCGCCGAGGATTCCTCGGCGAGGTCCTCGGCGTACGGCGGCAGCGGGCGGCCGGCGCGCAGATGGCGGCGGACCACGGACAGCGGGAGGTCGATCAGGGCCAAGGTCACGCGGTCACGGTCCTGCGGGCCGGCCGCGCCGAGTGCTTCGGCGAGGGTGGCCAGGGACCCGAACACGCGCTGGTTGCCCAGGTCCGCGCGCTCCTTGTGCTCCTCGGACCAGTCGGCGCGGCCGAACTCCTCGGCTCCGTACAGGAGCAGCGAGGCCTCCTGCGGGTGGGCGCGGCTCCAGGAGACGACGTGCCGGGCGGCCGCACGGGCGGCGAGCCGGGGGTCGGGGTCGCTGCCGAGCGCGGCGAAGTACCCGTCCTGGAAGCGCTCGACGCTGCGCAGCCACACCTCGGCGAGCAGGGCCGACCGGCCGGGGAAGCGGTGGTACACGGACCCGCTCGGCGCGCCGACCGCCTGGGCGACGGCGGTCATGGTCACGTCGGCCGGTCCGCCCGCGGCGCCGAGGAGGACCGCGGCGTCGAGGAGTTGACCGGTGTCGAAGCGGGGTGGTCTGGCCATGAATAAGAGAGTAACCTCCAGAACAACTAGAGAGAGTTCTCTAATTTACTTCCGGGGGAGACCCATGCCTGTCTACAACGTGCACGAGCGCGTGCTGGCCGCCGACGCGAGCGAGGTTGGCGCGCTCATCGACAGCCTGTCCGGCGGGACGGCCGACCGGCCGGACCGGCTGTGGCCGCAACCGGACTGGCCCGCGATGGAGTTCGACCGCCCGCTGGCGGTCGGCGCGGTGGGCGGCCACGGACCGGTCCGCTACACGGTCGCCGCGTACGTGCCGGGCAGCTGGGTGCGGTTCGCCTTCAGCGGGCCGCGCGGTTTCGACGGCTTCCACGAGTTCGCGGCGCTGCCGCTCGACGGGGAGCGCACGGTGCTCCGGCACACCCTCGCGATGCGGGCCACCGGCCCCGCGCGCCTGAGCTGGCCGCTGGCCTTCCGCTGGATGCACGACGCCTGCCTGGAGGACGCCCTGGACCGCGCCGAGGCAGCCTGCACCGGCACGGTGGCCCGACCGTCCCGCTGGTCCCCGTACGTCCGCCTCCTCCGCTCGCTCGCCCGCTGACCACGCGCCGCACCAGGGGTAGGTGACCTGAGGTGCGGTCGCGAGGGCGTCCAACTCCGCCTTCACACGCTGACTTGACGGCCGCACTGCTCGGACCCCGGCTTCGCGAGGTGGAGCAGGGCGTGGGAGTGCCCCGGCCAGGCCGCATCGGGCGCACCGAGGTGGATCGTGGTGATGATCTCCGAGCTCTGTTCAGGTCCACCGACGAGCAGCGCCTGGAGCTCGAACGTGATGTCGTCGAGGCATTCCTGCACCTCGGCCGTGCCGGCGGTGACGGCAAAGTGGAGGACGATCGTGTCCGGTCCGGGCTCGACCGCGATTCCGAGCAGGTCCGGCCCGATGAGGCCGAGTGCTGCTTCGCCGGTCTGCAGCAGCAGGTAGTTCCTCCGCATCAGGGCGCGCACTTCGCCGGCCGTGAGTTCCGGACTGTGGTAGTGCGCTGCGGGGTGATCCGCCGGGGTCGGGTATCGCCCGGCCCGATCGCGCGGTACGTGGCTTGGCACAGGTCCTCCAAGGGCTGGTCGGTGCGGCTAGCAGAGCCGAAAGTCCGGATGCGCGGCCCAGGCCCGCAGGAATTCTGCGGAGCCGAACGCCCTGCTCCACTCGGTGGCGAGGGCGAGAAATCCTGGAAGAGCTCGGATGACGGGGATCTGGTGTGCTACCACCTCCACGTTCGCGACTCCCCCGACGATGTCCATCACCGAGGCGGCGAGAAGGGCCGTGACCGCGTGGTCGATCGGCCGACTGCAGGAACCCGAGACAAGGAGGTCATACGCCGGGGTGAATCCGATCAGGCTCCTCAGTTCCAAGTCCCCGTAGTCGTGGTCGCCGTGGAAAATCTCCTCCCATTCGAACCCCGGCCCATTGAGAGCGACGCAGAACGGGCCCGGATCGAACGGCCCCCAGCTCCCGCCGACGCCCAATCGCTGCGGCAGTATCACCAGGTCGAAGTGTTCCGGCGACTTCACCTCCATCCCATCCGAAAGGCCGATCAGGAGCTCATGAAGTCGCACAAGGTCTTCGGCCGGGACCGGGCCGGCCAATTCGATCGAAAGGGCAGTTCCACTCATCCCGGAATCCTAGCGCAGCCGGCGTTTGCTCCGATCAATTTCTTTCGACCTCGAAAATCTCCGCAGCAGACCGGTTCACCGGACCCGGGGCCGCGCCGCGACCGAAACTCGTCGGCCGACCGTTCTGCGCCCACTTCGTCGGCGACACGCCGCGCTCCGGCCCCGGCTCCTGATGTCCCCGCGGGCGGGTGCATTTGCCCATGGTGACACCACTCATTTACATTCGGTAATGTTCCTGCGGTTTGGGAGACCATGAGCGAGAGGGGCGAGGCGTGAAGCTTGCGGACGACGGAGCTGCCGGCGAGGCGCGGCTGCCCGAGGCCCCGGACGGGGCCGGCGAGGGCCATCCCCGCTACCAGCTGGACGGCACCATCCACTCGCCGATCAGGCTGTCCATCATGGCCTGTCTGGCGAAGACCGACCGGAGCGAGTTCCGTGTCGTCCGCGAGACCGTGGTGATCAGGGCGGCGACCCTCTCCAAGCAGGTCACCCTGCTGGAGGCGGCGGGCCTCGTGGAGGTCACCAAGGGCTACGTCGGAAAGCAGCCGCGCACCTGGTTGGCCCTCACTCCGGCCGGACGCACCGCGCTGAGCCGGTACCTGAGCGCGTTGCGGGCCATCGTCGGCGACATCGAAGCACCGCAACCTCCTGACCGAAGGCCAAGATCAGACGCCCGTCCGGCGTGACGGCCATGGCCCTCAGAGGCCTCGGAAGCACCAGTGGCGGTCCGACCGGTTCGAAAGTGGCCAAGTCCCGGATCTGCCGGGCTCCGTCGCGTTCGTGGACGACCACCACGGCGCGGCCGTCCACCACCCCGGTCGTAGCCCCTCCGCCGGCCAGCGGGTCACCCAGCGGCACACCCGTGGCGAGGTCCCACACCCGCAGCACCTCGTCGTGGCCGGTGAGCGCCAAGGGGCGGCCGTCGACGACGGCGGTCGCCACCCAGTAGGCCCTGTCGTCCGGTCCCGCGAGGGGCGCACCCAACTGGTCCCCGGCGGCGAGGTCCCACACCCGCACCGTCCCCTTTCCGCCAAGGGTGACGGCGACGGCGCGGCCCTCCACCGTCGCCGTCGCCACCCGCACCACGCCCTCGCCGTCGCAGCTCAGTGGCTGCCGCTCCGCTTCGCCGGTGGTCGGGTCCCACACCCGCAGCGCCCCGTCGCACAGGTAGGGGATCGCGATGGTCCCGGTGACCGCGACCGTACGGCCGTCGAGTTCTGCCGTCGCCACTGCCAACACACCGTGGTCATGTCCCCTGAACGGCTCGCCGAGCTGCTCGCGGGTGGCGAGGTCCCACACCCGGGCCAGCTCGTCGTCGGTGCCGACGACAGCCAGGGGGCGACCGTCCACCACGGCGATCGCCATCGCCAGCACGTCCGTGCCGGCGTGACCGCCGACGGGCCCGGCAACCTGCTCCCCGGTCGCCAGATCCCACATGCCCACCGTCCCGCCCTCGCAACCGGTCACCACGACGGTGCGGCCACCCACCTCCGCCGTCGCGACCGCACCGACCTCCGGCCGGTCACGGCGAGGCCGTCCGATCTGCGGGGCGGCGAGGTCCCATGCCCGCGCTGTTCCGTCCCCGCCGGTCACGACGACGGCACGGCCGTTCACCTCCGCCGTCGCCAAGGCCCACTTCCAACCGCGGTCGACGGGGATCGGCTCCCCCATCTGCTCGCGGGTGGCCAGGTCCCACATCCGCGCCTGCCCGTCGCTGCCGGTGACCGCGACCGCACGGCCGTCGACCACCGCCGTCGCCACGGCGCACACACGGTCACGGTGGCCCCCGAAGGGCTCGCCGAGCTGCTCACCGGTGGCCAGGTCCCACACCCGCGCCTGCCCGTCGTCGGTGCCGGTGATCACGACGGCACGACCGTCCACCGTCACCGTCGCCACCGCATGGACGGCTCCGCAATCCGCCCCGGAGCGCCACCGCCCAACGCGCTCCTGGGCGGCCAGGTCCCACACCTCGATCCAACTGCTGCAACCGACGGCGACGACGACCCGGCCGTCCGACTCGGCCGTCGCCATCGCGAGGACCGGGGCGCGACCGGGCGAGAACTCACCGATAGGCGCCCCGGTGGCCAGATCCCGTACCAGCACCGTCCCGTCCTCGCCGCCGGTGACCGCGACCGCACGGCCGTCGACCACCGCCGTCGCCAACGCCGTGACGCCGTCCCCGTCGTGGCGGACCAGCGGCTCGCCGAGCTGCTCCCCGGTGGCCAGGTCCCACACCAGCACCGTCCCCTCCATACCGCCGGTGACCGCGACCGCACGGCCGTCGACCACCGCCGTCGCCAACGCCGTGACGCCGTCCCCGATGTGGCAGACCAGCGGCTCGCCGAGCTGCTCCCCGGTGGCCAGGTCCCACACCAGCACCGTCCCCTCCATACCGCCGGTGACCGCGACCGCACGGCCGTCGACC